>NZ_JAWOUH010000002.1:0-484361 GCF_033339295.1 Vibrio sp. 704 | reverse complement strand
GCCGCCAGCGTTCAATCTGAGCCATGATCAAACTCTTCAATTTAAGATTTTGTTCGGCTCAATGAATACTGAACATTACATAAGTAATGTTTGAATTGACTGTGCTGAATCTTTCGATTCAATGGTCACTTCGTTTCATTGAAACCTAATTTGATACCGCTTTCCGTTAAGAAAGAAATATCTAATTGGATTATCATCAACGAGTGCCCACACAGATTGATAGGTCTATATTGTTAAAGAGCTTGCTTCGTAAGCTTTGCTATCGAAGCGGAGGCGTATTCTAAGGAATTAATTTTCAGTGTCAAACACTTTTTTAAATTAATTTTTAGAAGTTTTCTTTCGCCTTCTTGCCAACCGCTTTTGCGTTTCCGCTTTGCCCTGACAACGGAGGCGCATTATAGGGAGATGATTTTTCTTGGCAACCCCTTTTCAGAAAAAAAATCAAAAAAAAGCGTCGAATGATTAAATATCACTCAAACGCTTATTTTTAGCACTCAGTTGTTAACTTCAAGTAGCAAATAGGCAATCAATATGTGTCTAGCCAAGACTCTTCAAAGCCTGTGATATCGAGACTCATTGATTGCGCCGCTTCGATTTGCTCGATAGCCTCCAATTCTTTATTTACACTGCTCATCGTCAGTGTGTTGTTGTCTAGCTCAAACACCTGACTTTGAGTCGTATAGTAGAACTTAAGGATCGTCAGCGCTTTTACATCGCCATTGTTCGCGGCTGCTTTAATGCTTTTTAGTTTACGAAAGATCTTGTTGTGCAGCTGCTTGAGTTTCCAAACGTACAGCACTTCTTCCATGTATGGTCGAGTTTTAATTTGATTCAATAAAGAGAGGGAAGTTGCAACTGCGAGAACGACACCAATCAAATTCCAATGGAAATTGCCCGTTGATTGTTCTGGTACGACTTCAGTGTTGCCAAACAAAACAATCAACAAGGTACTAAAGGCAAGAGAGGAGATGGCGAGCAACGCAACAAAACCGCCAATCACAAGGTTTACTTTCTTTTTATAAATGTCTTTATTTATCTGTTTGATTTCCATATACCACTCCTAACAGGGTTGCCTCCTATTCTAGCCAGCACACCCAGCTCCACAATCGAAGCTTTGTAAGTAAGTTCACATTTGCTATTAAACTCGCATCCCTTCCCTGCTTGGGTATATACTTCCGCGCATTCACTCTTCCTATATAGAGGCTAAATTCATGCGCTCTTTTGTTTTACGAGCTCGCGCGGCGCCAACCACCAGCAAAGCACTGTTAGAAGGTGTTGGTAATGAAGCGCATACAGAGATTCTTGCTCATACCATGATGAACACGATGTTCGTTGCTCAATCACACCGTGAAGATGTGGTTGTTCACTTGGTTTTAGAAAGCACAAAAGATTTCTCACGCACCATTACTATTCGCTCCAACGACATCACCAACATTGGCGGCTTCCATGAGTCAACCTTGATTGCAGCAGTGGCTCGCGCTTTGGATGCTTCGGTTGGTATGGGTAAAGAGCAACTTCGTGAAGTCGAACCTGGTATTACCGTTCGTACAGTGAGCTTTGAACGCCTAGTACAAGAACTGGCAGAAGATCACCAACTATATATGCTGGATAAGAAAGGCGAATTTGTTCGTGATGCAGAAATTGGTGAAAATCCATGTTTCTTGCTAACTGACCATATACCGATGCCGAAAAAGTCTTTTAACAGCTTAAAGCGCCTTGGCACAGAGAAGATCAGCTTAGGTCCTAAGATGCTTTTCGCTTCTCAGTGTGTAGTATTGATCCACAATGAGTTGGACATACGCGAATTCTAGTTATTCGCGCACACGTTGCTAGATAATGAAAGAGGACTCTATTGAGTCCTCTTTTTGTTTCTATAGTAATGCTAAGTTTACTTACCACCAATGCTCAAACGAGCAAAACGAACGTCTGGCGAGAAGAAAGTTCGGCTATCGTTAATTAGCTGAGTATCACCTACTGCCTCAACTTCTTGCAGCATATTGTAGAAGTTACCCGCTACCGTGATCCCACGAACTGGTTGAATGCGCTTACCATCACGGCACAAGAAACCACTCGCGCCAAATGAGAAATCACCACTCACTGCATCCGCACCAGAATGGACACCTTGAAGTTCGACTAACTCTAGGTACTCACCCGCTTTTACTTCTGACGCACTGCTGTTACCCGTCGCAATCACTTTGTGATTCGCTGATACGTCTAGGCTCGATTTTGCACCGCGAGCGGCACTTGCTGTCGAGACTGCGCCCAAGTAACTTGCGGTCTGGCTGTTGTGTAGCAAGGTTTTCAACTCACCATTAGCAATCATGACATTATCTTGAGTAGCGAAGCCTTCACTATCAAAACTCGCGATTGCCATACCATTTGGCATGTAAGCCGTATCAGTAAAGGTAATTAAATCACTCGCAACACGTTGACCAAGCTTGTCACCCAGTGGCGTAATGCCTTTCATCGCGCTTACGCCAGAGAAAGCACTGCCGAAAGCACCGAATAAACTTGCTAGCGCATTGATGTGGAAAATAGCAGGGTAGTTACCTGTCGCAACCGGAGCGCCTTCCAGAAGATCACGAGCAAGGTTGTAGCCACCTTCTATACAGTAAGCTGGATTCAACTCATCAAAACGGCGACCCAGTGACATTCTACCCGCCATTGACTGTTTGCCGTCTTTTTCAAACAAGGTATACGCGTAACAAGTGAACGAGCGCTCGAAGTGTTGACACAATGTGCCTTGAGTATTGGCAATGATCAGTTGTGTTTCGCCATCGCTGTAACCATTGTAAGGTGCGCTAGAAGCGTGAGGCAGAGCCACTACGCCTTGCTCAAGTGCGAGAGACAGTTCGATTTTTTCGTCAACAGAAGTGGTATCTTCTTGCACAATCTCAGCAACATCAGTCGTGATTTGGCTGTTTACGCAGCTGATGGTTTGATGTTCATCTTGCTTGGAAAAGCGAGCACTTTGCAGCGCGTTTGTGAGCATCAAATCTAAACTTGGTTGCTCTAGTGATTCAGAATAACTTGTCGCGACACGAGCATCTTTAATAACTCGAACACCCAGCACTTGACTTGAGCTTACTTTGTACTCATCCAGCTTTCCTTGGTTCGCTTTCAGAGAAAAGCTGCTGTTGCGGTTTACAATGACGTCCGCTTCTGCACCTTGGCGTTTTGCTTCTGATAGGACGTAATCAACCGCATTAAGAAGTTGTTGTTCTTGGCTCATTAGTTACCGCCTCCTACCAGAATGTTATCGACTTTCAGTGTTGGCTGACCGACTGTTGTTGGTACTGAACCACTTACGGAACCACACATGCCCGGCGCAAGTGCCATGTCTTTGCCGACCATGCTGATTTCTTTCAACACTTTTGGACCCGTGCTGATCAGCGTTGCTGTTTTCAGAGGCTTGGTGATTTTGCCATTTTCAATGAGATAAGCTTCACGAACAGCAAAGTTAAACTCACCCGTACCCGGTTGAACCGAGCCACCTCCCATCTTCTTCGCATAGATACCATGCTCGATGCCTGCCAGCATGTCATCAAGTGAATGCTCGCCTTCTTCGATAAAGGTATTACGCATACGCGAGGTTGGTGCGAACTTGTAGTTTTGACGACGACCAGAACCCGTAGGTTCGTAACCTGTCTTCATGCCACCCATTTTATCGACCATAAAGCTGGTTAGCTTACCGTCTTTGATCAATTGGGTGCGCTGAGTCTTCATGCCTTCGTCATCAACATGAATCGAGCCCCATTCGTTGGTCATGGTGCCATCATCGACTGCATTCACCGCGGTGTGAGCAACCATTTCGCCCATCTTGTCGTGGAATACTGAAGCTTTCTTCGCAACCGAAGTGGTTTCTAGCAAGTGACCACACGCTTCATGGAAGATAACGCCGCCAAAGCCGTTACCAATTACCACTGGCATTTCACCCGATGGACAAGCATCAGCGCCAAGTTTTACCAACGCTTGTTGCGCGATAGTTTGACCTAGCTCTTTCGCATCAAGCTGTTCACTGAACTCCCAGCCAGCAAGAGCACCAGGACCTTCCATACCAGAAGACTGCTCATTACCTTTTTGAGCGACAGTATTACCAGCAACTCGGATGTAGTGACGAGTATCGTCAACGTGTAGACCTTCTGAATTGAAGATAGACACTTGCTGTTCGCGCTGAAGCACGCTGCCAATAAACTGGCTGATATGCTCACTCTCAGCACGTGCGGCTTGGTCAACTTTCAATAGAAACGCGATTTTTGAATCTAGGTTAGCATCCTTACTTAGCGGCATGCGGCAACCATGTTGGATTGGGTAGCGGTTCAAATTCAAAGAACCCGCTGACGCGATTTGCTCACGCTTGTCTTTTGCAGCAAGCAGCGAGGTTACGCGCTTTAGTTCGGCTTCATCTGTGCTGTTGGTGTAACCGTAAAGCACCTTATGACCGAAAAAAAGACGAATACCGATACCAAAATCGATACCCGAGTTAACCTTATCCACTTCACCAGATGCGATCTGGACAGTGTTGGTTTGGTGATGTTCAACGAATAGTTCAGCGAAATCAGCCCCCAAAAAGAGAGCATGATCGATCACTGACTTCGCTGTTACAGAATTAAGCATGAAGTCTCCTTGCTCGATGATCGTCTTAGCCTTCCTAATTAACTGTGAAAAAGTTCAACAAAGTTAAATTGGCAACACGTTAAATTTTAACAGTTTTTTAACCTTGTTTTGTGCTAATCCTTGCTTAACGAGACCACGATTATTTATTAAATATTCCAGGTTCTGCTCATTCACCAGAGCGTTGCACTAGTAAATTCCACCCAGCAAACCATTTAGGTGCTTACTTTATCACTCACCTCGCATAATTGAATACTCATTATAATTACGCTCAAAAAACGTATCCCTTCCGCAATGGTCCTGCTATCATCCGAACGAAATAGTCGGGGGGCCACACGACAAGTGTTGGCTGAGATCGAAATTCGAGACCCGTTGAACCTGATTCAGTTAGCACTGACGTAGGGAACTATGCACACTTTGCCTTTCGTCGCCCCTCTTAGGTAAGCGATAGCGATCGAAAAATCGATCTATCTGCAACGGTCAAAGTCAGTTCCTATACGTCTTGTAGTAGGAGCGACCATGACGCAGCAATCACAACCTCATTCACATCACACGCCAGCCTTGCCTACCCCTATCGTATTGACCATCGCGGGCTCAGACAGTGGTGGCGGTGCAGGTATTCAAGCCGACATCAAAGCGATGTCCGCAACCGGCAGTTTTGCTTGCTCGGTAATCACGGCGATTACTTCGCAAAATACCCAAGGCGTTTCTGCGATTTTCCCCATTCCTCTCGACCATGTAGAGAGCCAACTTGATGCAGTATTTACCGACCTCAACATCGTTGCAGTCAAAGTGGGCATGCTGGCAGATTCCAATATCATCAAAGTCGTTGCTGACAAAATTAAACAATACCAGCCAAAACACCTCGTGATTGACCCTGTAATGGTGGCCACTAGCGGCGATCTATTATTGGAACAGTCGGCAATCAGCACTTTAAAAGAAGAATTGATTCCGCTCGCAGACATCATTACCCCTAACCTACCCGAAGGCGCAGCATTGACGGGTAAGCCAATGCCTCAGTCAGAATCTGAAATGAACGATATGATTACCGACCTTCGTGCGCTTGGAGCCAAAGCTATTCTGCTCAAAGGCGGTCACCTTGAAGAAAATGAAAACAGCAACGATCTGCTTATCATGCAAGACAGTGCCGAGTTAATTAGCGCCAAGCGATTTCCAACCAAAAACACCCATGGCACAGGCTGCACGCTGTCTTCTGCCATCGCATCTTATCTTGGACAAGGCAACAATCTGCACAAAGCGGTGCACCTTGGTAAGCAGTACATCAGCCAAGCTATCGCGCACGCTGATGAACTGGATGTCGGTAAAGGTCACGGCCCTGTGAACCACTTTTTTGCGGGTCATACTTATGTTCGCTAACGCGATTGGCATTCAGCTTTCCGATGCTAGCCTGCGATACAAAGATAGCCAAACACCGACTTTAGCAGGAATGAACATGACCATTCCCGTCGGTAAATGGACGGTATTACTCGGACGAAGTGGCTGCGGGAAAACCACAATATTGCGTTACTTAGCTGGCCTACTGGATGACCAAGTTGACTGGCATGGCGAACTCATCACAACCGATGGCGCTGCACTGCATGACCGTATCGCTTACATGGCTCAACAGGATTTATTGCTACCGTGGTTGAATGTGTTAGACAACGTCTGCCTCAGTTCTCGATTTTCTCAAGAGCAAGCACCAGAGCAAAATAGACAACGTGCACTGACTTTACTCAGCCAAGTGGGACTCGCCGATTACGCGGATGCTAAGCCAGCTCAGCTCTCTGGCGGCATGAGACAACGTGTTGCCCTTGCTCGTACTCTGATGCAAGACAAGCCTCTGGTTCTGATGGATGAGCCCTTCTCTGCGCTGGACGCGGTTACTCGCCATAAGTTGCAAACCTTGTCTGCCGAATTATTGAAAGATAAGACGGTTGTTCTGATTACCCACGACCCACAAGAAGCGGTGCGATTAGCTCATCAACTCTATGTATTGCAAGGCTCACCTGCGCAAGCTCAGCACTTGGTTGTTCCGGGTTCTACGCCTCCACGAGTTCTCGATGGAGAATGCGCGGCGCTACAACAAGCGATTTTGGACCAATTGGAGAAAGACTATGAGTGATATGACTCAGTACAACTCCGTTTCGGCACGTATTGGTAAAAAAGAAAGCGTGACACATCCGGCTCTGCGCTTGGTCATCAGCACTGCGGTGATCTTGGGATTGTGGCAGTTGGTCGTGGTGATATTCGATATGCCAAGCTTCATCTTACCTTCACCAATTGAAGTGCTGGATAGATTGGTCACTCGTTACGATGTCCTGCTCAAACATACTTGGGTTACCGCGCAAGAGATTTTACTTGGCTTGGCGCTTGGATTATCAATGGGTTTGCTGTTCGCATTGCAAATGCTGATGTTCGAGCCGCTCAAGCGTTGGTTACTGCCCATTCTGATTGCTAGCCAAGCGATCCCTGTGTTCGCCATCGCGCCAGTGCTCATGCTTTGGCTTGGTTACGGCATTGCATCGAAAGTTGTCATGGCGGCGATCATCATCTTTTTCCCCGTCACGACATGTTGTTATGACGGTTTGCGCAATACACCAACAGGTTACCTCGATCTTGCCAAGACCATGGGCGCGTCGAAATGGCAGCTACTTCGTCATATTCAATTGCCAGCCGCACTACCAACTTTAGCTTCAGGTATTCGTGTTGCCGTCGTTATTGCGCCAATTGGAGCAGTGGTCGGTGAGTGGGTAGGTTCAAGTGAAGGCTTGGGTTATCTGATGCTCCAAGCTAACGCTCGAATGATCATTGATGAGATGTTTGCAGCGCTGTTTATCCTCGCCGTGCTGTCTATCTCACTCTACTTCATCACCGATAAATTATTGAAAAAAGCCATCCCTTGGGAAAGCAAGTAATTGCCGAAAATAACCAAAGGAAATTGGGAAAGAAAAGGAAGAACCCCGTGAATAAAAACAAACTTATGAGCGCTGCTGCTCTACTCGCTTCAGTGGTATCAACCAACGTGCTTGCCTCTGAAAAAGAGATGACACTGATGTTGGATTGGTTCGTCAATCCAAACCATGGTCCTATCGTGATTGCCAAAGAGCGCGGTTACTTCAAAGAACAAGGTTTGAAGGTCAACATTCAAGAGCCTGCAGATCCAAGTACACCACCTAAGTTGGTCGCGGCGGGTAAAGTCGACATGGCGATTTCATACCAACCGAGCCTAACTATCGATGTCGCGGCTGGTTTGCCACTAATCCGCTCTGCGACTTTGATTGCTACGCCACTCAACACGCTGATGGTGTTGGACAACGGTAAGAATGAAAACCTTGGCGACTTAAAAGGCAAGAAGATCGGTATTGCGATCGCAGGCAACGAAGAAGCAGCAATCGGCACCATGCTAGCTCAAGAGAACGTGAAGTTTTCTGACGTACAAATCATCAACGTAGGTTGGGCGCTGTCTTCGTCTCTTGCGTCTGGCAAGGTGGATGCGATTTGGGGCGGTCTACGTAACTTCGAAACCAACCAACTGGCACTAGAAGGTTATAAAGCTAAGGCCTTCTTCCCTGAAGAACACGGCGTGCCAGCGTATGACGAGTTGGTCTTCGTAGCCAATGCAAAAACCTACGACAAAGAAGCCATCAAGGCATTCAATAAAGCACTAGAGCAAGCGACCACTTACATCGTTAACCATCCAAAAGAGTCGTGGAAAGAGTTTGTGGCTTATTCACCAGACACCCTCAACAACGAACTTAACCAACGCGCTTGGAACGACACGCTAACTCGTTTCGCTCTTCGTCCATCTGCAGTAGATCTGAAACGCTACGATGATTATGCCGAATTCATGTATTCACAAAAAATCATCGAAACACTGCCAAAAGCGAAAGATTACGTACCGAGCTTTGACTAATTCTACTGACCTTAGGCTCAAAGCCTAGGGTCTTTTGATAACGAGATACCCATAATGAAATACCAAGATTTGATCGACGCTTGCCGCCAAGATTGGCAAGAATACACTGAGCATGCTTTCGTGCAGCAATTGGCGCAAGGCACTCTTGCTCAGCCTTGTTTTCTGCATTACCTAAAGCAGGATTTTCTTTTCCTAAAACAGTACGCGCGAGCTTACGCATTAGCGATCTACAAAGCGCGTACTTTGGATGACATGCGCCGCGCCCTACCAAGCGTACATGCATTGCTCGATTCTGAAATCGCCCACCACGTGACTTACTGTGAGCAATGGGGACTGACAGAATCCGACTTAGAAAACGAGCCAGAAGATTTCGGCACTGTGGCTTACACCCGTTACGTATTAGATGCTGGCATGACGGGCGATCTTGTTGATCTATACGCGGCACTAGCGCCATGCTCCATCGGTTATGCCGTAATCGGTAAGGTGCTGATTGAAGATGAAAAGACCGTAATCGAAGGCAACCCATATGCAAGTTGGATCAACCTCTACGGTGGTGAGGAATTCCAATCTGGTGTCGCAAAAGGTACAGAACACTTTAACCAGTTATTGGCGGAAATCGACATCAATAGCCAGCGTGGTCAAAACCTGATTCAGGTATTCAAAACTGCAACGCGTATGGAAGTGGCATTCTGGCAACAAGGTCTAAACGCTCAGCAAGATTAATCGGAGAGTCTCATGTTAATTGAACAAATCACCCAAGCATTAACCGCAGTACGCCAGCAAAAGCCATTAGTCGTCAACATCACTAACTACGTGGTGATGAATAACACAGCAAACGCACTATTGGCCATCGGCGCTTCTCCAATCATGGCGCACTCCAAGCAGGAAATGGCAGAGATGATGTCGTTCGCTGGCGCATTGGTTATCAACATCGGTACCCTAGACAGCGTTTGGACACCGCGTATGAGCTATGCCGTAGAGCAAGCCAATACCAATGGCAAAATCGTTGTACTCGACCCCGTCGGTTGTGGAGCAAGCTCACTGCGTACCGAGACATCACGTGAGATCGCACGCCTTGCAGACAAGTTGATCATTCGTGGTAACGCCTCAGAAATCATCGCTCTCGCTGGCGAGCAAGCACAAAGCAAAGGCGTCGATGCACTAGACAGCAGCGACGCAGCACTTGGCGCAGCGAACTTCTTAGTTTCAGAGTATGGTGCAAGTGTGGTGATTTCTGGCGAGACTGATTACATCATCACGAAAGAGCAAACTGTGCAGCTAAACAACGGTCACGAGATGATGCCATACGTAACCGGAATGGGCTGCACACTAACGGCACTGACGGGTGCTTTCGCTGCTGTTGGTGATCACTCCGGACTTGCTGCCGCGGCGGTACTGGGCGTTGTGGGTGAAATTGCGGCTGAGCAAGCGCGAGGGCCAGGCAGTCTGCAAATGAACCTGTTGGATGAGCTTTACCAACTGGATGAAGAAACACTGGCAAAACGCCTAAAACTCCAAGTGAGTTAAGCTTTCTCTAACAAATACCGGCCTCTCACTCCCTGTAGATGAGAGGCCCAAAGGAAACAAAATGAACGCCTATCGTTTATATTTGGTCACCGATGACCAACAAGATTTAGCCACACTAAAGCGTGTTGTGAGAAAAGCCGTGGAAGGTGGCGTGACCATGGTACAAGTCCGCGAAAAACACGGCGATGTGCGTGCGTTTATCGAACGTGCTCAAGCCGTGAAAGACATCCTTAAAGATACCAATGTGCCTTTGATCATCAATGACCGCGTTGATGTTGCACTGGCAGTTGATGCCGATGGGGTTCACCTCGGGCAATCAGACATGCCCGCAACTATCGCTCGTGAGTTGATTGGACCAAACAAAATCCTCGGCTTATCCATCGAAAATGAAGAGCAGCTTGCAGAAGCGGACTCTCTTCCGATTGATTACATCGGCTTGAGCGCAATCTTCGCGACGCCGACCAAAACCAACACCAAGAAGTTCTGGGGTATTGATGGCTTGAAGATGGCGTTAGAGACGACTTCACTGCCGATTGTTGCCATTGGCGGCATTAACGAAAGTAACATTCCGCAACTCAGCGCCACTGGTGTTCATGGCTTAGCTTTGGTTTCAGCGATTTGCCACGCAGAAGATCCAAAAGCCGCATCGGAATATTTATTAGGGTTGATGAGCTAACCTTGCTCACGCCTGAACAAAGCGCTTATGGATGAGCGCGTTTGCCTTTCAGTACTTTCAACAACCTCTCCTTTCACAACGAAGAGCTGCAATGTCACTTTCACGCTCGAATTGACAGAGCGTTGATAAGTTTTTCACGCCAGATAACGTAAGATAAGCCCCTTATTTTCACGTGGTTGAATAACCCTCAATAAAAACAAAACGCTCTCAATGAAAACCAAAAAATATGGATTGATGATGCTCGCCTTGTTTGTTCTTGGCATCATCCCAATGTCGCTGTTTGGCTCTTATCACAATCTCACTTCACAGGTGCCGGAAAGTCTGGGTATTACTTTTACTTTGCTCACAGATTCTGCTGGTAGCAAAGGCTTTTTAATTACGTTAACACTGCTACTGCTTTCTTTATTTCGCTTTAAACCAAGTCGCATTGAGTGGATACAAAAACTCTCAATGTTAGGGTTGTTACTGGTGATTGGTTTTGCCAGCAAAACGGGGCTAAAACTGATGACAGAAAGCCCGCGTCCCTACACGGAATTGCTCGCAGCAGAACAATTGATTGAGCACCCAGACGCGTTTTATCAGTTGGATACAAAGCAGCAAGCCAACGTAATTAACCAGATTTCTGAACACGTTAGTGATTGGCGAACGCGCCATTGGCAAGGCGAGAAAGACTATTCTTTCCCATCCGGCCATACGATTTTCGTTTCGATTTGTTTGGCTTTCTTTGGCGGGTTGTTCTTACAGAACAAGAGCTATATCTCTGCACTGTCATTATGGATGTGGGGAATGAGCGTCGCATATAGCCGCTTATGGCTGGGGATGCATCGCCCTGAAGATTTAATAGGCTCAGTCTTGTTTGTCGCGATTGTATTTACTTTACTCCCGACATTTCAAATTAAGAAACAGATGCCATTTGTTTCTCTCGCTTCGCGCTAATGTGAACGATTACTAGATAAAAAAGAAGCCAGCGATTCGCTGGCTTCTTGCTTTAAAACGCTACTTTTTTCTAACCATTTCTTGGTGGTTCAAACGCTGTTAGTTCTAATTCTGGGCCAGTGTATTTTTCAATACGAACCAGCGCCGAGTTCGCCGCACAGCCGTTTGCAAGTCGAGAGGTCGGAATATCCAACGTTAACACGTTACAACCGCCGTTCTTACAAATGCCGGTTTTCGGATCCAGATCCGGCCAGCCGCCTTCATGAATACACACTGAACCTTGCTTGATTCGGTCAGTCACTTCTGCACCAACCAATACTTGGCCACGGTTGTTAAACGCACGAACTAAATCGCCCGTTTTAATACCACGCGCTTTCGCATCTTCAGGGTGAATCCAAATAGGTTCACGGTTTGCAATTGCGTACTCTTCGCGAATCTTCGCGTAGTTAAACTGGCTGTGTAGACGATGCGCTGCGTGCGCGGTCATTAGCTGCAACTCGCCGTCTTTTGCATTGCCAGTGTACTCGGTTGGTGCCATCCACGTTGGGTGTGGAGGACAGTCTTCCAACTGATAACCTTCAATGGTTTTCGAGAAGATTTCGATCTTACCACTTGGTGTACCGAGTGGATTCATGATCGGGTCTTCACGGAAATCTGCGTAACGAACAAACTGTGCGTTCTTCTCGTTCCACTTCATCTCGATCAGTTGGTTATCTTCCCAGAACTTGCTGAAGTTCGGCATTGCTACGCGAGAGCCACGGCCACCTTGTTGCGCCGCCTTGTAGAAGCCGTACAGCCATTCCATTTCGGTTTTACCTTCAGTGTATACGTCACGGCCACCCGGAGCTAGCATCTCTGCCATGTCCGCGAATACATCGAAGTCATTACGCGCTTCACCTTGCGGCTCAACCACTTGCTTCATTGGCACCAAGTGTTGGTTACTGTAGTCACCCGTCATCGTTAAGTCGTTACGCTCGAACGATGTGGTGATTGGCAGAACAATGTCCGCGTGCTTCGCAGCCGCCGTCCAGTAAGGCTCTGAAATCACGATCAGTTCAGGCTTTTGCCATGCTTTAATCAAGCGGTTGGTATCTTGGTGGTGAGTAAAGTTCGCACCACCGGCCCACCAAATCATCTTGATGTCCGGGAACGTCAGTTCATGACCGTTATGATGGTAGGATTGACCTGGGTTTTCCAACGCCTCGACGATACGCGCCACAGGGAAGCTTTGCACCGCGCCAGACACCGCCCAGTCGTTCCCCGCAGAAGAACCGCCACCCAGCGATGCCGAAATCGCAGGAAGTACGCCAGCATCACGAGCAGGGTTACCACCGTTTGAGTAGTGGTAAGAGAAACCAAAACCACCGCCCGGTAAACCGATTTGACCCAACATCGTTGCTAGTGTAACCAGCATCCAGTGACGCTGCTCACCGTATTGTTGGCGCTGCATGCCCCAACCCGCCATCAGCATGGTGCGGTTTTTACTGAAGATGTCAGCCAGTAGCTCAAGTTGCTTTGCAGGTACGCCACAGATTTGTGATGCCCATTCTGCTGATTTTTCTACGCCGTCTTCTTCGCCCATCAGGTACGCTTCAAACTTGTCGTAACCTGCGGTGTATTTATCGAGGAAGGCTTTATCGTGCTTACCTTGTTTCACTAAGGTGTGTGCGATACCCATCATCATTGCCACGTCGGTCATTGGGTGAGGAGCAATCCACTCCGCATTCTCACCAAAGAACTCGATGGTTTCAGAACGAATAGGGTCAATAGCGATAACCGTCTTGCCTGATTTTTTCAACTGATGGAAGAACTCAAGACCAGCACAGTCTGTTGAGCTCCACGCGATTTTTAGAGTGTTGATCGGGTTTAAGCCCCAAAGCACAACCACATCGCTGTGCTCTAGTACCACTGGGTACGTGGTTTGCTGCTCGTACACTTCGATAGAGCCCACAACGTGCGGCATGATGACCTGCGCAGCACCCGTTGAGTAGTCACCCAAGTGGCCTGAATAGCCACCCGCCATGCTCATGTAACGTTGCAGCAAGGTTTGTGCTTTGTGCAGCACGCCACTTGAACGCCAGCCGTAAGAGCCTGCAAACACAGAAGCCGGGCCATATTCTTTGCGAATTCGCATGTGCTGCTCGTGGATCAGCTTGTAAGCCTCATCCCAAGACACACGCACAAACTCATCACTACCGCGCACACCTTCTGGCGACGATGGGTTTGCCAAGTAGCCTTTACGTACCATTGGGTACTTCACACGCGCCTTGGTATGCACTTGGTCAGGCCCAGTAGTTTGTAGACTATTTGGTACAGTTTGTGGAAGAGCATTAGTAGTCGAAACCAACTTACCATCTTTCACTTCACATAACATTGGGCCCATGCGGCCTGCTGTCAAAATGCCCTTGCCACGCTGGTTTGAAGACGCAACAGACATAGGTGCAAATGAAGTGAATGCCATTGCACCAGCCGCCATGCCAGTGCCTTTTAGAAATCCGCGACGGGTCATATTAGTCATAATCTTATCCTTCTATTTATCGTTAGTGACCAACCACATCTTTTGCGTGGTGCTGGAAGAACTTGGTTAGAATTTCTAGGTTCTCGGCTGAAATATCAGTTCGATCACCCATACTTTTCGCTACCGGTCCCCATGCATTCACTGTGAAGTGATTTGAAGGAATTTTCGCGTGACAAGTTGCACAGTAAACGTTGTCCAACTCTTCTGCGTATGACCATACTGGATCAAGCGTGTCTACAACTGGAGAATCAATAGCGCCAGTTAAAGAAACCGCGCGCCATTCGTTGCCGTAAACATCTGCCTCAAATTCACCAGTTTCAAGCGCTTGTTGGCCTTGCTCTGTTAGCGTTGCAACGATGGCACGTTGACCTTCTCCCATGTAAAGCACTTGCTCTGCGCCTTTCATTTGGAATGCGTTCAACTTAACAGTGCGGTTGTCGCCTTCAGAGCTGATTACTTCCAACTTCGTCGTTGGGTTAATTTTACCCATCTCACCCATTGCGATTTCAGTCACAGGGTAAACGACTTTGGCACCAGGTGATGTTTTTGTGGTGAAGCTCATCAACGTTTCAAATGCCTTGCTGTCTAGCTCTGCTTCTGGTGCAAAGTGCGCCACACCTTTATGACAATCGATACACGTTTGATCGTTTGCTTTCGCGTAAGCGTGCATCTTCGCCGCATCACGTGATTGCTCAAACTCTTCCATTGCATCGAAATCATGACACGAACGACACGTCGCTGAATCATTTTCACGGAACTGAGCCCATACCGTTTCAGCCATATCTTTACGATGTGCTTCATATTTCTCTGGCGTGTCGATCTTACCTGTCACAAATTCATGGTAGATGTCTTTCGACGCGCGAATTTTGGTGATCAGGTAATCCATTGGTTCTTGAGGAATATGACAGTCAGAACATTCCGCGCGAATGCCTTTCGCATTACTGAAGTGCACTGAGCCTTGGTACTCTTTGTAAGGGGTTTCCATAGAGTGGCACGAGAGACAAAATTCAGTATCTGAGGTGTAATGCATTACTGCCGCACTCCCCCCCAAAGTTAACCAGCCCACACCAATGCCGGCAGCAACCAGCAGTGCAACATATCGTTTTTTTATTGACATAATTAGCAACACTTCCAAATAAAATGTAATTATAGGTCGCAAATTACTACTTTATGGGTAGTCCTCTCTTGATCCACATCATTTCCGTGTTGCTCTGTATGCCTCAAGTATGAAATTTTGTTATTTACATCTCAAGGATGAATATATGGCAATAATCCATTACCTAGCCAACTATTCACCACATAAATCACTTTTATGAATGCAACTATTTGATTAAATAGATAAGAGGATGAGAGACTGAATCTCCACATTGATGCAGTAAGGACACGCATGTCAGTTTATATCGAGACGCACAGAAGCCAATTAAGACCCATCAAAGCCAGTGACTGGGAACTCTTTCAACGATTACTCTCCGAACAAGAGGTTATTGCGCTCTGTTTCGATCGTCCCAGCGAAACAGAAATAAGAGAAAAATTTGCTTCGCGATTATTACCATGGACCCCAAATAGCCAGCATTGGCTTTGCCTTGTAATACTCGATAAGCAATCTGAACAACCCATCGGCATCACTGGCTTTGCTATTGAAAACGGTAAGGCAGAGGTAGGTTACTTACTTTTGCCGGAATTTCATGGCCAACAGTTTGGAACAGAAACTCTTCAAGCGCTTCTATACTGGGCAACCTCGACACATAACATCAACCACTTTTCCGCGACGGTCACTGAAGGCAATATTGCGTCAGAGCGTGTCCTGATAAAATGTGGTTTCGAACTCATTGAGGTCATTCCAGACGCATACCAAATTGGTGGCAAACCCTACGCCGATAAAATCTACTCACTACATAAATAAGGACGTATTTTGAATAAAGTAGTCATCATTACCGGCGCAAGCCGAGGTATTGGAGCAGCAGCGGCGAAAAAGCTGGCCGAGCAAGGCTATCGCGTTTGCGTTAATTACCGCACTCAGCAAGAGGCCGCCGACCAAGTTGTGGCAGAAATACAAGCAATCGGTGGCAAAGCGATTGCCATAGCCGCAAACGTAGCCGATGAGAAGCAAGTGCTCTCCTTGTTTGATGAAACAGAACGTGAATTTGGTGCAGTGACGCACTTGGTCAACAACGTTGGCATCCTATTTACTCAATCGCCTTTGTCAGAAATTAGCTTGGAACGCTTTCAGAAAGTAATGAACACCAATGTGAATAGCTGTTTTCTCTGCTGTCGAGAAGCGGCGAGGCGATTCAGTGCAGGCGGTGCAATTGTGAATGTCTCCTCTGGAGCGTCGCGCTCAGGAGCGCCATTTGAGTATGTCGATTACGCCACATCAAAAGGCGCGATGGATACCTTAACTAAAGGGCTCTCGCTAGAGTTGGCAGAGCGCAATATTCGCGTCAATGGCGTTCGACCTGGTTTCATTTACACTGATATGCATGCCGACGGCGGAGAACCAAACCGAGTAGATCGACTCAGCCCTCAAATTCCTCTTAAACGCGGTGGCACGGTAGAAGAAGTGGCAAATGCGATCGCTTGGCTATTAAGTGACGAAGCCTCTTATGTCACAGGATCATTTATCGATATTGCAGGGGGCAGATAGAATGCAAGTCCATATCCGACAAGCGATTCCCGATGATTTAGACGAAATTTTTCAGCTTAATTTTCAAATTAATTCACTGCATTTTGCGAATGCGCCAGAAGCCTTTGTTGCGCCTTCAGAAGCTGACCGCGAATTTCTTGCACAAGCACTAGAGAACAAAGAGCGACTCTTTTTGATTGCCGAACGCGAACAGCAAATTCTCGGCTTCTTAACCGCGATGATCACCCAAAACGACACCGTCAGTTTTCTGATCAAAGACCCAATTTGTCGCGTGGGAACAATTGTTGTCGATGAAGCGCAAAAGCAGCAAGGAATCGGCCGCCAACTGCTCCTAGCCTGTGAGCAATGGGCGCGCGACGCCAATGCCACACAAATTCGATTGGAAGTGATGGAATTCAATCAGCCAGCACAGCGCTTTTACGATAATCAAGGTTTTAAAACTAACTCACGCATTATGCTGAAACATTTGTAACGATAACGACAATTAAGCGCTTTTAACGACTAAACCCACCTAAATCGTATTTATCGATGCAATTTACCCCCCTAATTTTAGAAAAAGACGATATGATGTGCGGATAAGGAGATTCGAACATGATTTATCTTTTCGATTGGGGGAACACCTTGATGGTAGATTTCCCTGAGGCACAAGGAAAAATGTGCGATTGGGAACACGTAGAAGCAGTTCCTCAAGCCAGAGAAACACTGGCAATACTTTCCCAAAATCATCCCATCTACATTGCGACCAGTGCATCTGATTCCAACATGGAAGAGGTTCAGCGTGCATTTGTTCGCGTCGACTTAGACCAATACTTAAATGGCTATTTTTGTTTTGCCAACCTCGGTATCGCTAAAAACCAACCTGAGTTTTATCTCGCCATCGCAAAACAGTTAGGGGTTAACGTGAGTGGAATAACCATGGTTGGCGATTTACCTCACAAAGATATTTACCCTGCGATGAAAGCGGGCGTAAACACAATTTGGTTTAACCCAACGGGCGCTGATGCACCAGCAGAAGCCATTCCTAACCAAATTCGTTGTTTATCTGAGCTTATCCCCTAACCGTTACTAACCTGCACTAATCAAGGAAGATGAATGCAAATCAGATCCATCAAGGTGAGCGATATCGCGCGCTTCACCGCGCTGTGGAATCGAGTGTACTCCGAAGGGGAATTTTTGATTTCTCCTGCACCCGATAACGCAACGCTTCGCAGAATCCTGCAACGTGTGGAAAACGAGTCCATCCCTCAGTTTGTCGCGTTTGACCGCCAAAAACTTATCGGTAGTGTTGAAATCTACCCAGCTGAGATGTGCGGTTACGAAAGAGGGCAACGCCTTCGCGTCGGTATTCTTGGTATTCACATCGACAAAAACTACCGAGGCAAAGGATTGGGGCGGAAACTATTGGCAGTCGCGATCGCACGTGGTTGGGAATTTGGTTACGACCAAATCGCACTCTACGTATACACAACCAACACACCAGCGATTGCTTTGTATGAACGGTTTGGATTTGAACATCAGGGGGAACTTGGGGAAGTGACCTTGCCAAATGGTAAAGTCTTGATGAGTCAAAAAATGGTATTGTATAAAGCGCAAAGCCGTTCGAAAAACCCCGATTTGTAGAGTCACGATAACCGTTGTTCGCAACACTTATTCGGGGTTAACACCCTTGCGTCACATGCCCTCGAACAATTGAATCGTTAGAGGCTTGATTCACGTAGTAGAAATAGCATGCTTCTTCTGCCAGTGTGTAACCTTGCGGCCAAATGTACACAACGCGATCAACACCCGATTTATCTAAGAACTGATAATCAGGAATCGCGACAAAATGAGCACTGTTTGGGTGCTGCTGACCGATGATGCAAAAATCACTGCCTTTGCACGGCACGTCAATTTTCGAATAACCTCTGGCTGGTAGATCGATTTCTAACAAAGCTCGAATACTATCGGCACTCGCTTCTGGCATACCTTTGCGTGTTTTGACTTGTTGGTCAATGTAGTGAACGTGCTCTTGGCCGTAAGCGTTATCAATCACAGCTTGAGCATGAAAGAATTTGAGAGCCGTACCCAAAGAAGACTGAGAACTGTGCAGCATCGCAGCGTATGCTTGGCGATGAATATCGAGTAGTACTGGTAAAGCAGCTAATGCGATGAAAGCCAAAGTGGTAAGCACTATGGTGATTTCCATCAGCGTAAATCCCTTTGATTTCACGTTTCTTATCTCAACTAGCCCAAGACAATAGCCCCACATCCATGTGAGACCGAGCCAATATATCGCCAATTTCTTACGATTAAAGGCTTAAGGGGTAAGAAGAGACAAACACCACTCAAACTTGAGAACAGCAGCCAAAGAGCTGTGTAACAAAACGACGCTATGTATCAGATATTAGACAGTTTTTACTCTCTAGTTACTGAGTAAAGGCACATTATTTCGCACCAGACCACGACGAACATTCGTGCACATTTTGCCAAAACGACGAATCTCATCGAACTGCGGAACAATGCCGCGCTCCATGGCTGACTCCCAATAAGTGACTTCTGAATCGACCATTTCCAACAATTTTTTCGGACAGCCAATGCACTGCCCTTCTGGTCCACATACAAACGTTCCTGGTTCATAAATTGGTAGTTCCGCTTTTACTTGCTCGATGATGCTACGCATGGCGGTCATTCGATCTGGCTTTACCTTCATCATTCTGCTCCACGGATTAAGATGAAGCAGATTGTACCCACTGGTACGCAAATGTCCCTACCCAATTTAGGTATATTCTGTTTGAATCGATTTCTTTATCGTCAGATCCGGCTTTTTAACCACCAAATACACCGCCGTAGCTGCCAGTACGAAACCAGAAATCCCCATCCAATCAAATGACTCTCCAAACGCGAGCCAAGCCTGAATCGCCGTCGTTGGCGGCACCAGGTAGAATACAGAAGCTACGCTCGATGCAGCACCGTTCTTAACCATGTACAACAGCAGTAGAATAGCTACACAAGAGAGCACGACGACCAACCACAACACAGTCAAAATAAACTCCAGTTCCCACTGCACTTGCATGGTTTCAAACTGCATCGCAACGGGCAGAAACATGACGAGAGCGGCCAAATATTGCACCGTCGCACCGCCCACCATATCCACTTGTTGGCAATGTTTTTTCTGATAAAGCGTCCCTAGCGTGATACCAACCAAAGCCAACAAACACAAACCAATGGCCAACACTTTATGCTGCTCGGATTGCCACTCCATTTTGCCCATCAACACCATAGCAATACCGACAAAACCAAGAGCCAAACCCAACCATTGCGAGGGTTTAAATTCCTCACGAACAAACGCCACCAGCAAAGCCGCGGTTAAAATCGGTTGAATACCCACCAGCAACGAACTCAACCCAGCAGGCATACCCAAGGCGATAGCGAAATAAGTACCGCCCAGATAGAAACCGTGGATCAACGCCCCAACCACGCAGCTGTGCCAAAAATCTGTTCCTGTCGGCAACCTTCTACGCAATACCGCCACAAGAACCAAAAACAGTAAGAAATTGAATGCCATACGGATAGAAAGTAGTGTCGCTGGCTCGGCATATTGCAAACCAAAACGCGCACCAACAAATCCAGAAGCCCAAAGGATGACAAATACAAAAGGGATGGCTCGGATTAACATGTTCGCCTCACTCACGCTTGTTTTATGTTTTGAGATACTGCTAATGTAATTAGGTACAGTGTTTTCAAAAAGTGACAGATGGAAGTGTTTTTATGGGTACAGATTTATTGAGAAGCAGTGAAGGGAATAAGTACCTCGTGGTGGAAAAACACCTCAAACAAGCCATTAATGATGGCGTTTATCAGGCGGATGATCGACTGCCCTCCATTCGCTCGTTGAGCCAAGAATTAAGCGTCAGCAAAAACACCGTGATTCGTGCGTATCAAGAGTTGGAAGCGCAAAACTTGGTGTACTCGGTTCCCAAATCGGGTTATCGAGTGAAAATCGCCTTGCCGACCTCTCGCTCAATTCCGGATCCGACTCGTGTGGATTTGCTCTCGATCTGCAAAGAAATCCTTACTTATCCTGAATACCAAGAGCGTTTGCCTACCGGTTCTGCCCACCCAAACATTGACTCCCCCGCAATCAAAAGCTTGTACGCCGAGATCGGCCGCCACAGCCGCCAGCAAACGCATGTACCGAGCCATTACCAATTACCACCCGGTGATCACCTCTTAATCAAACAACTGGCGAAAATCACACAAGATTTGGGCACGCCAGCCAAGTTGGATGAGATCATGGTGACGCACGGCGCGCAACAAGCCATTAGCCTAGCGCTGCGCGCAACGACACAAAAAGGCGATATCGTCGCGGTGGAGTCCCCTTGCTATTTTGGCAACTTATTGATGCTAGAATCACTCGGCCTCAAAGTGGTGGAAATTCCGAGTTGCCCACGCGACGGTATGTGCCCCGAAGCCTTAGCAAAAGCAATGGCGACATGGGACATAAAAGCGATCATCGTAACGCCAAACTTCACCAATCCAACTGGTGCCATGATGCCGCTAGAAAAGCGTCAACAATTACTATTGGCGTCCGGCAATATTCCTATTATCGAAGACGATGTGTTTGGCGGGTTAAGTTATGATAAGCCGTTGCCAAGCTTGAGATTGCTCGATGACAAGCAACGCGTAATTTACGTGAATTCGTTATCCAAAACGCTCGATTCGCGTTTGAGAATTGGTTGGATGTTGGCGGGGCGATATCGAGATCAAATTGAGCAATATCTACTGTGTGAGAACATGGGCAGTTTGAACCTGATGCAATCTGCCGTGGCAACGTTTCTAACGTCAGGCAAGTATCGAACGCATACTGCGCGAATGGGTCGGGTTTATCAAAACAACATGCGTCGATTTATCCAGATGCTTCATCAATACTTGGATGAATACGAATCTCTAAAAAATCGATATCAGATCAACGCCGTACAAGGCTCGTTCTTGCTTTGGTTGCGCCTGCCCGAAGACACGGACAGCTATGCGTTGTATCAAGCGTGCAATAAGCACAGAATCAGCCTACTTCCCGGCACCGTATTTGGCACTCAAGGGCAATATCGGCATTGCGTACGCCTCAGCGTGGCAAACTTTGGTCATGAAACCGATTGGAGTCAAGCGATGCAAACACTGGCAAAATTGATAGCAAAGCATGCCTGTTAACTCGCTCTTGCTAAATGAACTTATGCCTACACACGCAAACAGGTAACAACAAAAAACTCCACGCAAAGGTGGAGTTTTTCATATCGTCATCGCCTTCAGTGCGACTTAATTTGCCACATTCTCGCGACGTTTTCGGCTAAGTTAGCAACGTTGACGTCGGCCTCTTTCATGGCCTCAGGTAAGCTCATCGCCCTTGGTACACAAGCAAACACCGCATCAATGCCGCACTCATAAACCGCCTGATAGTTGTCGCCCACACAGCCTGCTAATGCAATGACTGGTAAATTACACTGCTTGGCGACCTGAGCAACGCCCATCGGCGTTTTGCCATGTGCGGTTTGATGATCGATTCGACCCTCGCCTGTAAATACGATATCCGCATCCGCAACATGCTGAGCAAGTTTGACCGTTTCAAGCACAATCTCAATTCCCGGTTGCAAACGTGCTGGCGTGTACCCGAGCAAGGCCGCGCCCATACCACCAGCAGCACCCGCCCCTTCACGAGTCAGTACATGCTTACCCGTCGCTTGTTCCGTCAACTCGCCAAACTTGCGCAATGCGTTATCGAGCAGAGTAACGTCTGATACGGTCGCTCCCTTTTGCGGGCCAAAGATAGCCGACGCGCCTTTGTCACCACAGAGTGGGTTATCAACATCGCACGCTACCAGCACTTCGCAAGTTGCTAAACGAGGGTCAAGACCAGAAATATCGATGGACGCAAGCGCCGCTAACCCGCCTCCATTTGGGGTAATTGCATGACCAGATTCATCAAGAAACGCCACCCCCAACGCGGTCAACATGCCCACGCCACCATCATTGGTAGCGCTGCCGCCCAAACCAATGATTAAGCGTTGAATACCTCTATCTAGCGCGTGTTTGATCAGCTGTCCAGTACCAATGCTACTGGTCAGTTTTGGGTCGCGAGCATCACTCGGCACAAGGTGCAGACCACTGGCCTCCGCCATTTCAATAACCGCGGTTTCGCCGTCGCCGAGGATGCCATAAAACGCTTCAACATCATTCCCTAATGGCGCGGTCACCGTTGTGAAGACTTGTTCGCCTTGAGTTGCATCTATCAAAGATTGAACCGTGCCTTCGCCACCGTCTGCGACCGGAACCGTAACAAACTCGGCATCATGCCATACGCGAGCAAGACCCGTTTTGATCGCCTCGCTCACTTGTTTGGCGGTTAAGCTTTCTTTAAATGAATCAGGTGCAATTACCACTTTCATACGTATTTCCAGAGACTTATAAGAGAACGAGGCTCAAAATGTACACCAATGCCATTGCCGTGACACCTTGAACGAGCGTAGCCATGGTTTGCGCGCGGTACGCTAAGCCCACCGACATGCGGCTAAACTGCGAAACTACCCAGAAGAAACTGTCGTTTGCATGAGAAACCGTCATCGCACCAGCACCGATCGCCATCACCGTTAATACGCGGCCCATTTCTGAATCGAGCCCCAATTGCGTAAGCATAGGCGCAACCAAAGCCGATGTGGTCACCAATGCAACCGTTGATGAACCTTGCGCCGACTTTAGCGCAGCCGCAACGATAAATGGCATGAAAATACCCACGCCCAGCGCCGATAGCGTCGTACCTAAGTATTCACCTAGCGGCGTTGCTTTTAATACCGCGCCAAAAGCACCACCCGCACCGGTAATCAAAAGAATAGGCGCAGCAGCCGTAATACCTTGGCTGATTCGCTCGCCAAATTCTTCAATCTTGTTGTCTGACTTGAGTAGACGAACAGAAAGGAACAGGCCAATCACCAATGCCGTTAGTGGCTGTCCTAAGAAAGTCAGAACATCAAACACAAAACCTTCGCCCAGCGGTAGGCTTGGGAATTTCGCGATAGAGCCAAAACAGATCAATAAGATAGGAACAAAAATAGGAGCGAATGCTTGGCTCGCCGTTGGCAATTTGCCGTAAGACGCTTTGAGTGCTTGCCAGTCTTGCTGAATTTCTTCTGCGGCTTCAATGCCATCTGGTTCAACATGTTGGAATCGGTTCGCCCACAACATCCCCGCTAACGCCGCAACCGCTGCAACAAACACACCCACACCAATCACTAAACCAAGGTTAGATTCCAGGCCTAAGTTACCCGCAGCGGCAATCGGTCCAGGAGTTGGCGGCACAAACGTGTGCGTTGCGTATAGGCCAGTTGCCAACGCCACACTCATCGCAACGCTTGAAGTTTTTAAACGCTTCGCGAGTGATTCTTTGAGCGAGTTCAGAATGACAAAGCCTGAATCACAAAATACCGGAACAGAAACGATGTAACCGATGATACTCATGGTCAATGTTGGGAAACGCTCACCCAACACTTTGATGACCGTATCGGCCATAGTGATCGCTGCACCACTTTTTTCCAAAATAACACCGATGATGGTACCTAAAACGATAACCAAACCAATGTAACCAAGGATGCCGCCAAAGCCAGAAGCAATGGTTTTGGCAATGCTATCTGCCGGTAAGCCGTAAGCAAATGCCGCAAGGAACGCCGCGATGATCAGCGCTAAAAAGGGATGTAATTTGAATTTGGTGGTCGTGAGCACAATAAATGCGATCACCCCGAGCAGGATTAATATAAGGTTCATGATAACTCCATTTATTCTTATTTTGCTGAACGAGTCCGTGTTGGCTCACTCAACATGTAGGGACGCATGAATTATTAATCGTTTGCTTTCGAATTCCTTTAGGCGGAGTGACAAATGATGTGGTCAAAAAATGACGCGTATTGTGCAAATGCACAATATCACGCCATTTTTGAGAGCCGAGTCGCAATATAAAGCTCCGCTAACCCCACAAAATTGGTAGTTGGTAGCCCTGTTATCTCGGTGATTTTCTCTAACCGATAGCGCAGAGTGTTCCGGTGAATAAACAGCATTTTAGAGCATTCTGTTACATTGCCATTGCATTCAAACAACGCATCTAGGGTTTTCAGTAATTGCCCAGATTTGTCTTTCTCTTTCAACCGTTTCACGCCATCAATAATTTGTTCACCTTGCCAAATATCCGCCAACGGCGCTAACAAAACAGGCAAACGAAGTTCATCGAACAGGTACTTACGTTTCTCTGGGTAGAACTGCTTGCCAATGGCTAATACCTGCTTCGCGCTTTGGTATGACAACGCGACATCTTTAGGCTCATTAAACAGCTGTCCTAGCGCAATGTGAAACGTATGCGAATCGTGATCGCTTAAACGCGACATCAACTTATCAATGCGTTCACTTTCGATTTGGCTATCCCACTGCTTGGCGGAATGACACGGTTTCAACACCACAATTTCATTCACCGAGACAATCGCAACCAGGTTGTTACGCTCTGGGTATTCAAGCAGCTCAACAATATTGCGCACACTCTTCATGCTTTTCGAGGCGGACGGCGTCGAGACTTCAATCACCGTTGCCACCCGTGGTTGAGTAACATCGATAGAAAGACGCATCGCCCAATCTTTCAGCTCTTCATCGGTCAATTTGCCATTGATCCAAGCCAGAATAAACTCTTCACGATGACGTCTGTCCCACTGAAATTTTTCCACCAGCGCAGCTTGCTCGATTGTTAGTTCAGCGGTCATTTTAACCAGTTTTGCAAAATCTCGGATTTTCTCCGGCTCTCCTGTGACGCCAACAATACCGACCACGTCGCCATGTAATTTCAACAACATATTGATACCGGGTTTGACACCCTGCAACGTCAAACATTGCTGCTCATTAAGCTCTAGCGAATCGCCATGATTCAGCGCCAGTACCGCGCCATCATGCACTTGCCCAACACGTTTAGGGTCGCCACTGCCAATGATGATGCCTGCCGAGTTCATCACATTCACATTGTGACCAATGATGGACATGGTTCGATCAACAATTTGTTGTGCTAAAGCGTGGTCGAGAATCACCATTTCGAGTTTCCAAATTGACCGTTTAATCACTCAATAAATCACAAATGGCAAACTATCGCGATGCTGCGGTTCTAAATAACGGAAGCAGCTCAAAGCATTATCCAATTACCCATATTTAAAAAGTGGATTAACCTTCATTTTTAGCAGCGGGTTATATACTTAGAACAAAGGTTACCAATGCATTCTTCACTGTGCATTGATGCCACTCGTCTACCTACAGAGGAGAGATCAACATGGAGTTACGGAATAAATCGGGGGAAGTTGCAAATATTGCTGATAACCTCACTTTGAAGGAAATCACAGAAATGGGCTACACCGTAGATTTATGCGATGAAGCATTTGCTCCTGGAGAGCATTGGAAAGCGGAAGGTAAAACGCAAGGTATGGGCGAGTATCCAGAGGAGTAAACGTCCTGACGAACCAGCGCAAAAAAGCGCTCCACAAACAGAAAAGCCGAGCGACTTAACGCTCGGTTTTTTACTTTTGAACTTCTTGAATAAACAAGCTCATCTCTTCAAGATAGTTGCCGTTTGAGCATCCCCAGTCGGTGACCTCAATCAACTCTGTAACTAACTGTCCAGACTCATCATCTTGCACTCTCTGCACAAACGCTTCAAAACGTTCCAGTTGCGCCTGACTCTTAACGCCATGCACGGCATATTCTACAAGCAAGCCGTTATAAGTCTGCCAGCGCTGGTCGCCAGCAACATCATTGCTTAAAATCACAGAACACTTTTGTTGAATGCTTTCAACCGCATCATTTCTTGGTGGCGCGACTGTAGAACATCCAACTAAAATCGTACCTACCGCCAATAACGTAACTTTTGTTTTATTTATCATATTGTTTCCAACTGTATCGCCACGATATGGAAATCTTATTACACCTGATAAGGATCATCGATAGCGCATCGCGGATTAATTACTTAATAAACTGTAAACTCCATACCAGTCTTAATACTGCAAGCTCAGAACTCCTATTAACTCACCCAAAGGTAAACAAATAGTAAAATCACCTTTACGCGATGCAAAATCGACAAATGAGATTAGCGTTCCTTTCTCGCGACCAAGCGTGCAATAATCAACTGTCTACATAACGAAACCATTTGAAGGATCAAAATGACCGCAACGGATTACCTCAACGACCTCAATCAACGTTACCTTGCGATTCACCGCACCAAAGAAGATTTCTTTTGGGAAACTTACATGGGGATCAGCGATGACCATGATGGCTCGACGCAAGCACAAACGGCATGGACAAGCTTTTTAAGCAACGCCGAGCAAATTACTGCCATCAAACAACAGCTTGAAGCCGCGGACTCAATTACCGACCCACAAGAGAAACAACAAACCATGACGGGTCTATCTGGTTGGCTGGCGATGTTTGAATCTCACGCTATCGAGGGCGAAAAAGCACAAGCGTTGAAAAATCAGCTCATTGCCTTTGAAGCTGAGCTGTTCGAGAAAAAACAGAACCACGTACAAACGTTTACCGATGAAAACGGCGAGCAAGTGGAAGGTTCACTGCCAGTATTGAGCTCAACCATTCGCACCAACAATCATGAAGAAGTTCGCCAATCGGCTCATCAAGCGTTGCTGAACCTTGAACAATGGCTACTGCAAAACGGCTTTATAGAACTGATCAAACTACGCAACCAGTTCGCTCGCTCACTGGGTTATGCGACCTTCTTTGATTACTCCGTGCAAAAAACGGAAAAGATGAGCTCTGAGCAGCTATTCGAGATTTTGGAAGATTTCGAACAACGCACGCGAGATGCGCACCTCAACAGCTTAGAAAACTTGGCGAAAGAGAAAGGCGCAAGCGCACTCACCGGCTTCAACTTTGTTTACTCGTTCGCGGGTGACGTCATGCGTGACCTTGACCCATACGTGCCGTTCTCTAAATCTCTGAGACGCTGGGTAGAATCGTTTGGTCGTCTGAATATTGATTACTCTGGCGCGACGCTAACGCTGGATTTGTTAGACCGCAAAGGTAAGTACCCGAACGGGTTCTGCCACGGCCCTATCCCTTCATTCTACAATCAAGGCGAATGGGGCGCAGCACAGGTGAACTTCACCAGCAATGCCAAACCAGACCAAGTGGGCAGCGGCTACGATGGCATAAACACGCTGTTCCACGAAGGTGGTCACGCAGCACACTTTGCGAACGTAAAAATGAACGCGCCTTGTTTTTCGCAGGAGTTTGCGCCGACGTCGATGGCTTATGCAGAAACTCAGTCGATGTTCTGTGACAGCCTGTTAACCGATGCCGATTGGCTAAAACAGTACGCACTGGATGATGAAGGGAATTCGGTTCCTAATGAGATCATTCAAGCGATGATCAACAGTCGTCAGCCATTCAAAGCTTATGAAGAACGTAGCATCTTGGTTGTGCCATATTTTGAGCGCGCGTTGTATCAATTGAGCGATGACGAGTTAACGCCAGAGCGCATCACTAAGCTCGCTCGCGATTGTGAAAAACAGATCCTTGGTTTGGAATGCAGCCCTCGCCCACTGATGGCGATTCCACATTTGCTATCCGACGAAGCAGCTTGTGCGTATCAAGGTTATCTACTCGCGCACATGGCGGTGTATCAGACCCGTGCATACTTCCTTGAGAAGTTTGGTTACCTGACGGATAACCCAGAAATTGGCCCACTGCTGGCAAAACACTACTGGCACGCAGGCAATCACTTGTCGCACAACGAAACCATTGTCAGCCTGACTGGCGAAGGCTTCAATGCCAAATACCTTGCAGACGTGTGTAACCTGTCGCCAGAACAGGCATGGGAAGTGCAGCAGAAGAAAATCGACTCACTTGCGACGCGAGAGCGAGCATCAGTCGCTTCACTGAACGCCGCGATTAAAGTCGTCGACGGCAGTAAAGAGCTGGCAAGCAACACCATCTCTGACGAACAAATGTGTGACGATTTTGAACGTTACATCGTAGAGACTTACGGTCGATAACACGCAGAAAGCCAGGAGCTCGCCTTCTGGCTTTTTATTCTTTAGCTAATGCAATAGGAAGGAAGATCCATGTACCAAGAAGTCATCAAATTTTGGTTCGAGGAGCTATCGCCCCAAAATTGGTTTGAAAACAACCCAGAACTGGACAAGCGTATTGCATCGCGATTTGCCTCGGTATTAGAACAAGCCGCTCGTTGTGAACTGTTTAATTGGCGTAACAGCGCACAAGGACGATTGGCCGAAATCATCGTCCTCGACCAGTTTTCACGTAATGTGTATCGCAACACCCCAAAAGCGTTTGCACAAGACCCACTCGCATTAGCATTGGCTCAAGAGGCAATTCGGTTAGGTCACGACAAAGAATTAGCGCCTGAGCAGCTAAGTTTTTTGTACATGCCATTTATGCATAGCGAATCTCGCCTCATTCATGTCGAAGCTGAAAAATTGTTTCGCGCATCAGGGCTTGAAAATAACTACGATTTTGAGCTAAAACACAAAGCCATCATCGACCAGTTTGGGCGCTATCCTCATCGCAATGCGATACTGGGAAGAAAGAGCACTCCCGAAGAGTTAGCGTTTTTGCAACAACCTGGGTCAAGTTTCTAAATAACAATGAATAATGAGTTAACCATGAGAGACCACGCAGTATGCTGGCCATGCTTGCTAAAACTAGACGGCGACGATGAGCTGATCTACACGCATTCCCAGTCCGACTTAGACTCTGAATGCGAAGCCCTCATTTTTGGGCAAGATGATTACGTTATTGACTCAAATGGCAACACGTTCGAATTGAAAAACAATGGTTCGAACACCACTCTTTTACACCCAAAAGAACGAACGCTGTCCGTAGAAGAGGTTACGTCATTAATCCAATCGCATGAATTCAGCCTCGCGCAACGGTGCATTATCAAGATTCATTTCACCTCGGTGAGGCAAGCTGTTGAGGCCTTAGCTCACTAAATCAATCCCAATACGCACATCATTAAATAAAATTATCATTTTTATAATTTATGATAATTTCATGTAATCAATATCACGCCATATACTCTCCCACATCGAAACAAGACAACGTTCAAACACACATGTTGGGAGCAAACAAATGAAAATGAATCATGTCGGTATTATGGTCGGAGATATGGACAAAGCGGTTGAGTTTTACACGCAAGCGCTAGGTCTAAAAGTCGTTATGGGCAACACGAAAGTGATTGAAGAACGCGAAACGGCAATTGGCAGAATGTGTATTGCGGTCTTTGGGGAAGGCTTTAAAGGCTTCAACATTGCGCACCTTGTGACAAGTGATGGCATCGGCCTTGAGTTATTCGAAATGAAAGAGCGTCAAGAGCGCCATGAAGTGGATTTTTCTCGCATCGGTATCTTCCATTTCTGTTTGCAGACAGACGATTTTGAAGGTGCTATCAAACGCACCGAAGCACTAGGTGGCAAAGTTCGCATGGACATCATGCGTTACCACCCAGAAGACGATAATAAGCCTGCGAAAATGGTTTACCTAGAAGACCCATTCGGTAACCTATTCGAGCTTTACTCACACTCTTACGAAGAAACTTACGCTTCTGATTACGAGTAATAGCCCCATCCATATACCAAAAGGCTAGCAATACGCTAGCCTTTTTTGTTTGCTTTAAGTTGCAGTGTTTCTGCACTCGCTCTAGCAAAAAAACGTCTGGAATTTGATCATTTCTCTCACCACTTTTAAGGTCACTTTATACTTACCTCAACACAATGCAAAAAGGAGTGAAGCATGCCCACCAAAAATCCAATCGCCATCAAAGCGCTTGATCATGTTGTTTTAAGGACCTGTAACCTCGATGCTATGTTGCATTTCTATCGAGACATTTTGGGCTGCCCTGTCGAGCGCCAAGTAACGGAACTTGGTTTAACTCAACTTAGGGCAGGTAACGCATTGATTGATGTAGTGACGGTAGACAGCGAATTGGGTCAACTCGGCGGAAAGCCACCAGTTCAAAATGGTCGTAATATTGATCATTTTTGCCTGCAATTGGCGCCTTTTTCCGAGGATGAATTACTGGAATATCTGCGTTCGAACGGCATTGAAACCGAAGAGTTTGCGAAACGCTACGGCGCACAAGGATTCGGTCGCTCACTCTATATTCATGATCCGGAAGGAAATATCGTCGAGTTAAAACCTCAAGTGATTGATGAGTAAGCGAGTAAAAAAACCTTGTTATATTCTGAAAATAACAAGGTTAACTTCTAAAATAATTATTGAAGTAAGAACATATTATTAAGTCAAAATTCTAGCTGGCTCACCTGTTTCTTTTTCTCGCCACCATTGTTTATTTATCTGTTTTTTATGAACGAAAAAACTCTCCCCCGGCATTGGCGTCAGCAGCGTTATATGTTCTTTTTGACAATGGGCAAGCAAATCTAAAATCGGTTCGTCCCAGCGGTGAGTAAACAGCTCGTATGTAGCCCAATGTACTGGCAACAGTTTTTTCGCATTTAAATCGCGAAACGCTTGCACGGTATGATGAGCCTGCATGTGCCCCCAGTTTTCGACCGGATAACCTTGGCCTTTCACATCGGCAGCCACTTCCAAACAGGCAATGTCGATTGGTCCACATCGCTGTGCTATCTCGGAAAAATGCGAATCGTAAGCTGAATCGCCACTAAAATAGAGCGTCTCTTCTTTTCCTTTGATGACCCAAGAAGCCCACAGGGTCGCGTTTTTATCGAAATAAGTACGACCCGAATTATGGTTAGCAGGCGTACAAATCAGTTCGATTCCGGCATAGTGCACGCTATCCCACCAATCGAATTCCACGATGTTGTCTGCGCAAACGCCCCACTTTATCAGATGCTTGCCAACCCCTAAGGGCACATAAAACGTCACGGATTTATCAGCGTAGAAACGTATGGTCGATGCTTCTAAATGGTCGTAATGATCGTGCGAAATCACGATAATTTCAGGAATCGGCAAACAATCTCTGGCGTAGGTATTGGGAATATTGCGTTCAAACCACGCTTTTGCGACGAACGGAGAAGCGTAATCAAATACCGGATCGGTCAGAATTCGAATGCCATCGACCTCCACCAGCATGGTGGAATGGCCCAGCCAAGTAACGCGCATCGATTCACTTCGCTGTGCAAACTGCGTAGGTTGAATTGGGAAATGTGGCAAATGTTCGTTAGGACTCAATGGCGTTCTACCACCAAGATAGCTCCAACACACCTGCCAGAATGATTGCGGGCTAGGGACATTTGGCATCTCGTTTTTAACGCGGCCGTTTTCAAATTGAGGCGAGTGGTGAACACGGTGCGCCAACTGCGCATGGTAGGTTTGAGGGGAAATCAGTGAACTTGGCTTTTGTGTCTTTTGTTCACTCGTTAGGTATGTGCGCTTAAGTATCGTCTCAGACATATCGTAGTTTTGTCTCGCTTGTGAACGCTCAACAGTAGGTTTATTAAAACGTGCGTGTATGTCTATTTCGTGACCAAAATGAGGTGTAAGATGAAGATTCAGTTTCAATCAAACGTCTTCTATTTAAGGAAGCGGTTCTCAAACCTTCTGAATACTGCGTCGGTTTGAAAGGAGAAAACTATGGTGACTTGCAGCCAATACGATTTTATTGAAATCGCCTGTATGTTTAAGCTCCCTATCGAGATCACGCTAAAAAATGGTGAAGCTCATCAGGGCAACGCGTTCGACACAGGCTACGACATGCAGCGACAAGAGTGCTTGTTTTTAGATATGGATGGTGAGCACACCGCCTTCCCGACTGAGCAATTAGTCGCAATGCGCGCGCTCAAAACCAATCCGCATTTTGACGAAGTGACGTTTGAGTAAACGCCCTTCTTTCACTGGCACTGTCCAATAAAAAACGCCTCTCAAGCTGACACAACTTGAGAGGCGTTCTCTTACACTATTCACCGGAACTTCATGTTATTCACGCGACCGAATGAAAACCAGCATCGGCATCATGATCACGAACATCACTCCCACAAGCTGGAAGGTGTGCACAAACGCGACCATTTGCGATTGCTGCTGCAACATCTGTTGGTATTGGTCTAACGCAACCGGGTCGGTAATAGAAAGCCCCTGATTGGCCGCCCAGTCATGCAAGTTAGGATTATAAGGATTAATACCCTCTCCCAGCGCATGCCATTGCTGCTGACTATCACGATATTGGAACGTGGTTGCGATAGAGATACCAAACGAACTACCAATGGTACGGAACAGATTGTAAATACTCGCCGCCGCAACAGATTGCTCTTTCGGAATCGTTAAATACGCCAAGGTGGATAGCGTCGAGAAAGTTAAACCAAGCCCCATCCCCTGAATCATACTCGGCATCACAATCCAAAATGTATCGATCTGCAGTGAGTACTGCGTCATCAAATAACTACCAATCCCGATGCAGCTCAAGCCAAAGACTATTTTGATTCTGGGATCGAATTGCGGATTGAGCTTAATCACCAAAATCAACATCGCCGCTGACGCCAACCCACGCGGTGCCATTAATAAGCCAGTGGTTGAGACCGGATAATCCAGCAAGCTTTCCAACAGCATTGGTTGTTGAGTCGTCAGACCAAACATCGCCATCGACACCACGGCAATCATCAATGACGAGACCATAAGGTTTCGGTCTTTCAGTAGCCACAATGGCGCTATTGGGCTTTTGGTTTTCCAACTACGATAGATCCACATCACCAATCCCATAACTGCGAGCAATATCGCCGTCTGGATCATGCGTGAGTTGAGCCAGTCGTCTTCATTCCCTTTATCCAACACAAACTGCAACGCGCCCACACCTAACGCCATGTAACCGATGATCCACCAGTCAAAGTTAGGTTTGGATTTGTTGTCGATATGAATATAGCGATAAATCAAAGAGGTACAGAGCAAACCGAATGGCAAGTTGATGTAAAAAATCCAGCGCCAGTTAATGTTGTCGGTGATCACACCACCTACAACTGGGCCCAAAATAGGACCAAGCAAAATACCGATGGAGAAAATCGCCATCGCTTTGCCTTTTTGCTCATACGGATAAATCTGCACTAACGTCGACTGCGCCAATGGAATCACCGACGCGCCGAAAGCGCCTTGGATAATGCGAAATAGCACCATCTCTTCAAGAGACTGTGCTTGCCCACAAAGCGCACTGGCAATCACAAAACCGACCACGGCAACCAGCATGACTTTGCGTTCACCAAAGCGCGACACCCAGAAACTGGTCATCGGAATGAAGATCGCTTCCGCCATGCTGTAACCCGTCAGCACCCAAGTAATTTGGTCTGCCGTTGCGCCCAACGCGCCCATCATGTGCGATAGCGACACGTTCGCAACGGTCATATCGATTAACACCATGATGGCAGAAAGCATCACGGCGACGGTGGCAATCCCCCGTTTGTCTGCCGTAATTTGATGGCTCATTGCACGCTACTTTGCAAATCAATGGTGACTTCTGAGCTCGCACCCACGCGAAGTTGCGGCGCATCGGCCGGTACTTCTAATGCCAAACGTACAGGGAAACGCTGTTTGATTTTAACCCAGTTACCCGTTGCGTTTTCTGGTGGCATCAAAGAGAACGATGTACCACTCGCAGGCGACAGCTGTTCTACCGTTGCTTTCCACACCACGTCTGGGTACATATCAATCACCACATCCGCATGCATGCCAGGTTTGATATGCGTAAGATCGGTTTCTTTAAAATTCGCGCGTACCCAATAGCTGCCTTTTAAAATCACAGGGAACAGCGTTTGACCCACGCTAACGACCGAGCCTACGTGCGTATTGATTTCACCGGCAATGCCATCCACTGGTGACGTAATGTCGGTGTAGCTCAAGTTCAGCTCCGCTTGCGCTAACTGTGCTGCAGCTTGTTGAACGACCGCAGCCTCTGCGCCTTCTTCACCACGGTTCGCAATGGCTTTTTCTACCGTCGCGCGCGCTTGCTCTAGGCTCGCTTGGGCATTGGCGAGTTTGTTTTTCGCCGTATCTAAATCTTGGTCCGACGCCAGTTTGCGTTTCACTAGGGAATCCGTACGTTTGTACTCTACTTGCGCTTCTATCAGGTTAGAGCGCGCCGCATCTAAGCCCGCAACAGCTTCAGTTACCTGCTTATCGGCAACGTCATGTTGCTGGACCGCCAATTGGTATGCCGCTTTTGCTTGCTTCACTGCCAACAAATATGGGCGTGAATCTATCTTCAGCAGTAGGTCACCTTTGTTAACAGATTGGAAGTCTTTGACATCCACAGAAACCACTTGGCCTTTTACCTGAGGCGCTACCGACAAAATTTTTGCCCTAACGTAGGCATCTTCCGTGCTTGGGTGACTGTCTGAATACTGCCAAGACCAATACATCGCACCAAATGCGATAACACAGAGAGTAAAGAAAAGAGTTTTTACCAGCTTAGATCTGGAGGAGGAATGCTTTGCGATGTCGTCGCTCATTTATATTGTCCACTTGTTCAATTATGTGATCAGTGTAGGACTTTTCGATCTTCCGACAATAAAATGATCTGCAAGGTAAAGATCCAATTTTGCATGTTGCTAAGTGGAGTAAATGATGTGCAATCAAAACGAGGATAAAAAGAGGGGCAGTCCCCGTAACCGCCCCCAAAGTCATGCCAATAATAGTAATGTGCGTGTAACTACTGGTTTTTCTTAGAACTTGTAACCGCCGCTGATCATAAATACCCAAGGGTTAATTTTGACGTCGGTTTTTTGCTTCTCTCCACCTGCTTTGTAAGTTGCTTCTGTTTCAATGTTTGCGTACCACGCAGCAGCGTTGAGGAACCATTGATCGTTGATCATGTAGTCCACACCAATATTCGCTGCTAGACCGAATGAATCATCCAACTTAAGATCTGAAAGACCAGCGCCTTTACCCGTGCTATTGAAGCCCTCATCAAAGAACATGGTGTAGTTGAGACCTGCACCCACGTATGGACGGAACTTACTTTGTGGCTCGCCAAAGTAGTACTGCACCATAAGCGTTGGTGGAAGGTGTTTGGTGTCCGCGATATCACCAAGACCTAACAAGTCTGTTGAAATATCGTGGCTGAATGGTGTTGCTGCTAGAAGCTCTAAACTGATGTTGTCTGTAAACATGTAGCCAAACGTCAAACCAAGCTGCGTATTTGAGTCAACTTCTAACTCTTCTTGAGAACCAAGAATCTTATCACTGCTGTCATTTGGAACGACAGACGCCGCACCAACACGAAGAACGAAGTCACCTTGTTTATGAGCGAAAACACTTGGTGACACGAGTGCAGCAACCACTGCTAGACTGCAGATTGTTTTTTTCATTTTTATTTCCTTTCGTAGGGCTTCGTTATGTCGTACCCAAAGGGGTGCCTGCTAACTGATCTGAGATTTCAAGTAAACTCAGCGCCTTGAAGCACACGGGTATCTATATCTTTTTGAGCTGTGCGCAATCTAGCACATAGAAACCCTACTATTTTGATGGAAATCAATTTGTGAAAAATATAGGTTTTTTGTATGGAGAAACGCCATATTGATCAACAAATTATGCAAATAGGATACAATTCTGTAATGCAAACTGTGCGTGTGAGTTGCCATGCATACCCATAAATGCGAATCCTCTCGTTAAGGCTCGTAGCCAGCAAAAACTTTTTTCGTCCTCTACGTCTTCTATTTTCAAAAAACAACCCACTTAAAAAGCTCGTTTGACCCCTTAAAATCGCGATTTGAGGGGTTTGTAAAACACTGAAATACAAGAAGTTATTTTTCTGGAAAATCAGTCACTTGGAGTGCTAGTCTGCTCGCAACTAAGGAGAAGACATGTTAAAAACCGATCTCATTTTTGAACGAGAAAACTTTTCTCATCACGATTTTCAGAATGCTACCTTTAAAAACTGCCACTTTTATATGTGCTGTTTCGACCATGCCGATCTGCGCGATGCTAAGTTCATCGACTGTCGCTTTATCGAATCCAAAGCGCTAGAAGGGTGTAGTTTTCGCTTCGCGAACTTAAAAGACGCTAGCTTTACGAACTGCATGTTGGCGATGAGCCTGTTTAACGGCGCAAATTGTATGGGCTTGGAGCTACGTAAGTGCGATCTCAAAGGGGCAAACTTCCAAGGTGCGAACTTTGCTAATCGCGTCAGTAACACCATGTTTTTCTGTTCTGCTTTTATTACTGGCTGCAACCTCACCTACTGTAACTTCGAGCGAGTGTTACTAGAAAAATGTGACCTCTTTGAAAACCGTTGGAACGGTGCGAACCTCGCAGGGGCAACTCTCAAAGGCTCGGATTTATCTCGCTGCGAATTCTCGCCAGAACAATGGGGAACCTTTAACGTTGAGCAGTGTGATCTGACTCATGTCGAACTAGACGGGCTGGATGTTCGCCGCGTTTCTCTGTTTGGTGTTAAAATTTGTGATTGGCAACAAGAGCAATTGCTTGCGCCTTTTGGACTGATCATTCTCTAAGGAAAGGCCATGAACCTGTTTAAAGACTTACCGAATAACCTCGACGAGGAAGTGTTCGAAGACCTGCTGACCCACAAAAACCTGCGTATAGAACGCATTCTCTCAACGGGGCAAACCTCGCCCGAAAGTGGCTGGTACGATCAAGAAGAACATGAATGGGTCTTGGTTCTTAAAGGAGCAGGTGAGCTGACTTTTGAATCAGGTGTCGTGCAACGACTTGAGGCAGGCGATCACGTTACGATTCCAGCTCATACCAAACACAAAGTGAGCTGGACTGACCCAACGCAAGAAACCATCTGGTTGGCGGTGTTTTATCAATAAACACAAAACGATCTTAAACCAAAAAATAGGCGCTGAGTTTGCTCGATACTACTAAGCCGTCACTGGCACTGTTTGATTTTGATGGCACCATCACCCGAGAGGATATGTTTAGCCTTTTCCTCCACTATTCTGCTTATGGCCTGCGCAAACGAGTGGGAAAGGTCGCTATCATGCCATTTTATGCGCTGTACAAACTCGGAGTGTTACCCGCTCGTGTTATGCGTCCTCTCAGCAGTTTTATTGCATTTTCAGGGAAAGAAACGCAGAAAATTGAAGCGATTGGCGCTCAGTTTGCCCACGAAGTGATCCCGCTGTACTTACGGCCAGAAGCGATGGAAAGGTTGGCGTGGCATCAGCACAGAGGCGATACCATTGTGGTGGTGTCGGCATCACTCAATGCGTATCTCAAGCCTTGGTGTGAAGCGAACGGTTACCACTTGCTGTGCAGTGAACTGATCTCAGAACAGCCAAAACTGAGTGGCTTTTACCAGCAAGGTGATTGCAGTTTAGAAAAAAAAGTCTCGCGCGTTAGGGCCACGTTTTCGCTCGACGAATTTGCGTCTGTTTATGCCTACGGTGATACGCACGAAGACATTCCGATGCTCAAACTGGCAGACTACGCGATGCTCAACTGGAACGAGTGGAGAGCAAGCGAATAACGATATGTGCTCTGATTTTCAAGACAACCACTCGACCAAAGTGGTCGTTTTAGACTGAAAAAACAAACCCTTCTCACATGAGAAGGGTTTTATTGTTCAGAGCCAGAATAAATGGCTTAACGCCATACACCCCATTGACCCGTTGTGCCAGGTTCCTCACCAGACGTCCACCACTGGGCAGTCCATTCTTTGCCGTTGTGCGTCACCACATCACCTTGGTTGTAAACGGCTGTCTTGTCCCACAAATTGGTTGGTTCAACTGGTGGCGTGACATCCGCTTTGAGCAGTGACAACGCATAACTGAAGTCTGCACTTGGCGCTAATACTTGATTCGCATTCACGTTGTTACTGTCGAACATGTAGTGATTCATCTCTTGATGCCAAATACCCACATACCAATCGCCCGTTTGCTGCGCGTTAAATTGATCAGCAATTTCTGCCGCCCAAGTCGTCGTATTGTTTGCGCTGATTGGCAGTGAAATATCGACAATTTCATTGCCTGTCGCATTAAACGTACGGAAACGAATGGTGTCACCCGCTTCTACTGGTCCGAAACCTTGCTGAACAAAGTAGCCTAGAGATGTCAGATTATTGCCCGGTTCGGTTGGATCAACGGGGTCAGTCGGCGGCGTCGTACCTGTTCCGTTTAACGTAATGTCACTACAGTTGTAGAAACCTTCACCAGCCACATCAATGCGCTGCCAACGAGTATAAAGCACTGCATCGCCGGAACGATCAGCAGGGAAAGTCACCTGAATACGGTAGCGTTTTTCCGCATCAACATACACGTCACCTGCGGTGTCGATCAGCTCTAAATCACTCCAAGTAAGCGGTTTTGAATCATCATAAGTCGGCTTGGTGAGATAGAATTCCCAGTACGATGGGTTGTGCGGCGCCTTGCCGTAAAACACCAATTCAATCTGGTTGTTTGCATCTGGCGTAACATTGGTGCGCTGCCAGTTTGGAGAAGGAATGTTCAAACCTTTCTTAGCGGCATCGCCGGCAGAACACAGTTCGCCGTCACGGACTACGGCTTTAACATGCTCCATATCTCGGTAATTTGGTACGTTTGCTGCAATTTCACTGCGTTGCACAAACGGGTAAGCACCAGATTCTTCAAAAGCCGCTTTACACGCTTGGTTGGGGATCTCATTGGTCCAAAAACCACCGTCTAAATAACACGTATTCTGACGAGCACTTGGAAATTCTACCCAGCCGTGGGCGTTGACGTTAAATGAGCTCAATGCGGCAACAGCGCTTAAGCTCAAAAGAGGAAGTGTTACATGTGATTTCATCGTTCATCCTTAAATTTGCTGACTCGCCGCTCATGAACACAAGCGGTTTAAGCAAAACTAGCAGGATGAGATTATTTCGAAGGTGAGAATAAAGGTGGAAATTGTAAGAGTGCCATCTGCTTTCCAGCATTTGTTGTGTACTTATCTCATACTCGACTGACTCTTTCGAGTCACTTCAAATTCATGTGCCACAAAAACTGTCACTCTCGTTTGGCTATCGCTCGTCTTTTGGTGTGTCCATCACCACCATCGTTGTAATCGACTTGACGTGTTCGCACTCACCCAACACATCAGCATGGAACGCTTTATAAGCGGCGAGATCTTGCGTCTCTACGCGTATGAGATATTCGTTAGATCCCGTAATGTTGTGACATTCCACCACCTCGTTTACAAAACGCACATGCTCTTCGAAACCCAGCTGCGCCTGCTTAGAGTGCGAGGCCAAACCAATCGACACATAAGCGACAAAACCCACGCCAAGTTGCTGATTATCCAGTACTGCTCGGTAGCCTTTGATCACGCCTTTACGCTCTAAATCTTGCACTCGGCGTAAGGTTGCAGATGGAGATAAACCAACGCGTTCCGACAGCTCTACATTGGAGACTCTTCCATCTCGTTTGAGCACTTGCAATATTCTTTCGTCAAATCTATCCATGATGATGTTTTATTGCTTATTTAGTTTCTAATCATCAAATAAAAGCACAATATTGACCTCAGTTCTACTTATAGTTGTTCTCAACTTATCGAGAACTGATTCAAGGAACAATCTATGGAATATCATCAACTGGGTGCTTTGGCGTTGTTCGCTTTTGTCTCCACTTTTACGCCGGGTCCCAATAACATTATGTTGATGACCTCAGGGGCAAATGTCGGCTTTAAACGCACTATCCCACACATGTTGGGCATTACCTTCGGCTTTGGTGCCATGCTAATTTTGGTGGGTATTGGCTTGATGAGCCTGTTCCATGCCTACCCGCTAACCCACTCCATTTTGAAAGTATTGAGCTTGAGTTATTTGCTGTACTTGACGTACAAAATCGCCACCAGCGACAAAACCGAAGCAAAACACGATTTTCGCCCAATGTCTTTTTTAGGGGCTGTCGCATTCCAATGGGTGAACCCGAAGGGTTGGTCGATGGCGTTGACGGCCATTACGGTATACAGCAGTGGCGGTGCATGGCTCGAACTGACTTTTATCGCCGGTATCTTCTGTTTAGCTAACTTGCCATCGGTGACATTTTGGACGGCGGCAGGTATGCAATTGCAGCGTTGGTTGACCACCGATAAACGCGTTAAGGGGTTCAACTACAGTATGGCTGCGCTGTTGCTTTTGTCTACGATTCCAATGATATAAGTCCATTTATGGTTAAAAAACGACTCACTTTACGTGGTTAGAGAAAGGATAGAGGTAATATTTTTCTTGAGGCTTTGGCGTTAATTCACAGTGTAAATTTGTTTAAAGACGCTACCCTCTTGTTAGGGAACTTGATAATCTTTAAATGAGAAAGAGAATAATTATCGAGTAAAGTAACAATGAAAAAGAAGCCTCAACCTAAAACGCTTGTTGTCACAGACACAGAAACCATCACTCCAAACATGCAGCGCATTACCTTGCAAGGTGAGGCGCTGAGCCACTTTCCTCGTGACTGCGAAGGCAGTTACATCAAATTACTGTTTAACGATATGGGCGGCGCGGATCTGAGCATCCTGTCAGAAGACGACCGACCAATCATGCGCACCTACACTATTCGACGCTTTCATCCAGAAACCAGTTCAATCGAAGTGGATTTCGTCCGACACGTAACGCAAGATCTGCAATGCGGATTTGCAGCGCGTTGGGCAATGGCCGCGCAAAAAGGCGACACGATCAGCATTGTTGGGCCAGGTAGCATCTCCAACTTAAATACTGAGGCGGATTGGTTCTTCATGGCTGCCGATATGACAGCACTTCCAGCACTTTCTGCGAAAATTCGTACGCTGCCAGAAGAGGCCAAAGGCTACGCTGTGATCAGCGTGATGTCTCCAGCCGACATTCAACCCCTAAACACGCCAGCCGGTATGGAGTTGATTTGGCTAACCGAACAGCAAACCTTGGCTGATAGCGTTCGCGAACTCGAGTGGTTAGATGGTAACGCTTCGGTATGGTGTGCGTGTGAGTTCGATTCAATGCGTGCGCTGCGCCAATATTTCCGCAACGAAAAAGAAGTCGATCGCGAGAATATCTACATCAGCAGCTATTGGAAGCAAGGCGTATCTGAAGATGGGCACAAAGTGATTAAACGTGAAGACGCGGAATCCAACCAATAGTGATTCATGTCTTTTCGATTCCAGCTCTCATCCTAATAAAAACGCCCGGCATCACCGGGCGTTTTAGCAACTTCAGTTGTATTAAAGTTCATGAAAACTCTAATCCGCTAGTTCCTGCGCTAAAAAGTCGATCAACAACCTCACTTTGGGCGATAAATTTCGGCTTTGTGGATACAGTGCCCAAATGCCTTCACGGTCGTCTCGGTAATCGGTCAGCACCTCGACTAGCTCACCGTTATCTAGAGCTTCTTGAACGTAATAGTCCGGCAACTGCACTAAACCCAAACCACGTTTGGCGGCGCCCATTAGCGCAAAACCACTATTGCATTTAATTCTCCCCGATACGCGCAAAGACTTATCACGTTTATTTTCCTTAAAATGCCAATAATCGACCGAACCAACTAGGCACTGATGTCGAGCCAGTTCGGATAATGTGTGAGGCTCGCCAAATCGCTCCAAATACATAGGGCTAGCACACACGTAATTTTGACGCGACGAAAGACGCTTTGCGATCATGCTGGAATCTTGCAGGCGGCCAAGACGAATCGCCACGTCTACCCCTTGCTCTATCAAATCCAGTTTTTGATTGGTCAGCACTAAATCGAGGTCCACACACGGGTACTTCTCCAAAAACTGATGCAAGAGCGGCGCGAGGTTCATTTCCCCATAGGTCACAGGCGCTGTCACACGCAGCAAACCTCGCGGTTCGGTCTGCATTTGCGTTACAGCAAGCTCAGCCAGTTCTAGCCCTTCGACCAAATGTTTGCACTGCTGATAATAAAGCTGTCCAGCTTCAGACAGAGAAACTTTTCGCGTCGTGCGATGCAGTAACTTAACCGCAAGACGCTCTTCAAGTGCCGATACGCGGCGACTGATTTGTGCCACTGACGTTTTCAGTTTAGCCGCGGCAGCTGTAAAGCTGTTAGTTTCCGCTACGGCAACAAACTCGCTGACTCCTTCCCAATTCGCCATGCTGTATTCCTGTCGACCTCTTCTAGACAAATAGTGATTACATTGTTCTCGTCGCGCTACGCTTTGAAAACTGGAGAACTTTACGCGTCAGGTAACGGACGAAGATCGTCGTATTGCGCATCAAGCTCAATACCAAAATATTCTTTCAACGCATCCAGGTAGGCTTGACCTGGCTCTAGCTCTATTTCTGTTAGCGCTTCATGATTGGTGCATCTGAGTGTGTAGTTAAGCAGCGTCACCAACCCACTTTCTGTCGCTCTAGCAGCGACCCTTGCGCTAGTAAAACGCGAATTAGGCGAAGTCGAGGTAAAGAAGTTGCTACATGCAATGTCACCAGCAAACACAAACTCTAGGTCAAAGCTGTATAGATTGTTCCACGTGTCCGTTCCATCGGTTGAAAGCACTTGGAGGAAATAACCAAACTGAGCATCTTTGACAAAACGGAAGGTTTGTAAATCCGTCTGAATCACTTGGTCAAGGATAAATGGCAATGGCGCTCGAGGGGTATTGGAGCCAAAACCCACATCGACAATCCATGTTTGTTCCTCTAACGTCACTAACGTGATTTGATGACTACGACCTGTTGGTGTACCAGACACATGTACACGCCCTAGCAAACTTCGCGCTTCAAACCCAAGAGTGTTGAGCACATCAAGCATTAAACCATTTAATTCAAAGCAGTAACCACCGCGAGAGTGGTACACGGTTTTTTGAATAATATCTTCAATCTCAACAGAGACGCCTCGCTGCAATGCGATGTCAAAATTCTCAAACGGCAGGCAACGATGCTGCGCCACGTGAATTCTGTTCAATGACTCCAAATCGGCGGGCAATTCACTAGGCAAGCCTAGCTTGGTTAAATAGGCACTCAGATCCGTCTTATTCATAATCACTCTTACTTAGCTGATGGTTTGACAGTTTTCTACTTTAGCCCCTCTATCTAACTTCAGGTCAATCACCTTTTCCATTTCCCTTCCGCTTTAAGGAGGCATCGCACTCTTTTTACACGCTCACCTTATCATTATTACGCATATGTAAAAATCATTTTCAAAATGGACGGATTATCATTTTTACTGAAACACCTAAAATGAGCACCAACAAAACGACGAAGCGCGGTAAGCAAACCTTAACTACGCTTATTACGTCACTCCATATACTGAAAATATAAAGGAAACATCCAATGTCGCTTGAAATCAAACCTGGTCAAACTCACATAAAATCAAAAGCAATGGTCGCTTGGGCTGCAGGTGAGCCGCTTAAAATGGAAGAAGTGGATGTACAACTTCCAAAAGCCGGCGAAGTGCTAGTACGCATCGTAGCAACTGGTGTTTGTCACACTGACGCATTCACACTATCAGGTGACGATCCAGAAGGTATCTTCCCTTCAATCCTTGGTCACGAAGGTGGCGGTATCGTTGAAATGGTTGGCGAAGGCGTAACAAGCGTTGAAGTTGGCGACCACGTTATCCCACTTTACACTGCTGAATGTGGTGAGTGTAAGTTCTGTAAATCTGGCAAAACGAACCTATGTCAGGCCGTTCGTGAAACGCAAGGTAAAGGCCTAATGCCAGATGGCACAAGCCGATTCTCTATCAACGGCGAAACTATCTTCCACTACATGGGTTGTTCTACTTTCTCTGAGTACACGGTTCTTCCAGAAATCTCACTAGCGAAAGTAAACAAAGAAGCACCACTTGAAGAAGTTTGTCTTCTAGGTTGTGGCGTAACCACTGGTATGGGTGCGGTATTAAACACAGCTAAAGTTGAAAAAGGCGACACAGTGGCAATCTTTGGTCTCGGCGGTATCGGTCTTTCTGCAATCATCGGTGCTCGCATGGCTGGTGCCAGCCGCATCATCGGTGTAGACATCAACGAAAGCAAATTCGACCTAGCGAAACAACTTGGTGCAACTGATTGCATCAACCCACAAAAATTCGACAAGCCAATTCAAGAAGTGATTGTTGAAATGACAGACGGTGGTGTTGACTACTCATTCGAATGTATCGGTAACGTAAACGTGATGCGCCAAGCACTTGAGTGCTGTCACAAAGGTTGGGGTGAGTCAGTCATCATTGGTGTTGCTGGTGCAGGTCAAGAGATCTCAACTCGTCCATTCCAACTGGTAACTGGTCGTGTATGGCGTGGCAGCGCTTTCGGTGGCGTTAAAGGTCGCTCTGAGCTTCCAGAAATCGTAAACCGTTACATGGCTGGTGAATTCGGCTTACAGGAGTTCATTACCCACACAATGGGATTAGCCAACGTCAACAAAGCGTTTGATCTGATGCATGAAGGTAAGAGCATCCGAACAGTTATCCATATGGATCAATAATGCTGCCTCAGGCTCTCCTTTTGGGGAGCCTGAATTCCTTCTGCTAATTAGAGAGTTTATTCATGACCATTGAAAATGTAAGCCAAGCCAAAGTGTTTGGCGGTTGGCACAAGCAATATACACACGAATCCAATGCCCTAAACTGCACCATGCGCTTCGCGATATTCTTGCCACCTAACGCAACGAAATCAAATCCCGTACCCGCGCTATACTGGCTCTCTGGTTTAACGTGTACCGATGAGAACTTTATGCAGAAAGCGGGCGCATTTCGTATGGCGGCCGAGCTTGGCATTGCGATCATTGCACCAGACACAAGTCCGAGAGGCGAAGGTATCGCTGACGACGAAAGCTATGACCTAGGAAAAGGAGCTGGCTTTTACCTTAATGCGACGCAAGCACCTTGGTCACTGCATTACTGTATGTACGACTATGTGACTGAGGAGTTGCCTGCGATCATCGAAAGTAACTTCCCAGTCTCTGACGTGAAGTCAATTTCCGGTCACAGTATGGGCGGCCACGGAGCGCTCACCATTGGTCTGAAAAATTCAGAACAGTACCGTTCTATTTCAGCGTTCAGTCCAATCAGTAACCCAATGCAATGCCCTTGGGGACAAAAAGCCTTTACTGCTTACTTAGGCAAGGAGCTTGAAAGCTGGAAGCAATACGATGCAAGTGAACTTCTAAAACAACAACAATCACCATTACCAATTTTGGTTGATCAAGGTGATGCTGATGGCTTCTTAAATGAGCAGCTTAGACCGGAAGCGCTGATTGCTGCGGCAAAAATACACGATTCAAACCTAACCTTGAGAATGCAACCAGGCTATGACCATAGCTATTACTTCATCTCAAGCTTTATTGAAGAGCACCTCAACTTCCATGCAAAATATTTGTTTGCATAGTTAATTTAAGTAAGCTCATGAAATAAAAAATAAAGTCACCAAAACTAGGTGACTTTATTTTCTTTACGTACTAACAAATACATATCTGAATATCGATGATTTAAATATGTAAAATAATGTAACTTAAGAACAAATTCGACATCCATTTCTCGCCTTATTAAATTCTCATTTCCGACACAGTATCTTTATTAAAAATGACACAAAGTTGCACTAAAAACCAATTAAATACCGCGAAATCACTACGAAACTCTACCATCATCCCAATACTCTGAGCTTTTAATTAAGAAGCAACTTAATAACCTTGACGTGACGTAAACCGACAGTTATTTTTGAAACATAACGTATTATAAAATCTCATCCGGTTGGCTCTATAATTATAAATAAATTACCGCTAGCACCTTTGTCCTAGCTAAGAAAAAAGAATAAAACTCAAAAGGGCATATGATGAAAAAGATAGTCGCGCTAGGTCTGTTTTTTGTTGCGCCATTCTTGTCTGCAAATACGATCGTATTTAGTAGTAGCCAGCAGCCTAGTGTCATACTGGAACTGGAAGAGATCCAAGCTTTACCTACCACTAGCTACACGATGACATTGCCTTGGCTTCCTGCCTCGTCAGAGTTTTTAGGCGTTAAACTCAGCACGCTTCTTACACACGTCTATGGAAAGGTACCAGAGCAGGTTGATATCAGCAGCTTAAACGACTATCACTCGACATTGTCCCGACAAGATATTCTTCGATATCAACCAATACTGGCTTATCAACAAGATCAGAATTACATAAAAGTCAGGAATAAAGGCCCTTTCTGGGTGATATATCCACTCAATCTCTATCCAGAGCTAAACTACAATAAATATCATGCGCAAATGGTATGGCAAGTAAATGAAATAAAAGAAAAATAATAAGAATGAAGTTATCAGAACCCTATTCTAAGAAACAAAGAATATTGCAATATTCTACCACCAGCAAAATGCTGCTGGTGGTGTTTGCCGTTTCTTTGCTTCTCGCGAATGTCGTGCTTTTACAGCAAACACGTTCACTCTCACAAAATTTTAATAACGAACAAAAACAAGCGACTTGGTTTTTATTCCAACTCTCCAAAGAACTATCAGAACTTGTCGGCGAGGCCAGACGGTTAGATGAAAACGTATTGAATATTGATGGTGCAGAGCTTCAATACGAGTTAGCGTGGAGTCGCTTTGACTTATTGACCAGTAGCACGAAAGCCAATAAGTTCTTTTCTCGGAACAACATGCACCTTTACTTCATTAATCTTTTTGAAGAGTTCAAAGAGCTAGAAAAACAACTAGTAGAAGCTAGAACAGGTGACAGCCAAGCTGCTGCTGCATTTTATCGTTCAACTCAAACACTATATTTAGGCTTAATAGACTTCGTTAATCAAAACTTCCGCCTAAGCAGTAAAGCTTATGAAGCACAAAAAGGTCAAACCCAGCGCTTAATGCAAGCACAATATATGTTGTTTGCGACGTTCGTTTTGTCGATTATCTCTCTAACTTATTTCTTTTATCGTGAATCCCATTTTCATAGAAAATTGGCGCTCAGCGACCCTTTGACGAACCTAGGGAACCGCAATGCACTATTCATAACCCTAAACAAATTTACTCAAGAAAAAAGGCCCTTTTCTCTCTGGATTCTAGATTTAAATGGTTTTAAAGAAGTCAACGACACACACGGACACCAAGTTGGCGACACTGTACTGCGGGAAATCGCTAGGCGGCTTAATTCTATGGCACTCAATGATTTTACTGTTTATCGCATGGGAGGAGATGAGTTCGCGGTTATCCTTGAAGGTGAACATCTCAATGAAGAGAACGTACGTGAGCAGATAAATACCGTCTTTGATGCACAAATATTAAACTCCGATAAAGTCTCAACACTTTCAACAAGCATGGGCTTAGCGCAATACCCTAAAGACAGTGACAATGTTGACTTTCTTATCAGCATAGCGGATAAGCGCATGTACAAAATGAAATTTCAACGTTAAACGGTATATATGATGAGAAAGTTCATGCAAGTACTGCTTCTACTGGCAGTCATTGCGGCAGGTGTGTTGGCTTGGGTATTTATTCCATCGCACGAAACCATCGGGCAAAAAACGCTTGAGCAGGCACTCAACGACGACTACAGCCTCGTTGGACATCGAATCTACTCAACCGATCCGGATGCTGGCAACCGATTCGGCTACTTCGTATTGGCAACGGGCCAGAGCATTGAAGAGCAAGAGCCGTTTTTGGTCACTTCGGATCAGTTTATTCGCATGGAGCAAACGGGTGATAATACCTTGTCTGTGACCATCAATGGCCGTATTTACCATTATCATAACGACTTGTGGGTGCCAAAATCAGACGGGAAATTGCAACACTTTTTAGTCAGCGCAACCGCCAAGTACGTACGCTAAAACGGGAACATTACTACCCCCTCCCACCACACACACAAAAAAAACGAAGCCCCGCATACACTGCGGGGCTTTTTACGTGAAGAAGAAAATAACATCGAATAAATGAGCGTTACTTCGCTAACACTTTCTCTTTAATCACTTTGAGTACCCCAGCCTCTTGGTTGCTTGGCGCAGAATAACGAGCAATTTTCTTAATCTCTTCGTGCGCGTTGGCAACCGCGTACGAATGCTCACTGACTTGCAGCATTTCGAGGTCATTGAGGTAATCACCAAACGTCATGGTTTCTGCCGGAGTAAAATTCATCGTCTCTTGAAGATGCTGAATGGCCGCACCTTTAGAGGCCTCGGCATTCATCACATCCAGCCAGATTTTTGCACTCACTACGACTTTATGCGTTGCGCCAAACTTCGCGTTCATGGTCGGAAACAGGAGCTCTTCCGAACCGTCAAAGTGACAAATTGCTACCTTAATAAACTCGTCTTCGACCTCAAGCAAATCCGGCACATATTCACAGCGGTGGTAGTACTTTTGAAATTCTTCCAGCGATTGCTGATCATGCGTTTCGATGTACGCCGAGCGCTTGCCACACAATACGATGTTCGCCCCGTCAATCTCACGAGCCGCTTTCACAATCTCCAACACTTCCGCTTTAGGAATGGTACAACTGTAGAGCTCTTTGTCTTGGTACATCACCAAGGTGCCGTTTTCAGCCACATACAACAGTCTGTCTTTGATTGGCGCGAACGTGTCTCGTAGGCTGTAATACTGACGACCAGACGCAGCGGAGAACAAAATGCCTTGCTCTTCCAGTTGCAAAAACAGATCGAAAAACTCTGGATCCAAACGACCGTACTGGTCAAGCAATGTGCCATCCATATCGGAAGCAATAAATTTGATGCAAACTTGTGACATTAACGAAAACTCTAAATGATGCTGCGAAAATATATCCATGTAAGGTACAGGATCTTGTATGAATCTCAAGTCGGGATGACGACGCTTTTCGCATTCACCAAGGGTGCTGTTTAAAGTAATCTTCACTGTGATCGATGAAAGCTCTCACCGCAGGAGACAAGTGTTTACGTGATGAATACAGCGCGTAAATGTTGAGATCATTTGGCTTCCAATCCGGCAACACCGACTCAAGCTGACCCGATTTGAGATAGATATTGCTCAAGTAAGTTGGCAACATCGAAATACCCATGCCTTGTAAAGCGCCATGCAATAACGCCGTGGCCTCATTGCTGGTTAGGCGACACTCAATTCCCACCGATTCGAACTGGTCGCCCTGAGACAAATGCCACACGTGACGCTCAAAGTTTTTGTATCCCAAACAGTCGTGTGAAGATAAATCTCGCGGATGCGCGATCGCGTGGTGAGTTTGTAAATATTGCGGTGATGCTACCAACACCGATTCGCACACCGCAATCGGCTTACCAATCAAAGAAGGATCGGGATCTGACGCAATTCGGATCGCCAGATCGATGCGTTGTTCGGTTAGATCACTCACTGAATCTTGCAGATCTATGTCGATATACACTTTGGGGTGCTTTTGCATAAAACTGTTTACTACGGGGATCAACTGTGAGAATCCAAATGAAGTACTAGACGCAAGACGGATTTTTCCGGACAGCTCACCATCAACGGCAATGTTCGACGTTAATGTATCGGCCTGTTTTAACCAGCGCTCAATCTGAGGCAAGCTGCGCTCCCCTGCGGTGGTGAGGGACACCTTGCGCGTGGTGCGGTGTAACAAACGAGTTTGCAGCCAGTTCTCCATCGCCTCTACATAACGAGTCACCATTGGCCGAGACATGTCTAACCGCTCTGCGGTCGCGGTAAAACTGCCAGAATACACCACATCCACAAACACTTTTGCTGCCGTTACTCTATCCATACATTTGATCGAAATAAGAAATAGTGATGCACATTATTGTGTATTTTTCCGAGCGTATCAATTTCCTAATATAGCTCCCGTTCCCAAGCCATGGTCGCTTGGCCCCAAATTCTTTAGGAGCTTATTATGAAAAAATTAACTTTGATTGCTGCATCCATTTTAATGGCAAGCCCTGTCCTAGCCTCTCCCCTTACTCTTGAGGTTTACAACGCCGACGGTAACAGCTTCCACGTAAACTCAACCTTGGTATACGGTGAGACTGACGCCATGGTTATCGACACTGGCTTCACCAAAGCTGACGCGATGCGCATTGCCGCTAAAGTGCTGGACTCAGGCAAAACGCTTAAAACCATTTTTATCAGCCAAGCGGACCCAGACTACTACTTTGGCGCAGAGGCCTTACACCAACAGTTCCCTGATGCGCAGATCATCACAACGCCTGCGGTTCAAAAAATTATTAAAGAGAAATTGGCTGGAAAGCTGGCGTACTGGGGACCAAAGCTTGGCGCAAACGCACCGGTAAAACCAGTGATCCCTGTCGCGTACGATAAAGCATCATTGGAGCTAGAAGGTCATAAGATTGAAATTCGTGGTAACCATGGCACATCAGCACACCGCCCTTACCTATGGATTCCAGATAACAAAGCGATTCTAGGTAACGTAGCCGTGTACTCAAACGTACATTTGTGGATGGCAGATGCCGCTGACCAGACCGCCATCAATGCTTGGGAGCAGCAACTTAGCGAGATGCTTGCGCTTAAACCTCAAGTGGTCATTCCTGGTCACATGAAAGCAGGCACAAAGCTGAACGCAGACACCATTCGCTACTCGCAACAATACTTGCAGGATTTTCAGCAAGCGAAAAAACACAGCAATAACAGCGTTCAACTCATTGACACCATGTCTGCGAAATACCCAGAAGCTCAATTGCCAATCGCGCTAGAAATCGGTGCGAAAGTGCATACTGGTGAAATGTCATGGTAACCGTGCATTACTTCTTCGATCCCATGTGTGGTTGGTGCTACGGGGCATCACCACTCATCGAAGCCTTGATGGACACCTCTCAATTTAAGGTAGAGCTTCATCCCGGCGGTATGATTGAGAAACGCGCGATTGAACCTGAATTTCGTCAGCACATCATCAACAGTGACGCTCGTATCGCAACCGAAACCGGAGCAACGTTTGGTGAAGCATATCTGCAACGCGTGAAAAGCGAAGATGCGTTTGTTCTTGATTCTTATCTACCCACACAAGCGATCTTGAGTGCGGAGAAAATGGGGCTGAATCCATGGCACATGCTAAAGGCCATCCAATCTGCGCATTATCAGCTCGGGTTAAAAGTGAATGAAGCATCGACGCTCAAAGCCATTGCAGAATCGCTAGGTTTAACAAGTGATGCGTGGGAGCAAAACATGGCGTTAAGCGAAGCCGAGCTAAACGAGAGAATTCACTCTAGCCGACAGTTGATGCGCCAGTTACACGTTGGTGGTTATCCAACCATGATTGCAGAAGTAAATGGCGAGTACTTGACCTTGCCGCACTCGACCTACTACGACAAACCGGCACAGTGGAAGCTTGCATTACAAAAACTGCAATAAGCTCTTCCCCACTCGCTCTTGTTCTTAATCCAAGAGCGAGTGCCAACACCGACATGGCAATCCTGACTCAAACAGGTACAATCCTCGCTCGATTTTTTACTCTCGCGGATACCCACCATGCACTCGCCTGAACATTATTTTACTCGTTTTACTGCTGATATTTCTGGCTATGAATTGCCAACGCAGTTTACGTTTCCGTTCTACTACACGCCGCATCCTCTTTGCGTTATAGCCGCAAAGCAATTGGAACAGCATTTATTAGCGCAAACCGACTTCGAACACGATTTTGGTTTGGTTAATGAAGAAACGGGGCGAGGCAAAATGTTTGGCGTATTGCTGGTAAAAAGCCCTCAAGGCGAGCTCGGCTTTTTAAGTGCATTTTCTGGCAAAATTGCTGACCAAAACTTGATTCCAGGATTTGTCCCTCCTGTGTACGACATGCTGACCGATGAAGGATTCTTCCGCGCAGAAACGGATGCCATCAACGCCGCCAATGCGGAGTACAAAACCTGTGCTGCGAATCCGGAATTGGCGGATCTTAAAGCGCAAATCCAAGCCGACCGAGCCGCTTATCAGCAAGAGGAGCAAACACAGCGCCAAGTGATGATTGACGGCCGCGCCGCACGCAAACGACAGCGCCAACAGGGCGAGCAAACGCTCAATGCCGATGATCTCAAAATCTTGTTGGATGAGTTGGGTAAGCAAAGTGTCGCCGAGAAAAATGTTCTCAAATACTTAAAGCAAGCGTGGGATGAAAAGCTTGCAATCAAAGAAGCGCGCTTGGCTGAGTTAGAGCAGCAACTTGCTCATCTGAAAGAACAGCGCAAAACGCTCTCCAACGCTTTGCAGCACAAATTGCATAAACAATACCGCTTCCTAAACAACCATGGCAAAACACGCGACTTGGTGGACATTTTTGCGGACACCACAAACCCAGTTCCACCAGCAGGTGCGGGGGAATGTGCTGCGCCAAAACTGCTTCAATACGCGTTTAAACACGGATTCAAACCGCTGGCGCTGGCAGAATTTTGGTGGGGTGTGTCGCCAAAGTCTGAAGTTCGCCAACACAAAAAATTCTACCCATCGTGCAACAGCAAATGTCAGCCGATTTTGGGCCATATGATGCAAGGGCTGGATGTCGAACCTAATCCATTGGCGGAGAATTGGGCAGAAGACAAAGAACTAGAGATAATCTACCAAGACGACGCTATGGTCGTCGTCAACAAGCCCTCGGGCTTACTTTCAGTGCCTGGTAAAACTATCAAGGACTCTGCTTATACGCGCCTACAAGCGATGTACCCTGATGTGGAAGGGCCGTTTGTGATTCATCGCCTCGACATGGCGACCTCTGGCATCTTAGTGTTTGCCTTAACCAAGCGCGCGAACAAAAGTCTGCAGAAACAGTTTATGGCTCGCGACGTAAAAAAACGTTATATGGCACTGCTCGAAGGCGTATTAAACGAGCCTGAAGGGGAAATTTCACTGCCAATGCGTGGTGACCCCGACGACCGCCCACGTCAACTGGTGTGTTTTGAACACGGGAAACATGCAGAAACCTACTGGCAACTGATTGAAGTCAAAGATGGACGCAGCAAGGTATACATGTATCCGAAAACAGGGAGAACTCACCAACTACGTGTACACAGTGCTCATCACATGGGGTTAAACATGCCGATGGTTGGTGATGGTTTATACGGCGAAAAAGCGAATCGCTTGCACCTGCATGCTGAGATGCTAGAGCTGGATCATCCATACAGCAAAGAGCGCATGGTGTTCAAAGCTGAGTGCGAATTCTAACGTCTTCCCGATTTTAAATAACAAAAAGGCACTGACTAACAGTGCCTTTTTTGTTTTCTAACAACAGAATAAGCGTGATGCGCAATACCGAAAACCGTTAGCTCACCTTAAACTTGGTCCACACCTGAGAGCGCCAACGTCTTGCCATGATGATACCACGTACCCATTCATCGAGTGCGATTGCCATCCAAGCCCCTAAAACGCCATAACCCAAGTGGATGCCAAAGATGTAAGAGAAAAGCACGCCTAATCCCCACATACTCAAAATCCCCATTTGCACTGGGAACTTGATGTCACCCGCGCCTTTGAGCCCCGCGATAAAAATCAGGTTAAACACACGTCCGGCTTCGAGCAAAATTGAGCCCATGACTAACGAGCTTGCCAATGCGAGTATTTCCGGTTGATCGGTAAACACGCGTAGAATCTCTTCTCTAAACAGGTAAATCAGTGTGGTTGCCGCCGTTGATGCCACAAACCCCACTAAGAAGTAGATTTGTACGCGTTTTAAAATGCTACTCACCCAACCTTTACCGATGTAGTAACCGGTCTGAATTTGCGCAGCCTGACCAATTGCCAGCGCGAAAGCAAACGAGAAACGGGCAATGTTTTGCGCATAAGTGAAAGCCGCTAACGATGCCGTCCCCATTTGCACCACAAAGTACACAATGCAGATTTGCGCCACGTTGTAAGACAGCACTTCACCCGCGTTCATACCGCCGATTTTTAAGATTTTTTTGTAAATCTCTGCCGGTACTTGTTTCATAGTCGACATTGGTAGTTCAATGCTACTGCGAGCGAGAATAAACCATAACATTAACGTACCGATGACTTGGCTGACGACGGTTGCTATTGCCACGCCTTGCACACCATACACAGGTAAACCGAATGGCTGGTAAAGCGCAATATAGTTACCAATGATGTTGAACACACCCGAGATCAAATTCACCACCATTGGGGAACGTGAATAACCATGACTACGCAGAATAGTTGTAAAAACAACGCCAATCGTAACGTTAAACGTCATCGCACCGCTTATCAGCAGATATTCATGAGCGTACTGCTCGACTTGCGCTTCCAAGCCGTAATACGGGAGTAGATATATCGCACCAAGCACGGCAATCACACTCAATAGCACACCGACGAGCACAGACAACGCAATACTCGCAACACCAACGCTCACTGACTCTTGCTCGCGTCCAGCGCCATTGTATTGGGCAATCAAAATCCCCGTACCGCTACTGACAAACGTCGAAACGATGATTAAAAAGAAGGTAATCTGCGTGATCACACCAACAGCGGATACGGCTTTGTCTGAGTAGCCACTCAGCATGAACACGTCACTGGTTCCTAAAGCCGTCCGTAGCAAAATTTCGACAAGAATTGGCCAAGCTAATGCCACGATGGACATTCGTTGGTTGATGTTTTGGCTTTTAGGCATGCTTGTAACCTTTCCTACAACTAAAAACTGCCTCACAATTTTGTGAAGCAGTTTAAAAATAGTGACTCGAACGAAGCTCGATATGAGGTTGTGATTTAGCGCGGATTCTAGTCGCATATTGGTCATAACGACAACAATATTTCGCCCTGTTTCGGAAAAATATTTCTAATGCATTTTCGAAACGACATATGCCTTGACGATACGTAGAGCAGAGATTGGTGAACAATACTCTCAATCAACGAGCACCGAACAGAATCAGGATAATCAATAGAAATGTGTCTAACTAGATACATTACTTTGAGTTATCAGTCCAACCATATAGAGCCATGAAGAACCGTCATGAAAACCTGCATGCGCCACCATTCCTCTTTGAACACTCGCACCAAATCACACTGATGGCTTTGCACTAAAAATGACTGATATCACATTTGGAAACTTTGTTGTTCTATTTATCGCGAAAATACCGCCTAGAATAAGCGTACACGTTAATTAAGCAAGGATACATAATGTCGACATTGGCTGGGGCGCGCTTAGAAGAAATGGCGGACATCCGCTCAACAAGAAAAAAGAAAATTGTCTTTTTATGCTCCAGTATCGCCGCTGCCTGTTTAACTTATGGTTCCATTGCTCAATCACTTGAGAATAACTGGGGTTTAAGCTTTTTCCATGCTTTGTGTGCCTTGGCATGCTTAGCAATCAGTTATGTAATAAAAGTCCAGCGGCACCATCAATACGCCGACTTATGGCTAAGTGCTGTCTTAATGTTCGAAGGGTTATTGTTACTTCTGTATAACGACGCTCCGTCAGGCAAAATGTTATGGCTATATCCTATTGTCGCCACTCTGGTGTTAATTAATGAGTTTAAGGTCGGTCTGTTGTTCAGTGGCACCTACATTTTACTGATCTTTTTTGGGGGCGCTTTTTTAGATCGACTGCCAACAGCCACAGAAATCATAGAGCGGAGATTGATGCTGACCCTGATAGCGACCGCGTTTGTGTGTCACACGTTCTCGTATTACTACACGAAAGTCCTCAATTACATTCAAACACTGTATCGTGAGGGGATTGAGGAGTTAGCATATTTTGACCAGCTCACTGGGCTTGCCAATCGCTGGAGCTTTGAGACTTGGGCGCGCGCAAAGCTCGATGAAATCAAGCACTCATCTGATGACAGCATCACCGCATTGGTTTTTCTCGATATCGATAACTTCAAGCACATCAACGACACCTACGGGCACGATATTGGTGACCAAGTACTTCAAGCCTTCGCAACTCGATTAAAAAATAACATTCGCAACAAAGACAGAAAAACCGATAAACACGACTACTCCATCGCTCGATTTGCGGGCGATGAATTTGTAATCATGCTTTACGATGTAAAAAGTAAAGGTGACCTCGACAGCATCCTAAAACGGATCGTGCATCTGTTTCCGACAGGTTACCGAAGCTACGATATGATTAACGAGTTAACAATGAGTGTAGGTGCTGCTATCTATAAGCAAGATGCAAAGGATTTGTCTGAATTGACTCGATGTGCAGATAAAGCAATGTACGCAGCTAAACATACTGGTAAAAACCAGTACGCCTTTTATGAGCACTGCAATACGGAAGAACAGTCAACATCTGATGCACCAGCGGTACCAGAAGCTTGCTAATGACTAAGCGAACACATGCATCACCCAAAGCCCCACAACGAGAAATACGATTAACCACACTACTTGCAACGTTCTGTTCGGCTTGCCTTGCTGACGAGTGGGGTGATCTTTAAACGCACGGCCCTTCATTTTGCCCATTAAGCTCTTTCCTAGAGCACGTCGATAAAATTCACGTCTCTTATGAGCGGCGTTGGCAACTTCGGTAAAGCGCTGTCTTTGCTCATTGGTGAGATCTTTATCCTCGTAACGAGGAGGGAGATCAGAATGCTTGCGTTGTACTGCCATCACTTCCTCCCTGGTCGATGGGTACATTTTTATTAAGTATATACCCAAATAACCAAAAAGATGCGTTATAAGTGAAGCACATAGACGAAAAAACCACCCGAAGGTGGTTTTATGACGAGCAACAAATGAACGCTAGAAGTACTCACATAAATACGCAGTCGCTTCTTTCACTTGAAGCTCAAATGAAGAATTACCTTCCACTTCAAAAAACTCACCACTTTGATAAGTCGTCCAATCGCTCTCGCCAACACGCTTGACCACAAGCGCACCTTTTACAACCGTCATACGCTCTGGTGCTTGAGTACCAAACGTGTACTCACCAGGAAGCATCACACCAACGCTAACATCCTGATCTTTCTGGTTAAAGCCTAGTGATTTTACACTACCAGCAAAATAGCTATTTTCCTTAATATTCATTATTGGTTTCCTTATCAAAAGTCCGCTCTTTTTTACCTTGTTTCTTTCCGTTACTCAAGCTTTGAAAGCCATTAAACTCAACGTAATAACGCACATCCTTTGCTACTGAGCGAGAACCTTTTTTCGCGAGGATTAATCAGGCGACCTAAACCGAGCAAGAAAACCTGCGAAGTAATGAATGTGAGCAAACAACAAAACCATCAATAAGATGTGTATCTGAATGTAAAAGTGGACATTAGATCATAGTTTCGTCGTCTCAATGGCGGGATTGTTTGTTTTTAAAAAGGAAGGTTTCCACCATGTTAAAAAAGTGGAGAAAATTAGATCTATGACGGACTCGACTCGCCGAAGGCGAAAAGCACGACAAGAACCAAAACTTTCATTTTTGGCTCGCCACCAATCCAAAATCCTCAAGAGTACATTTGTCTGCTTCGGGATGGGTCTGTTGACGTTTTTTGGCTATCAAATCCACCTCTCCTATCAAGACCACATTGATCCGGAAAAGGTGTACGGCGAATGGATTGAGATTGGCGCGCCACCCTACCAAACAGAACGTCTCGTTTTCACTGAAGATGGGGTATACCGAAACCATCGACTTATTACGACGGAATTTGAATTCGATGGCAAGGTCATCACGTTGAATACCGGATTAGGAAAGACAGCGTATCAGATCTCGGGCTCTCATCTTTCACCTCAAATACGCCGTATTGAGCCTCTTATTCCAGATCAGCGATTCATTCGTAAAGGATTTGAGCATACCGTTCAGGGCTCAGAAACCGGTGCAGCCTCTAAACGTCGCGCCGCGTTGAGTGAACACTTCAGCCGTGACTAATACGTCTTCACGGCTATTTTTCCTTTCAATTCTCTTTCTATATCAATGAAACAAAACCTTAATAAACAACAAAATAAGGCCTTCATCGCATTTAACTAACTCGTTACTGAGTAAACAATAATTTTAGTTTCTGCTGAGATTTTATAAATTATTGACTCAGTCTGACACTTTCTGTGTAACAGAGTGCTAGTTTTAGTTAAGTTCTCTCAAGTGCCTCGAAAACCGTCTTAATTTTTTTTGACGAAAAAAAACTCTCTGAAATGCTGAGTGTGATGCTTTTGCACGTGGAGTAAATCCAATCATCTTATCTGGTGCAAGAGCAGCCTATGTTCTAGGTAGAACATGAATCCAAGGATTGAGAGAGAAGTTATGATTCGATTTAACCTATGTGCAGCTGGAGTTGCTTTAGCGCTATCAGGCGCTGCAGTTGCGGCTCCAACCGCACCAAGTATCGATATGTACGGTTCCAACAACCTTCAGTTTTCTAAAATTGAACTCGCGATGGAAACCACGTCAGGCTACTACGACATGGTGAAATACCATGAGCAAGCGAAGATTACTGTTAAATTTAACCAGTGGAGTGGCACACCTGGTGACACTTACAACGTCTATTTTGATGGTGTAAAAGTAGCAAGCGGCCCTATCACTGGTAGCCAAACGACAGCTTCGTTTGAATACGGCCAAGGTGGCTTATACCAAATGGAAATCGAAGCATGTGATGCGACAGGTTGTGCGAAAAGCGCACCAGCTGAAATCACAATTGCAGATACCGATGGTTCTCACCTGAAGCCACTAACGATGAATGTTGATCCAAACAACAAAACCTACAATACCGATCCAAGCGTCGTGATGGGTACGTATTTTGTTGAATGGGGCATCTATGGCCGTGACTACACAGTCGATAATATGCCGGTCGACAACTTGACTCACATCCTTTACGGTTTTATCCCAATTTGTGGCCCAAATGAGTCTGTGAAGTCTGTTGGCGGCAACAGTTTCAACGCGCTACAAACTGCTTGTACAGGTGTGCCTGATTATGAAGTCGTTATCCATGACCCTTGGGCTGCTTATCAGAAGAGCTTCCCACAAGCTGGTCATGAATACAGCACGCCTATCAAGGGTAACTACGCAATGCTAATGGCATTGAAACAACGTAACCCTGATCTAAAAATCATCCCATCGATCGGTGGTTGGACACTGTCTGACCCATTCTTCGATTTCGTGGACAAGAAAAACCGAGACACATTCGTCGCATCAGTTAAGAAGTTCCTGAAAACTTGGAAATTCTACGATGGTGTTGATATCGACTGGGAATTCCCTGGCGGCGGCGGTGCAGCAGCCGATAAGGGCGACCCTGTAAACGATGGCCCAGCATACATCGCACTGATGCGTGAACTGCGCGTAATGCTTGATGAATTAGAAGCTGAGACAGGCCGTACTTACGAGCTAACGTCCGCTATCGGTGTCGGTTACGACAAGATTGAAGACGTAGACTACGCAGATGCGGTTCAGTACATGGATTACATCTTCGCAATGACTTACGACTTCTACGGCGGCTGGAACAACGTTCCTGGTCACCAGACTGCGCTTTACTGTGGTTCATTCATGCGTCCTGGTCAGTGTGACGGTAGTGGCGTTGATGAGAACGGCGAACCGTACAAAGGTCCTGCTTACACAGCAGATAACGGCATCCAACTTCTTCTTGCTCAAGGCGTTCCTGCGAACAAGCTAGTACTTGGTACAGCAATGTACGGTCGTGGCTGGGAAGGCGTAACTCCAGATACGCTAACCGATCCAAACGACCCAATGACAGGTACTGCTACAGGTAAACTGAAGGGCAGCACAGCGCAAGGTGTTTGGGAAGATGGCGTAATTGACTACAAAGGCATTAAGTCATTCATGCTAGGTGCAAACAACACTGGTATTAACGGCTTCGAGTACGGCTACGATGCACAAGCAGAAGCACCATGGGTATGGAACCGTACTACGGGCGAGTTGATCACATTTGATGACCACCGTTCAGTGCTAGCAAAAGGTAGCTACGCGAAGTCTCTTGGTCTTGCTGGTCTATTCTCTTGGGAAATTGACGCGGATAACGGTGACATTCTAAACGCGATGCACGAAGGTATGGCTGGTGGTGTGGTTCCTCAACCAAACCGTAAACCAACAGCCGCAGCTGGCGCAGATCAATCGGTAACAGGTCCTGCAAATGTGGTTCTAGATGGCAGCCTGTCAAAAGACTCTGACGGCACCATCGCAAGCTACGCTTGGGAACAAGTATCTGGCACAGCAGTGGTACTAACAGGTGCAAACACAGCGAAAGCAAGCTTTGATGCAGCAGAAGTTACTGTTGAAGAGCAATTAACTTTCAAGCTGACGGTGACTGATAACGAAGGTGCAACGGCATCTGACCTCGTTGTAGTAACAGTGAAACCAGCAGGTGTTGTTGACCCAGTGAACAACGCACCAGTAGCGCAAGTTGTTGCTCCAGCAACAGCAAACGCTGGTGACGTTGTGGTTGTAGATGCAGCTGCGTCTAGCGATGCAGACAACGATACCCTGACATTCAACTGGACTCTACCTCAAGGTCTGAATGCAACGGTTGAAGGCTCTAAAGTCACGTTCACTGCTGCGGAATACCCGCAAGACACAAGCTTAAGCTTCACTGTAAGTGTGAGCGACGGTAAAGCTTCTTCATCGGCAAGCGCGACAGTGGTTGTTGCACAGCACACAACCGATCCGAACCCTGGTACTTGTGACAACGCATGGGATGCGAGCGCAGTGTACACAGGTGGTAACCAAGTGACTCACGCAGGTAAAACGTGGGAAGCGAAATGGTGGACTCAGGGTGACGATCCTAGCCAATCTGGCGAATGGGGCGTTTGGAAAGAAGTTGGCGTAGCTAACTGTAACTAATTTCAGCCTTGCAGACGTTCTGCTAAATAAACAAAGGACAGCTTCGGCTGTCCTTTTTGGATTTAACCTCTTAACGAGGAGAGCAACACCAGAGACGAAAAAATCTGAGGTGTTACTTTCAAATCGAATTAGCGCAAAACGGAGCGAGTCAATCAGTAAAAGTAAGGGTTACCAAGCACTATCGAGCAAACGGTCAAAACTACTGAAGACTTGCCCACACTTCATCACTCGACCATGCCCCTGACCTTGTGTTGTCACTAACTCAACGTTTTTAATCTCTTCAGCCGCTTTTGCCGAGACACTGTATTTGGTGAACTTGTCTTGCTCATCGTGAATAATAATGGTGTGAGACGGACGCTCAGACAAACGCTTCATCGGATCAATGGACTGTAACGGATAACCAAATTGGTCTTCAACTTCTGAAACCACAGCATTAAAAAGCTTCATCGAGTAACCGGAACGTGCAATGCTACCGAATAAGTTCTCTACGTAATTTAATACCGGAGCAATAAGCAGCAAAGGCTTGTTTTCTAATTTACTGTGCCTACACTCAAGAGCAGAAGCGGTGCCCATGCTGTGCCCAACTAGGCCAACAATATCCTCGACCGTATCCAACACATCTTCTAATCCTCTGACAAACCCCGGAATGTGCCCATACTGCCCCTCACTCTCACCATGTGCCGGATGATCGTACGCCAAAGCAGTAAACCCTTTCGACGCAATATGTTCCATCAGTGGATAAAACTGACTTGCCGTTCCAGACCAACCATGAGTTAGCACCCAAATAGGTCCAGAGCCCAAAGTATAGGTTTTGATGATGCCTGCATGCCCTTTAATTTCACCTTTGATAAGCCCTTGAGGTTCAATATTTTTAGGTTGCGTACGAGCAGGTGTCAGAAGAAGCTTGCGCGCGGTCTTCTTTGCATGTGACGGGGCCAGTGTATGGTGTAACCGAGTACTAATGTTCACCAAACTGCGCTTAATACTGAAACGTTGCGATGTATTAAAGTAAATTTTTTCACTCATAATCATGTCCTTAACTATCAGCTTTGCACAAAATAGAACGGTCGTGCTTTTTATGCTGATAAGAAAGAGCGAACTCAGCCGCTCTTGTGATTTTATGTCTACGAATCTGGGAAGCGATTAACCGATATTAGTCTTTCCAGCGAGAAAATAAGTTGTCGATCCCTTGCCAAAACAGACGCAAGCTTTCTTGCTCACCTTTAATTGAGTAAAAAACATGCGCACTCAAATAGAGACCGTACAAATCAAACGTTGCTTGGCGTGTATCTAAGTCTGCTGCAAATTCTTGCTTCTCTTTGCCTTTCGCTATTTGGATCTCCAAATAACTCAGCCAAGTGTCTATGGATTTACGCAGTCCGGCCTGAAGCGGGCAATCTTTATCTGCCGTATCATTCCAAGCGTCAAGAAACATACAACTTCCTTGGAATGCGTGATTCCAAGTCATCCAAGAGTCGAGCAACCCTCGAATTTTACGCTCGATATTGCCATCCCCGAGTTCTCGAGCAGGCTCAATAACCCGATCAGCGAACACTTTATTGGCGTGATCAAGCACCGATAGCTGTAAATTCAACTTCGAATTAAAGTGGGCAAACAGACCACTTTTCGACATACCGCATTGCTTGGCTAACTCTCCAATCGTAAGACTTTCTAATCCGTCTTCGCTGGCGATCTCAAAAGCCCGCTGCAGAATAAACTCTTTTGTCACTTTTCCTTTTTGCATAATCTTATTTTTAGCACGATCGTTCTTTTTTGCAATCTAGAGTTAACTGGTCTAACCATTATTCAGTGCTATTTTCGACTCACGAATCAGGTATTGATTGCGTTAATAGGTTAATAATTAAGAAGTTTGAAGTAAGTCTTAATTTTCGAAACAGCTTCAATGTAAGCGCAAGTCTGTTGACTTTTTCACGTATTACTTCAACAACAACCTGCTATTTTCACCTAAGTTTTTTATTTAGGTAAACAATGTAATGGCAAAGAAACAAAAAATAGCCAGCTTAGAGTTTGCACGTATCATTGCGATGCTTGCGATTGTGGGTTTGCATTGCCAGATGGCACTGACGTACTGGCAGTGGAATGGGATACCATGGGTTGGCTATATGCTCAACCAACTGGCTCGTTTTGCTGTTCCGCTGTTCTTTCTCATCTCGGGTTATCTAATCCAGCCGAAGTTGAGTCACTCACCTATCGATACTCTTAAGAACTACGCCAAACCGTTAATGAAGGTTTGGCTCATTTGGAGCATGATCTGTTTACTGATGCCATTCCAATGGCAGACGGTCGCTGAGGCTGGGTATCTCGCCGAAAGGCAAGGTTATTGGGGGTACTTAATGTCAACCCCGATCAATTCACTCATCGAAGGCGGACTCGTTCATCTGTGGTTTATTCCGGCTCTGGTCATTGCCGTAGCGTTAATTGCCTTTCTCGTGCATATCAATATGGTGCAACTGATACTGCCAACTGCAGTATTGTTATACATATACGGGGTCTTTGCTGGCAGTTACGCGACCATTACCGACCTGCCAGCGCCTTTCTTTACTCGTAACGGGCCTTTTTTCAGCACGTTGCTAGTTGTTCTGGGTTATTTCGCACGAGAAGCGCAGTGGCGGTGGTCGCGAAACAATACGGTTCGATGCATTATTCTTGGCATAGCACTGCATTTTGGTGAAGCTTACTGGCTGATGCAACATGACATCGCTTTCAACTCGCACGACTTCCTATTCGGTACCGTTATCTGGGCTGTAGGTGTCTTTATGTGGCTTTTGGCTCACCCTCATTTTGGCGACATGCCTTGGGTCTTCAAACTATCTCCTAGCGTGTTAGGAATATATGTTAGCCATCTGCTTATCATAATTGTCATGATGAATGTCGCTGGATTTATCGGGCTGCAACACCTCGCGAAAGATGTGTTTATTTATCCTGCAACGATTGTTGCAACCATACTGCTTGTGAAAGCAATTGACGCTTCACCGTTGAAAAAATGGCTCCTACGCTAAATGCATTCAGCTCTAGATATAGCTAGCTTTAACTCAAAAGGGTTAGAGCTAGCCAGTTAAAAATGAGATTTCTCTCTCACTGACCAATTTTTGACTTTCTAATCCTTCAGAATTTGCTTTCACTCACAAAAAACATTGTTCATTTCCTTTAAATTGGCTCGACTATTACAACATTGCTCATTAAACGGAGGCTGTATGTGGGCAGGTCAAGGGCTCGTTCCTTTTTTAGAGATTAGTCACTGGTTAACTTACGGTTTATATGCCGCTGCGGTTTTATTCGGCGCAGCAAGCATTGCGTCACTCAGAAAATAGTGGCGCACACTATCATTTCCTAACTCCTACTGTTAATTCGAGCTCTCTCACAACTAACTCATTCATTTGTGGCTAATATTTCTCCAACCAGACAAAGGAGAAATGTCTATGCCAATCTATCCAATTGTGGCTTTCTGCTGTTTGTTGTTCTCTAGCGCCACCTTTGCTGCATCAACCAATGAACTGAATCTTGTTAATTCTGGTGTCGGTTACGCGGCTCTGATTATCTTTTCGATCGCTTACATACTGGTTATGTTGGAAGAGTATCTGAAAATGAGAAAATCCAAGCCAGTGCTGCTCGCTGCAGGGTTAATTTGGATTCTGATTGGCTACACCTTTGCTCAGCACAACCAGCCTGAAATCGCCAAATCCGCACTAGAACACAACTTGTTGGAATATGCCGAGTTGCTGCTGTTTTTGCTCGTGGCGATGACTTACATCAACGCAATGGAAGAACGCAAACTCTTCGATGCCTTACAAGCGTGGATGGTCGGTAAAGGTTTTGGATTCAAAAAGTTGTTCTGGCTGACGGGGTTTCTCGCTTTTGTCATTTCACCGATTGCCGATAACTTAACTACGGCCCTTTTGATGTGCGCTGTAGTGATGAAAGTCTCTGGTGATAATCCTAAGTTCGTCAATCTTGCTTGTATCAACATTGTTATCGCAGCCAACGCTGGCGGTGCATTCAGCCCATTTGGGGATATTACAACCCTGATGGTGTGGCAAGCCGGTCATGTCAGCTTTGCTGAGTTCATTCCGTTGTTTGTACCGTCATTGGTGAACTACTTGGTTCCCGCGTTTTTGATGTCACTGTTTGTTCCAAACACAAAACCGAATACGATTCACCAACACGTTGAGCTAAAACGCGGGGCAAGGCGTATTGTCGCATTATTCATTCTGACGATTGCCACTGCGGTCTCTTTCCACGCCTTGCTGCACTTCCCACCCGTTATGGGCATGATGATGGGCTTGGCGTACTTACAGTTTTTCGGATATTTTTTGCGTCAAACTCTTAAACACTCACTCGCAAAAAAAGCAGCTATGGCAATTGCCAATGGCGATGATCAGGCATTGAAGCGCTTAGGCTCAGTGGTTCCGTTTGATGTGTTTCATCGTGTGTCTCGAGCCGAATGGGACACCTTGTTGTTCTTCTACGGTGTTGTAATGTGTGTTGGCGGTTTAAGTTTACTTGGCTACCTCGAACTGGTTTCAAACGTCATGTACACGCAATGGAACCCAGTCTGGGCAAACGTAATGGTTGGTGTGCTATCTGCAATCGTCGATAACATTCCGGTTATGTTTGCTGTACTGACCATGGAACCAAGCATGTCGATGGGCAACTGGCTACTGGTCACATTAACCGCAGGTGTCGGGGGCAGTTTGCTTTCCATTGGCTCCGCGGCAGGCGTCGCTTTAATGGGAGCCGCGCGTGGACAATACACCTTCTTTGGCCACCTAAAGTGGGCTCCCGTCATCGCCTTGGGTTATGCCGCCAGTATTGCGGTACACTTGTGGATGAATAGCGGCTTATTTACTTAAAAGCACCGATAATCAGGTGCTTAACTTGCAACACAACCTAGCGGTCAGATGGATGGTTAACGCCATCCATCACTTCAATCGCTCCCAACTCATATGGGTTGACGCCCTCTAAGCAGCCGACATTATAGCCATACTCACTCGGGTCAGAACGACGCTGATGGTGCGTATAAATACCGCACTCGCCACAGAAAAAGTGCTTCGCAGTGTGTGTATTAAATTGATACTGCTTCAAGACTTCTTCGCCTTGCACAATACGAATACCGTTCAAAGGTACAGACGCGACAATCGCGCCACGACGTCGACACATAGAACAGTCACACCGTCTCGGCTTCTCAATACCATTGGGTAACGCCAGTTCCAGCTCAACTTTTCCACAGTGACAACTCAGTCGATGTAATGTGCTGATTTGGGTGTTGCCAACTTTCTTAATCATAACTTTTCCTTGTTGTTTTTCTATCTGTGTACATTATGTTAAACAGGTTAATATCATCATAATCTCGTCCAAAAACTCGACATCCATCACTTTTCGCGACATTTTATTGGCCGATTTGTTAGTTGCTATTTTGGCGACTGTCTATCGCGTCCGTGAGACGTGTTGTCTCCGGCGCGGTTTTTAAACCAAGGAAATTAATTTATGGACAAAGATCATAGCCTAAGAGAGAACCTCTTGGCTCTGACGCTCGGCAGTGCGTTGGTGTCACTTGGGGTGATATTTTTTAGCAAAGTAGGATTGCTCACTGGTGGTACGGCTGGTTTGGCGATCTTCCTAACCAAAGTGAGTGACTTCAGTTTTGGTCAGATATTTTTCGCTCTTAACCTCCCTTTTTATATTTTATCTGTGATGCGCATGGGTTGGCGCTTCACTATCAATACCTTTATTGCGGTTTCGATTGTCTCTTTTGCGGTCGATCATCTGCATCATGTGATTGAGATTTCACGAATCGAACCTTTCTATGCGGCACTTTTGGGTGGTGGGCTGATTGGAATCGGTATGTTGGTAATTTTCCGTCACAAAATGAGTTTGGGTGGCTTTAACATTCTTGCGTTGTACCTTCAGGAACGTTTTGGAGTTCGAGCGGGTAAAGTTCAAATGGCGTTAGATTGTGCCATCGTGGTGATGTCACTGTTCATTGTAGATGTGCACCTTATCGCTCTATCTGTTCTAGGTGCCATCGCAACAAACTTGATTTTGGCGATGAACCATAAACCAGGACGATACCAAGCAAAAGCGCAAGCAGCATAATCATCGCTGCATAGTCAACAACCCTAAAGCCCCCAGCCAGTCGCTCGGGGCTTTTTTCATTCAACGCTAAGATCACGTCAACGAGCTCGTTTTGCAGTGCTGCTGCATCTCTTCATCCAATTTAGCTTTATATTTCTGGCTAAGATGGAAGTGTACTTGCATCAACAAGTCATGTGCGTGGAACAGCTCAAACGCGTCGCTACCATTTTGCTGACAAATAGCCTCACAGCGCTCAGCATGCACTTTGGCTTCTTGCGGTTTATCCGCTTTAAGCAAGCTCATCGCTAAGCGATACTCTGCGCGCTCTTCTTGCATCCAACCCCCTGCCACTTTCCAATAGTCTAGCGCGAGTGTTGCTGCTTCTAACATCTTCGATTTTTCCATGCACGTGCGCTCAGCCAGCGCTTCGTACTGACATGCTAAGTTGTTTGCAGTGATCGCGATAGCGCGCGCTAATGGCCCTTCTGCATCGTTCGGCGTCATTCCTAACGCTGCCTTCACCAACCATTGACTCGCCAGTTCAAGCTGAACAAGTGCAGAAAGTTCATTCGAAATCAAAGCGTAAACTCGGCGTTGCTCTTGCTCTTCCAATAATTCCATATTGTCAGTGCCATCTACGAAATAGCGCGCAACGGCAATACTGCGTTGAAATGCCAAACTCTCGGCAACCTTGCGTTCATCAAAGTGCTCTAAACAAGTAAGAAACTGTTCTGGGCACTGGAGATGCCCAATAGCGGTATGCAGCATCAATGCGAATATTCGCTCGATTTGGGTAACATCTTCCACCTCGCTCAGAGCCGTTTCTAACTGAGCATAAATTTGTTCGGGATTTTCCTCGTGATGCTGCCAACACTCACTCATGAAGGCATCAAAATCCGTTTTGAAAGGCATGTCCTTATTGTCCTTTTTCTGTTCGTATAACGAATATGAAACTCTACACTATCGTTCCCCCTGTGTAGCACGCTTAATCCCAATATGAGAATCGCCTCACTTAAAGCGGTGTACCTTGCTCCAACGCGAGCAAACGTTGCTTGCGCTCCACTCCACCTGCATACCCAATCAGTTTTCCGCTTTTGCCAATAACGCGATGACAAGGCACCACGATAGAAATCGGATTCTTCCCATTTGCTAACCCAACAGCACGCACAGCTTTAGGGTTACCTATCGCATTCGCGAGATCTTGATAGCTCCACGTTTCCCCATATGGAATGGTCGTTAGTGCCTGCCAAACTTGATTTTGAAAATCAGTGCCTGTCGCTGCAAGGGGCAAGTCGAATTCGTTGCGCAGACCAGCAAAGTATTCATCCAGTTGGGTGACAGCTTGGCGCAAGACCGGATGCTGCTCGTCTCGCACCCCCAGCTCAATCGGCTTAGTGGTGCATGTTTCAAACCAAATGCCAAGTAAGCCCTCAGCGTTCGATTGGATAGTCACCGTTCCTAGTGGACTCGGCATTTCGGTATAAAATGTTTTCATGATTGATTCCATAAGTGAAACGTCGCGTAGCTTCCCCAAGGGGCCGCAGTGTGCGTATTCAGTGATGGGTAACGCTGCATCGCCTTTTTCACCACTAAGTCTTTATCTAGAAAGCAATCGGGTTGAGATTGCCCTCGCAGTTGAGCATAACTGACGGTCCAAGGTCCAATGCCTTTCAAAGCTAGCCACTGCTGGGGGTCAGCTTCTGAGTTGTCCTGCATAAACTGGGCGAAGCGCACTAGCGTCTCTTTACGGCTTTGCGGCATGCGCAAAAAGCTCACGTCGGAGTTCGCAATATCACTGGGAGTCGGGAAAAAACGTTTTTCTGACTCTCCGCTAAGTGTGGCCACCAATAAGTTAAGTTGACCAATCGCCGCTTTAACCGACACCTGCTGGCCTAAAATCGCTCTAACCCCTGCTTCCCATGCATTCCATACACCAGGAATACGAATACCTTTACTCGACACGAGCCCAGGCGCGACATACTCCAAATGCTGCTCAACAGTACAAATATCAGCGTCAAGATCGAACATACGACGAATGTCAGACACCAAGTTTTGCAGCTTCGTTACGTCTTCAATTTCAAACGCCAGTTCTAAGTATCCTTCATCTTTTGTCGCTTTAAACCAGGCTTTGCTGTTATCCAAAAAAACGTTGCGCTGATAACTCTCATCACTCACTAGCTCAACTCCCTCAACCGCTCGCAAACGATAGAAGTCCAACATGTGCGACCAATTCAACTCACCTCGATAAGGTAAGGCAATTCGATTGCAACCCGCACCATCAAACTCTTTACGGCGTACTTGAGAAGGCGTTAATTTGAGAAACTTTTGAAAAGCATCGTTAAAGCGGCGCGTACTGTTAAAACCTGATGCAAACCCCACGTCGGTGACCGACATAGAGCTGGAGTGAAGCAACTGTTTGGCGAACATTAGTTGCTGATATTGCGCATACTGCTTGGGTGACATACCTAGATACTGCTCAAACAACATACGTAAGTAACGGTCAGAAATCCCAACACGCTCAGCCAACTCAGACACCGAATGGTGATGCAACTCCCCTCTATCAATTAACGAAATCGCTCGTTGAAAGGTCGTCTCGACACCTTTCCATGCCCAAGATCCAGGCGCGCTATCAGGTCGACAGCGTAAACACGGACGGTACCCTGCTTGAAGGGCTTGCGTCTTATCAGCGAAATACTCAACATTTTCTTCTTTAGGCAAATTTGCCGGGCAAATCGGACGACAAAAGATTCCCGTTGTTTTTACCGCCACATAAAATCGCCCATCAAAACGACTGTCTCGCGCGACTCGCGCCTTGTGACACTGCTCGAAGGTCAGTGAGGTATGGGGGTGAATAAACATAGTGCTTTCCTTGCTCATGCCTTTTGTCATTTATTGTTCATAGGCATCGTTCAATATAGTGTTATTGTAGCTTGCTTAAGCGCCCACAATTAGCCATTTTCGGAACTCAATATTGAGATTTATTGGCATTAGCGCTTTTGTACACTAAAGTTAGATCCAGAACATCACAACAACGTCGGCTAAAGGGAATTGGCATGGACTTACATACTTGCGTAATTGTATTAAGAAACCAAAAGGTTATTACCAGTAAATCCGTAGATCATTCTATTGGAATTATCGAACGAGACTCAGATAACGAGATCTCAGAAATTCAGATTAATACGACGGATGGACGTAATATTCGAACTTATCACTACAACAATGTAGAGGAGTCATTAGAGAGCTTAATGAACCTCTGACGGTTTTCTTTAACACACCTTTCTCCCTTGTTAAAAGCGAAAGCAATAGAGCACAGTACATGTGCTCTTTTTTTTTGTTTAACAGCAAAAATGTTTATCGAAAATAATGACAGACCTTGATTTAAAACAGACAATAATCGGCAAATAAACACCCGAATATAAAAATCAAGACATTGATTTAAATAAATAAAAACCAATCATTCAATTTTTTAGAACGAGTTTATCAAAATCCTCCCGTTATTTTTATGTTCGCCTCTACCTAAACTGTTCTCAACAGCACGGGAGCACACGCTTCCCACTCATTGAAAAGAGTCAGAGGACAGAATCATGAAAGCACTATTACAGAAAATTACCACATCAAACGCAGGTTACAGCGCACTATCACTTCGCGTTCCAATCGGCATTATCTTTATGGCGCACGGCGCACAAAAACTATTTGGCTGGTTTGGTGGCTACGGGCTAGAAGGCACAGGTCAGTGGATGGCATCTATCGGTTTAGGTCCTGGCGTGCTCATGGCGTTACTTGCGGGCAGCGCAGAGTTCTTTGGCGGCTTGTTCATTTTACTTGGTCTGCTAACTCGACCAGCAGCGGTTGCTTTGGCGTTCACGATGGTGGTAGCGATATTCTCTGTCCACTTTGAAAATGGCCTATTCATGGCAAACAACGGTTACGAGTTTGGCTTAGCATTACTGGCAGCAAGCGTTTCTCTGGCGTTCTCTGGCGCAGGTAAAGCAGCGTTAGATAACTTTTTAAACAAAAAGCTCTCTTAAGGAGGCCTTATGATTACGGTAAGACATGCAGCAGACCGAGGTCGAGCAAACTTTGGCTGGCTTGATAGCAAACATACGTTTTCTTTTGGTAGCTACTACGATCCTCAACATATGGGCTTTTCTGAGCTGAGAGTCATTAATGACGATGTAGTCAAGCCTGGCGCGGGTTTTGATACACATGGCCACCGTGATATGGAGATCATCAGCTATGTGTTGGAAGGTGTTATCGCACACAAAGACAGTGAAGGTAACGTCAAAACACTACCTGCAGGTGAATTCCAACTCATGTCGGCAGGGAAAGGGATTTACCACAGTGAGTACAATGCATCGAACCAAGATACGCTGCGGTTTCTACAGATTTGGATTCAACCGAACACATTTGGAACCAAACCAGGTTATCAGCAAAAAGATTTTGGGCGCAATCCTGGGTTAACGACTATCGCAACTCCAACTGGAGAAAACGGCACGCTACTTATTAAGCAAGATGCGACTTTGCATCAGTTAATTCTTGAGCCAAGTAGCGAACTAAACTTTGAGATTGAGTCGGGCCGAAAGCTATTCATCCATCAAGTGACAGGCAGCCTTAGTGTCGACAATACCACTTTGACGGCTGGCGACGGCGCGAAGGTTGAACACCAGAGTAAGGTTGTTTTGCGCAATACATCAAACGAAAGCACAACAGCCCTGTTGTTTGACTTACCATAACTATCGATTCATCGAGATAAAAACAAAGCCGCCTTGATTTCTCAAGGCGGCTTTTTCGTTTTTCTGACTTTTCATTCAACGCTATTCGTCGGAAGTGCCAGAACCAATTTGCTGAAAACTGTAAGCGGTCAGTGGATCGATCTCTTTGACAATTTCTTCCACTTGCTTAATCGCGTCTACAGACGAGCTAGCTTTACGATAGCTCAAATAGATAGGGCGACACCAATCTTCTACTCCAGACACCTTGTGAAGCTGCCCATTAGCGATAAATGGCTCCACGAGAGAGATTGGTAAGTACGCGGCTCCACCCTTCTCTAAAATAAAGTCCAATGCGATACGCGCTGTTGAAGTGCGTAAATATGGAGCCGGAATCTTAGGGTGACGCTCAGAATGCTCTGAGGAGAAACGCGTCCCCCAGTCAACGTACACATATTTGTTTTCGAAAACGGTGTCTAAAGAATCTTTCTCAGTTGATACCAGAACGAGAACAACATCTGCCACTTTTTTACAGTTAAGCTCATCAGCTTTGATCTGATCGAACGCAAATGCCATATCTAACGTGCGCTCTAGCAAGCTACGACTGAGCATCTCACGTCCCATCACTTCTGCCATGAAGCCATAACCACCAAACGAATCTGTGACGACACTTAAACAATTCTGTAAATAAGCGTCCCAAATGTTTGGCGTGCCACCTAACGTTAGTTGCAGCGCTTTGCCATCTTCAAGCGATAATTCTAGCTTCGCTTGTTGCAATGTAGTGACCATTACCTCGGCATAGCTGATTAAGCGCTCACCTGCAGAGGTCAACTTTATGTTATTTCGATCACGAATAAACAATTGCGTATCGAAGTAACTTTCCAATTGTTTGATACGTGCGCTCACAGCGGCTTGGGTAATATAAAGGTTCTCAGCAGCACGTCCAAAGTGACGAACTCTTGCCAGCTCTAAAAATGTTCGAAAGACTTTTACATCCATAAACCATCTCCTGGTTAATATAAAACCAGATTAACAACTAATTAAAATCATGACGACAAAAAAGTTTTGTTTTTCTTTTGTTAGATTTAAGCCTAATTTTCGCCGTAAGTTCACTACATTCATCAATAACGGTTACAGAGGCTGTTGACATGTCTGACACTGAATTCCGTCATGGCAAAAAACGTTTTTACGATAACGTAAAATTCCCACGCGGCTTTGCAAAGTCTGGCGATTTTACTCTTTCAGAAGAGGAAATCCTAACAATTTATGGGGATACAATGCTTGGCTTAGAGTCAGGCGAATTAACACCTGAAAACAGCGAAGAGAAACACTTCATCAAGGTGTTAGAAAACCCGGGCAAAGCAAAAACAAAACTTGAGCGTACGTGGCTAAAGTACACCCAACTTGCTCGTGGTCGCAAGCGCTTCCATACGCTAAATGGTCGTAACAAGCCTGACGCCACAGAAGAATACATTGAAGAGAGTTTGGTTGAAGACGATTAATAACCAATAACCTAGTTCTCGCCTTTTTCTAGCAGTAGGCGAAAGCTCGTTTGACTTTACTGAGCGAGCAAGACAAGCTCATTTCTTCTCCTAAAGCCCAAGGGGGCATTCTCCCAAGGGCTTTTTTAATATTTGGGTGATGACCGTTTACTTGGCGAGCGTCGCAATCTTTTTCAGAAAGCTCTCTTTCAAATGCTCTTGGTCATATTCCAAGTGATAGGTGTTGTGGAAGCCAATTTTTAGCTCAACACCATTCCCTCTCAAGAAAACGTTGTACCCATCGTAGTCAGAAAACGCTTCTACACCTTCATACATTTTACCAAATTCGGTTGGTGTACCGTTGTTCATCACACATTCGTAAGCCTGTAGTACTTTGCTCGGATCTAACTCATTTTTCATACCGAATTCCTCACTGGTTTACACATTTCAATTATGGTTAAAGAATGAGCGCCATGCCATATCTAACCCATAATATTTGAAGTTCGTGTGCGATTTCGCACTCTGTAGGTTGTTAAAAAACAAGGTTAAGTGCGAAGGCAGAACTTAATTTAGATCATAAATTTTATCTATTGATTCGTCAGTTTCATAATGCAATTTCTTTGTAAAAAATCGTCTTATAAAAGCATTTAGATATAAAAATCGTCGACAAAACCAACATTGGTTAAAGAAAAAGCAAAATTTTGACCTAAAACAATAGCAGTTCGCCATTACTTATTTTATAATGCGAATTAATGTTTCAGTACATCGTCAATTCCAATAACTAGGGGCACAAAATGAGACTTATCCCGTTAACTCGAGCAGCACAAGTAGGTAAGTGGGCAGCTGCGCATATCGCTAAGCGTATCAACGACTTTAAACCTACTGCTGAGCGTCCATTCGTTCTGGGTCTACCAACTGGTGGCACTCCTCTAGCAACCTACAAAGCCCTAATCGAGCTTTACCAAGCCGGCGAAGTCAGCTTCAAAAACGTCGTGACTTTTAACATGGATGAGTACATTGGCATCCCTGCGGATCACCCAGAATCTTACCGCTCGTTCATGTACAACAACTTCTTTAATCACATTGATATTCAAGAAGAAAATATCAACCTACTGAACGGTAACACAGACGATCACGACGCAGAATGTAAGCGTTACGAAGACAAAATTAAGTCTTACGGCAAGATCAACCTGTTCATGGGCGGCGTGGGTAACGACGGTCACATCGCGTTCAACGAGCCAGCGTCATCTCTTTCTTCTCGTACTCGCATCAAGACCCTCACTGAAGACACTCGCATTGCGAACTCTCGCTTCTTTGACGGCGATATCAACCAAGTGCCTAAATACGCGCTGACTATCGGTGTTGGTACGCTTCTAGACTCAGAAGAAGTGATGATCTTGGTCACTGGTCATAACAAAGCTCAGGCACTTGAAGCAGCCGTGGAAGGTTGTGTAAACCATCTATGGACAGTTTCTGCTCTTCAGCTTCACCCTAAAGCGGTGATCGTATGCGACGAACCAGCTCAACAAGAACTGAAAGTGAAGACAGTGAAGTACTTCTCTGAGCTAGAAGCAGAAAACATCAAAGGCTTTTAACCCATAGGATTGCAGCCTAGAAATACACTAAAAATACAAAACCCGTGTTGAACACGGGTTTTTTCTTATCTGAACAGCGGGCTTAAGTCGTCAATAAGCTTTAATACCAAACTGACGAAGACGCTTAGGAAGCACTTCATCCAACTTGTCTAGTTCACTCGGTTCGACTTCGATAAGATTGAAATGATGCTGCTCATAAACAGTACGAATGGTCTCACGGTCGGCCTGAGCCATCTCCCCATCGTCACTTCCCCAAAATTGCAAATAGACTTTGCCACCTGGCAAGTAAAAATCGCTAGTGACATCTTGGTCAATCGGCAACTGACGCTCATAAGCGTGCACAACACCAGCCAAGTACAGCCAGTTGTCGATGAGCAACTCCCCCTTAGAGCGCACGTAATGCCCATCTAATGTTCGGTGCTTGGCTTCAAATTTTTGGCGAAAGCTTGAGTACGATTTATCCGTAGAATGTGACTCCGCGTCTTGCCCTAAAAACTCAATGACAGACTGCTTAAGACGCTTGTTACGCAGCACCACATCGTGCCATACGACAAAGGTATTTTGTGTTTCTTTATCGGTTCTTTGCTGCCCACCAGCGCGCACACCAGCTTCTGTGACACTCCATCCCTCTTCGGATTTGGTCAACCAACCCAGTTCACTCAAAAGCTGGTTCATGCGCTTCGCATTCAATTTCAGCTTTTCACCCAGTTGTGTCGCGCTCAATGTTTTCCCTGAGCTGGGAGTCAGCTCAATATGTAAGTTGGCCGGCCAGACGATGAACTGGCCAAATTTAGGGTGATCCACATACTCACCGCCAAACTTTGCCCCTTCTTCGGTCAAAATCCACTTTTCATCTTGGCGAACGATGTAGCCTGCACGTTTGAGATCGGCAAACAGCAGCTTAGCTTCTACCTTGCGCATTTTCGCTAATGCCGACGTCGATATTTTTTCAGACATGTGGGTACCTCATGCTGCTGCAAAATTGAACACTATGTCGTCATAGTAACGCATTGATTTCACGGCTTGAAGTCAGGCAAACAAGATTTCGTGTTACAAATAGCAAAGCCAGCGTATAGGTGCTGGCTTTGTTATTTCGGTAAAAAAGCGAATGTTATCGAATAAAAGCGATGCATCCTTGCAAAATCACTAAATTCACAATGTCGATGAAGAATGCACCGACAATTGGAACCACCATAAATGCTTGTGGTGATGGACCATATCGACTCACGATGGAGCCCATATTCATGACCGCAGTCGGTGTAGCACCTAATCCAAAACCGCAGTGTCCGCTAGCGATCACCGCCGCATCGTAGTTGCTTCCCATCATTCGGAATGTTACGTAGTAAGTGAACATCGCCAACACTGCCGACTGAATAGCAAGAATAATAAGGAATGGGATCGCAAGATCGAAAATATTCCACAATTTCAAACTCATCAAGGCCATGGCAAGAAATAGAGATAGTGCAACCGTGCCAAGAATATCAACGGTTTCTAAATCAACCTTGCGCGCCTTCGTCACTTCCATGATGTTAGTGATAACAACACCAATAAACAGCGCATAAACAAAATCGGGAATCATTAACCACTTGATGTCAAAACTGCTTACCCAACTCTCGAGATACTTCGCGCCTGTCACGCAAAGTAGAATGATGGACAAGCTTTCAACGACTCTTTTCGCTGTGACACGATCTTCCTCATGTTCGTTGTACGTCACCAGTTCAGGGAAACTCTGATGACTTTGATTGGTGCGTCCGTATTCCGATTCCAAGTTGTGTTTGTTTAGTAGCTTTTGTGCAACAGGGCTGCCAATAATCCCTCCCATCACCAAGCCAAATGTAGCAGAAGCCATTGCCACCTCTAGAACATTATGCAAACCATACATTTCTTGAAAAGTTTGCGACCACGCAGCTCCAGTTCCATGTCCGCCAGAAAGCGTAATGGATCCGGCGATCAACCCCATGAGTGGATCTAACCCCAACGCTGTTGCTAAGGACACGCCGACCGCATTTTGGATAAGAATGTAGACCGATGCCACAACTAGGAAGATGAAAACCTTCGCACCGCCTTTAATCAGTTGGGTGTAATTTGCCGCTAAGCCAACGGTTGCAAAAAACATCAGCATAAAGACGTTTTGCAGTGGTAAACCAAAGGAAACATCCACACCGTTTAAGTGCATCGTCGTGATGACGCAAGCGACCACTAGACCACCAACAATTGGCTCTGGAATATTAAATTTTTTTAAGGTTGGTAACTTGGTATTGATGAACTGCCCTAAAAACAACACGCAAATTGCGACGAGGAACGACTCCTGTGGGCCGATAGATATTACCTGATTCATGAGACCTCTTTACTCTACTCTTTCTCATTCATTGAGCACGCGCTCAACGTGAGATAGGTGCCTAAGCCAGTCAGATTGCCTCTCGAAACTTTTGTTTTCTAGGCCTCTTTGACCATCAATTCTCATCAAGTAAGAAATAGGCAGACCTAAAATTATGCTAATTATCATTCAGTGAGAATATTCATTTAGAACAGGTGATAAGTGTATTGATGGGAAGAGAAAAACAACACTTCTCAACTTATGAGAAGCAATTAATTTCCATATAAAACAAAACCTCAAAACAACGACCACATAGGTGGATATTTAGAGCGAATGAGACAGGCGGATACACTAGGTTTTAAATTATTACTTTCTCTCTAATGCACTAGGTGTTATACATATATATAACACCATCTCAACCAAGAGATTCACTCATGACTAATTGGCATGATCGCCAACCGATATTTCGACAGTTGGCAGACCAGATCACGCAGCAAATACTGCAAGGTGTCTGGCAAGAAGGCGATGCTCTGCCCTCCGTCCGTAGCATCTCTGCAGATATGAAAATTAACCACCTCACCGTTATGAAAGGCTATCAATTGCTTGTTGATGACGGGCTAGTGGAGAAAAAACGCGGTCAAGGTATGTTTGTCGCTTCAGGAGCAAAGCTCAAATTACTCGCAGACGAGAAGGCACGTTTTCTTCAGCAACAAATTCCGCAGATAGCCGACACAATACAGCGTCTGGATATGTCACTCGACGAATTCATTCAACAACTAAAACCACACTTGAAAGGTGACCAATGAGCGCATTAGTCAGTGTAAACAACGTCTCCAAGCAATATCAGCAACAAGGAGAAGCACTGCATGAAGTGAGTTTCGACCTACATGCAGGACAAGTACTTGGCTTACTCGGCCATAATGGCGCAGGTAAATCAACGCTTATTAATGCCCTACTCGGTGCACATGAATATCAGGGCACTATTCGTATCAACGGATTTGAACCTATTATGCAACGCGACAAGATAATGCAGAGCTTATCCTACATCTCGGATGTCAACGTTCTGCCAGATTGGATGACCGTTGCTCAACTGCTTAACTATACCGAGGGCGTGCATCCAGGGTTCAATCGCGCCCAAGCAGATACGCTACTTCGTCAAACGGACATCAAACCTCGTGCGCGCATCAAATCTTTATCCAAAGGGATGAAGGTGCAATTACACCTCGCGATTGTGATCGCGACCAACACCCAAATCCTCATATTGGATGAACCGACACTCGGGTTAGATCTCGTGTATCGCGAGACGTTTTATCGTCACTTATTGGAATGGTTTCACGACGGCGAGCGCGTGTTGATCATCGCCAGTCATGAAGTATCAGAGATTGAGCACTTGCTGACAGATGTTCTGATTCTTAAGCATGGTCGCCCCGTTCTGCAAACCTCGATGGACAGTATCAGTGAAGACTATTTCATTCTTGAAGCCAACGACGAGCACCGCACACAAATTGAAGCGATGAACCCACTCTCGTCACAAAAAGGCCTCGGTTCAACGAAATGGTTACTCAAAGCCCAGTATGCCCAACAAGCAGAAACAATGGGTTCCATCCATGGGGTGAAGTTAGCGGATCTATTTTTAGCATTGCAGAAGGAGGCAGCGTAATGCGTTCAGTTGTCGCGATGTTGCAAAAAGAGTGGTTAGAAAACCCTCTTGTTTTACGTATTCCACTGTTTGTGTTGGCGTGTGGAGTTATTCTCTTTGTGAGTTTAATGAGTAACGATACTCTACAACACAATATGTTTTTCCAAATGAGCTTTGGTGGCGATGTCAGTGACATTCACAAAGAGCTTGGTGATGACGTCAATATGTTGATTTCCGGAGGAGCAGGGCTGCTGTCTATCTTGTTAGCCGTTCAGTACTTCCCAAGAACGCTACGCAAAGAACGGGCGGAAGGCAGCATTATGTTTTGGCGCAGTATGCCTGTCAGTGACATAAAAACCCATTTAGTGAAGCTAGGATTTGGCTTATTGGTGATTCCGCTTGTCTGCTCGGTGCTCGTACTCGCTGCAAATTTAATGTTGTGGTTGCTGAACATCTCTACTGATCACCAATTGGCTTTATTGTACCGCCAAGCCTCGTTAGGTTACGTGCTGCTGCATTGGGGAGAGTTTTTAATCAGAATGTTGTTCACCGGTATTCTGCTGTTACCGCTGGCATTAACTGCGATGGCTATTTCACAAAAAGTGAACTCACCACTGGTCATTTTGTTTATCGCCATTTATGCGCTGCGTTGGATGCCTATCGCACTTTTTGGTTTCTACGGGCTAGATCAGTTTTTCTCCGAAGTGCTTTACCTCCCGCTGCACGCCATTATTACACCAAACCCATTCAATGCCATTCCTCAAGCGGGTTGGTTAAACGTTGGCATTTACGCCTTCATTGGTATTCTTGGTTGGACAGCTAGCCTCAAGTTCAGCCGAACTATCCAATAATGCTTCGTTCAATAAACGACCAAACCAAGTCATAAAAAAACGGTCACAACCAGTGTTGTGACCGTTTTATTTCGCCTCTAGGAGCTCATCCACTTAACTTTAACCAAGGAATGAAATGTAGCCTTGCAAGATAATTAAGTTGACGATGTCGATAAAGAAAGCGCCCACAATTGGCACCACCATAAATGCTTGTGGCGACGGGCCAAATCGGTTAACGATCGAACCCATGTTCATTACGGCTGTTGGGGTTGCCCCCAAGCCAAAACCGCAGTGCCCCCCTGCAATAACAGCAGCATCGTAGTTGCTTCCCATCACTTTGAACGTAACATAGTACGTAAAGATTGCTAAGACGACAGACTGCACAGCTAAAATAACCAAGAATGGAATCGCTAGATCGAAGATATTCCATAACTTCAAGCTCATCAGAGCCATCGCTAAGAACAGAGATAGCGATACCGTACCTAACATATCTACCGTTTCGGCATCTAACTTACGAATCTTGGTCACTTCCAAGAAATTCGTAATGATCACACCAATGAATAGCGCATATACGAAGTCTGGAATCATCAGCCATGAGATTTCATACGTGCTTACCCATTGCTCGACATACTTGGCCCCAGTAACACAGATCAGTAGGAAGAAGAGTTTCTCCACCACTTTTTTCGCCGTTACTTTATCTTCTTCGTATTCATTGTAAGTCACCAACTCCGGGAATTTCTCGTGAGTTTTGGCATCTCGACCACCACGACCATACTCAGACTCTATGCTGTTCTTTTCGACTAGGCGCTGCGCTACAGGGCTACCAATGATACCGCCGATGATCAAACCAAAAGTCGCTGATGCCATTGCAATTTCTAAGACGTTATCCAATCCATACACGTCTTGAAAGGTTTGTGACCACGCAGCACCTGTACCATGACCACCAGACAGAGTAATCGAGCCAGCAATTAACCCCATCAAAGGATCTAAACCGAGCGCCGCCGCAAGTGAAACGCCAACGCCATTTTGTATGATGATGTAAAACGATGCGACAGCTAAGAAGATAAAAACCTTCGCACCTCCTTTCATCAACTGAGTGTAATTTGCGGCCAAACCAACTGTCGCAAAAAACATTAACATAAACGTATTTTGTAATGGCAAGTCGAACTCTAAATCGATGCCGTTGAAATGAAGAGCAGTAATCATGCAGGCTACAATAAGACCACCTACAATCGGCTCAGGTATGTTGAATTTCTTTAAAATCGGTAGCTTAGCATTAATAAAATGCCCCAGGAAAAGCACACTAATTGCGACCAAGAAGGACTCCAGTGCACCTACAGATATTAAATGATTCATATCGCCTCTTATTATTGTTCTCTTCATTCTCCGTAATGAATGAGTGTTAGTTTAACCTTCGTTCAATAGCAAATTTTCTCGCTTTATTGTTTCGAAAATACTCAAAAAGTTGGTGTAGATGCGCCTTAGGCTAGTTTAAGGGGCGCTCCTTAAGCGATGTGTCAGTTTTTACGCTGTTAGCAAGCCCTTAAATGTGAAAGGAGCTGATACAGCTCCTTCAAATGGCCCCTCGCAATACCTGTGCGTTATCGCTTGGGCTGTCGTGTTGTGAGTAAATTCTGGGTGACACTTTCTGAACCACTTCGGGCTCCCTTACTTAAACAGAATGTGTCAATTACTATCAAACAAAGTTCCTTCCCGTTGTAACCGCTAAACGCCGAGAGCGCGTTCAAAACAATTGGGTTTGCCTGTTCCTGTCGTAGCTTTTCAACTCTGGCTCATGGTGTATAAACGAGCCGAATCCAAGGAAACTCTCAGGCTGCAACAAACGTTTTCGTCACAACGGAGCAGGATTATAACATATCGCTGATAATTTTCTTCAATTCAGTGACATTCACCAACCCCATAGTTAAACCTTGCAATGATTAACTGCCTATTATCATTTTCACAGATAAAGATCGAAGCACAGTTACTCAGTAAGCTTCTTAGAATACGATGCATAGCTAATAACTTCACCGCCGTTCTTATCCAGGAGGTCTTGATAAACGCCCTAGAGAACCAAGCAGCCGAAATATGCGATGTTATCATGATTGCTTTTCGAGACCGACGTCCCGACTTTGGCTAATGAGTACAACCCCAACTATGCATCAGACAAAAACATGTATAATTTTTTATACAAGTTATTCAATAACAAGAGTCCCACATGAACATTCATTCGCTTTGCCCTGCACTATTACTCAGCGTCGTCTCATCAGCTACAGCAGCTGAAAACATTCGTATTCAATATTCTCCCGTAGAGACAACTCATGAAAAAATCGCCCAACAATCTATTCAAAGCAGCGATGTAAACACCATCTTTGCTGAGCTATCTCAGGCCTACTTTCCATTTGATAAAGCTCTCACGCTGGTTTACGGCGGAGAAGATGGTCCAATGTATGATCCTGATACACACACAATATACGTTCCTTACACTTTTTATTTGGAGTCGCTCAATTACTTCTCCAATAATCAGTATGAAGAACGCTTCGGAAAATCCCCAAAAACAGGGGCGCTAGATACGTTATTGCACACTTTACTTCATGAAGCTGGACATGCTTACATCGAAGATCAAAGCATCCCTGTTCTCGGAAAAGAAGAAGATGCGGTCGATAATTTTGCCACTATTTTAATGATTGACTTCCTAGAAGATGGCGCAGATATGGCCATTAGCGCCGCCGACATGTTCGCATTCGAATCCGACGACAGACCGGACTACTACGATTTTGGCGAGTACATTGACGAACACAGCTTTGATTTGCAGCGTTACTTTTCAACGTTATGTTTGGTGTACGGTAGTGATCCTAAGCAATACAAAGCCTTACTCGATGAAGTAGAAAAAGACTACCTGCGTGATCGCAAAGAGTTCTGCCAATTCAATTACGGCAACATTCGCGACAATTGGCTGCATTACTTGCAAAACAATGAACCAAAAGAAAATTCGCCACGTAAAAGCGATTAGAAAATCTCAAACAAGAAGACCGCAATGACAAAACTCACCATATTTTATGACGGAACCTGCCCGCTTTGTGCCAAAGAGATGAAGGCGCTAAAACAACGCGATGCCAAGCAGCACATCAAAACCGTCGATATCTATAGTGATGCATTCGCAGATTATCCTCAGATCGCTCCTGAACAAGCTAACACCATTTTGCACGCCCTCAACGAAAAGGGGGAGCTTCTGCTTGGGTTGGACGTGACTCATCGTGCGTGGCAATTAGTTGGTCGCGGTTGGCTCTACGCTCCACTGCGTTGGCGCCTCGTTAAACCTGTTGCTGACTGGCTTTACCTCAAATTCGCAAAGAATAGGTATCGCGTCTCATATTGGTTAACAGGGACTTCTCGTTGCAATAGTGGGTCGTGTTCACGTTAATTGTGATCCCGCTTAAAAATGCTACGACCTTCGTCTAGATTTACAAATTTCCAGTACTTCTGATTGATTAACTCGGTTAATCTCTAAGCATTACAACAATAAGTATTAACACTTTTATCAGGCAAGCTTATTCAGCTTGTCACTTGTAACGCTGCGCCGAGAGAAGGACGTCTCTATGAATCTGACGATCAGAAAACGACTATATATCCTTTCAATAATTCCAATTCTAACTATGGCAATAGGCATGATGTGGTTCACCTACGTACAAACCACGGCCTACAACGAGCACGAGATTGAGCAAACTCGAAGTCGAATGATGGAGATGAAAAAAGCCGAACTCAAAAGTTACGTACAAATGGCGCGTTCCGCTGTCGAACCGCTACTCGCACAAAATGCCCCACTGGAAGAGGCTCTGCCTATCTTGAAACAACTAGAGTTTGGTCAATCCGGCTACATCTTTGGTTATGATTCAAAAGGCGTTCGCGTCGTAGTGGGTAAAAACACCAAAGGCATCGGGGAAAACTTCTATAACTTGCAGGACAAGAAAGGCAATTACCTGATTCAGGATTTGCTAAAAAATGCCAAAACTGGTGAGTTCACGACTTATTACTTCCCGAAACTCGGTCAGAGTGAAGCACTACCGAAACTCAGCTACTCAGTCTTTATTCCTGAATGGGACTTGATGTTAGGAACGGGTTTCTACACGGACGATATCGACGCCATTGTGGCAGACATGGAAAAAGCCGCACACGAAGATCTCAACACCACACTAACTGCGATAGCCCTGTTTTGTGCCTCGATTACAGCGATAGTTGCAGTCTTTGCCGTGTTTGTTAACCGCAGCATCATGAAGCCTATTGAGCAGTTTGATGCTTCAATTCACTCTTTCGCGCAAGGCGATGCAGATTTAACAGCACGCATGGAAGAATCAAGCGTGCCGGAGTTCACCCAACTTAGCCGTAACTTCAATATCTTCGTTGAAAGCCTACAAGGCATAATCAAGAGCGTTAGCCACGTAGGACAAGAAGTGGTTTCAGAGACCAACGAGATGTCACAGCGTGCATCGCAAGTGGATGAATTAGCTTCTGGTCAACGTGAAGAGACCGAACAAGTCGCAGCAGCAATGACCGAGATGACGGCAACGGCGCACGAGATTTCAAACAACGCTAACCAAGCGGCGCAATCCGCCAAAGACGCCGATGAAAATTCACAGCAAGCGAAACACATTGTTGATTCCGCAGCAAACTCCGTCGAAGCGCTCGCGCTAGAGGTGTCGGAAGCCAGCACGGTAATTTCTCGTTTAGAGAGCGACGTACAAAACATTTCTTCTTCGCTAGAAGTGATTCAAGACATTGCCGAGCAAACCAACCTATTGGCACTAAACGCAGCCATTGAAGCAGCCCGTGCAGGCGAACAAGGTCGAGGCTTCGCAGTCGTTGCCGATGAGGTTCGTAAACTGGCAAGTCGCACTCAAGACAGCACAGGCGAAATTCACCAAATGATTGAGCAGTTGAAGTCTGGCTCGGATGCAGCAGTGAAAGCCATGGGCTCAAGCCAAGCGCGTGGTGAAGCAACGGTTGAGGAAGCTCGAGCTGCCTCTGCCGCACTGCAAGAAATCCAAGCCGCAATTGCTAACATCATGGACATGAACACCCTGATCGCAACAGCAACCGAAGAGCAAAGCCAAGTTGGCCAAGAGATTTCACAACGCATCGAAGTCATCTCTCAACAAAGCAGCCAATCGGCACACCTTGCGAATCAAAACCGCGCAGGTAGTGGCAACCTAAACCACAAAGCTAACGAGCTGTACGACTTGGTCGGCCGCTTTACGGTTTAACGCTTTCCTCACCAATTCACCATGCAAACAGCGACGCCAAAACGTCGCTGTTTTTATTTCTGCTATCCTCAGAAGTCTTAGCTATAATGCCACCAACTTAGCACCCATAAGGGCAAAACCAGATGATTATTATGACCACCAATTTCGGTGATATCGAGATTGAACTGAACCTAGAACGAGCGCCAGTTAGCTCAAAGAACTTCAAAAAATACTGTGAAGATGGCTTCTACAACGGCACCATTTTCCACCGCGTTATCGACGGCTTTATGATTCAAGGTGGCGGTCATACCGAAGACATGGCAGAAAAGCCAACGCGCGCACCAATCGCGAACGAAGCAAACCGTGGTCTTAAGAACCTTGTTGGCACTATCGCAATGGCACGAACCGATGCACCGCACTCTGCAACGGCACAATTCTTCATTAACTTAGAAGACAATGATTTCCTAGACCACACCGCAACCACCAACCTAGGCTGGGGCTACGCCGTGTTTGGTAAAGTGACCGCGGGTATGGATGTCGTAAATCGCATCGCGAAAGTGAAAACGACCTCTAAACTTGGTCACGATGATGTGCCATGCGATCCAATCATTATCGAGAAAGTGACGATCAGCGAATAAGCCCATTCACCTCTGCAGAGAAATCGTCGCTACAAAACGAAGAAAGCGCCTAACGTCTGATGACTTAGGCGCTTTTTGTTTTTGTTGCTGAAAAAATGAGCAGCTAGTTTACAGTGTAAAGAGTGAGCAGTTCTAGCGATTACATCCCTTTGAACAAACTTTGAGATGCACGGCTCACAGGAAGCTTAGTTTCTCCAACGTGAACAAACATTCTGCCTGCAAAGTCTTTGTTTACTTTGCTAATTTTGCACACTTGCACCACGCTTGAACGGTGCACTTGCCAGAACTGTTCTGGGTTAAGCTGCCCTATCAACTCTTTCAACGATGTACGAATCAAATACTCCTGCACTTTGCCTTGTCCTTGCTGGGCATACACAGAAACGTATTTTTCTTCCGCTTTGAAATACAACACATCAGACGTGGCGATCAGATGAATGTCTTCCCCTTGCGTCGCTTTGATCCACTGAAGATATTGCGGAGTTTGTGGAGCGGATAATTGCTGCAACTGTTCTAACAGGCTGCTCATCTGCACATTACTGCTTTCTTGCTCTCGCTTAGCAAGGCGTGCTTTCACTCTTTCACACGTCGTCAGGAGGCGCTCATCCGAGATAGGCTTAAGCAAATAATCGGCAGCATTTTGCTCAAAAGCTTTGATGGCGTAATCATCGTACGCGGTGACAAACACAATCAAAGGTGGATTGGCGAGTTGATTGAGCTTTTGTGCTAATGTCATGCCATCCAAAACTGGCATACGAATATCTAGAAACGCAATGTCAGGTTGACTTTGCTCAATGGCTTGCAACGCTTGTTCACCATCGGCGACTTTGGCTATCACCTCTAACTCTGGCCACACTTCAGCTAGGCTTTTATCAAGATGACGCCTCAATAGCGGTTCATCATCAGCAATAATGGCAGTAAACCCTGTATTCATTCCTTTCTTCCTTGATTACGATTCCATTGGCCAACTTAGGCGAACACAAACGCCACCCTGAACAGACTCACTGATAGAGACCTCTCCTTGCCCTGCGAACAAAGCTTCAACTCGCTGCTTGAGATTACTTAGACCCACACCAGAGCCCATGTGACCACTCACGTGATTCAAGCCAACACCCGTGTCTCTGACTTCAATCTTCAAGTTCTGTTGTTCGCGCTTGATGAGCAAGCTGACTTCACCACCCTCTCGCTTCGGCTCAATACCATGGATGATGGCGTTTTCGATTAAGGGTTGTAGCATCATCGGCGGTAACTCGGTTCTGCCTAGTCCCTCTTCAACCTCAATCTTGTAACTGAGTCGTTCACCCAAACGAGTTTGTTGAATACCCAAGTAAGCTTCAATTAACACCGTTTCATTGTCTATGGTGGTGTGCTCTTCGCGTGAGCTTTTAAGCGTTGCACGCAGCAGCGCGGTTAACTGTTCTAGCATCAGCTTGGCTTTATCGACATCTTGCGACATGAGCGCGCTGATATTTGCCAAGGTATTGAATAGGAAATGCGGCTCAATCTGGCTTTGCATCTGCTTAAGCTGACTCAGCAACAGCGCACGATCTTGCTCGGCTTTCTCGCGTTTGATGGCCTCTAACTCTCTTTGAGCGATCGCATGTTGCTCGCGTGAGTAGAAATAGAAAAAGCACATACCGCTAAACAGTAATCCCATTAAGCCAACAGGGATCATATCGGAGATACCAAAATACTCTCCGAGCCAAAATTGCGCATTAATCACCCCAAACAATAAACAGGCAACAAGCGAACACACCACTTCTATCATACGTGGGATGGTTGGAAACAAACGGTCAATCAACCATGAGAAGAAGATAGCCGAATAGCCAAATCCAAAGCTAACCGCCACATGAATGTAAAATGGACCGCCCCAAACCGAGAGCGTCATTGCTGCGATAAAGAGACAAAATGCCGTGGTCACTAATAAGCTACGCGGCCATCCACTTTTTACCACTGATTTTGCTGAACACATTTAGAATTTCCCTTTGATGTTAAAAACAATCATATGCTTATCATTGATTTGTACGTAAGCAGATTGGTCGTCTCCGGTTAAAAAGCGTGCGGCAACTTCCACTTCTACACTTTGATCGCCAGTATCAATCCATTGGTAGTTAAGCCACTGCGTGACAATCACACCGCCATCTTGTGGCGCCAACATCACATCCAACGTAGGGGTTACATCACTTAGCCAGCCCATATCCGCTTTACCGTTCCATGCAGCCCACGCTTCCAAATCCCAACTCCAGTGCAGCATTACGTTATGCTGAACGATATTGGCGTGCTGAAACCCTTGGGCGTAGCTTGTCGCAAGTAGAGCGCTGCTAGCCAACAGAGAGTTGTTAGGATCAGGGATCTGAGAGAGTAATTCGCCACGCTCTATTGCTTGTTGCCATTCGCTTTTCGACCATGCTCGGCTGTCGTACCAATATTCAGCAATCACGTTGTGTCCGGCTTGGTTTGCCCAGTTCACCCCAACTAAAGCTTGGAATGCGCTTCCCTGCTCCTCAACTGAAACGGATTGGTAAAGAGCATCCTGCTGAAACTGATAGCCGACACTTTGCTTTTGCCACAGTATTGATCCGTGCATGGCGATGGATTCATCCCACACGGCAATGGCACTGGAGCCAAGCAAACCTCGGCGCACATCATCGTAATAACCAATAAGTTGATACTCGGTGCCACCCACCAGTGCATAACGACGAATACCAACACCTTGTTGCTCTGCGGCTTGATCAAGAGCACTCTGGTCTTGTTGCCCCCAGCTTGAATCCGTTGCAATAACCGTCCACTCGCCTGCCATATCGTAGTGTGAGAGTGAAAACACACCCGCACCTTCTTCTGCTACTAAGCCAACAGGATTTTGTCGATAAGGCTTAAACAGATCCAAAGGTCGGTAGCCATAACCCACGCCCCAATCAATGCGCAACTTACCTAAGCTCACATCAAGTGTGGTGTCACCGACTTGCCACTCCCCTAGCCAAGCAAGTTCTCGAATCAGCAGTTGGTTATCAGCTTCACTCCACCAATCACTCTTTCCTTGTTGATTGAGGTACAAACCTTGTCTGTACAGAGCAAACAAGCCACTGAAGTTGTGATAATTCACCTGTACATCCAACAGTGCATTAAGTGAATCACGAGAACTGCCCTGCGCTTGCATAAATGCGCTATCACGCTGCTTGGCAGTTTCGTAGCTGACAGCCCAATCCCACTCAAAACTCAGCTCATCATTGGCAAAAACTGGGGCTGCTGTGCCCACACACAACGACGCAGCAATCAACAAACTGGTGCTTTTGTTAAGGTTAGGCTGGTGCGGTTTCATGTGACTTCCTTGCTCGTTTTCATCAATCTATTTACGGAGTTCAGGCTAAAGCTGAGTCGTATTGGCTTTAGGCAAATAGCTTGGGTTGTAGAACTTGTTATCCAGTTGCCAAGGCACGATTTCTTGGTACTCGATAACGGTTTTTTTGCTCGGCTGAATGCTATCAAGCAAGGTCATCTCACTGACGTAGTCTTCACCGTTGTCGGTTGCACGTCCGTATTGCGCTTGCTTGGCGAGTTTGCCAGAGCGCAAGTAAAGATCGGCTTTGATTGGAAACGCATCTTGCTCAGACAACCATAAATCGATCTTCTGATAACTCGCCCCTTTGGTTTTCGCGGTTAAGGCAAGGTGATAAGCCGCAACACTCTCTCCGTTCACCGAAACGGTTTCTGTCGCTTTCCATTCACCTTGATAATCTTGGCTCCACGTCAGGGTTGAAATATCGCCGATAGACGCTTCACCAAGCAGCTTTTGCATTGGCGTAATGCGAATCGGGCGGCGGCTCTTTGGCATTTGCAGCCAGTAGTTGTCGCCCATCATCAGCATCTTTTGCCCAGCTTCGACTGCCGATTTAAACACCACCAACGATTCACGGTTTGGACGCGTGTACACGTGGTAAAGGCGGGTTTTATCTAATTCTTGGTCTTGATATAAGCGCACCAGAGACACCACTTTGGAGGAATCATCTTGCAAGCGGTAGCTATCCGCTTTTTCAATCAATTGCGCGACTTGCTGTGCATCTAGCGCTGTTTCATTCGCACTGGCATTCATGCTTGCCATGCCGCTTACCGTCAGCAGTGCAATTGGTAATAGTGATTTGAAATTAAACATAAATCAGTGCCTCCGTAATTGGCTTGTTCACCCCTTTGCGTGCCGAGAAAAATGCCGCAACCAAACAAATCATTAATACTGCGAATCCAGCGACAGCCACCAGCTCCCAAGAAAAGTAAATCGTTAATGGGTACCCTTCTGTACGTCCTGGCGGTGGCGGCATTTGCACATCCACGACCATCAGTAAGACGGTAACTAACCCTGTAAACAAAGCGCCGATTAAGCTGCCAATCACCGCAAGTAACCCTGCTTCGCGCAAGAACCCAGCAATGATTTCGCGAGGGTAACTACCAAGTGCTGACAAGGTACCAATTTCACGGGTGCGCTCGGTGACCGACATGGTCATGGTGTTAAACAGCGCGACAAAGACCACCAACGCCATTACTGCGCCCATGATGCCGAAGATGCGGTCGTACAAATCTTTCACTTTGAGATAGAAGAACGCGCGCTCTTGCCAAGGCGTAATCTCAATATCTTGGTCGCCAAAGTTCTGCTTTTGCTTACTCAGAACCGAAGCCACTTGTTGCTCGACTTGGTTAGTTAAACTGGTGTCGAACAGGAAGACAGATAACGCACTGACTTTGTCTGAACCGAGCAGCGATTGCGCGCTGTTGATATGCACGTACAGTTGGCGTTTATCAAGCTCAGGCACGCCAGTTGAATAGATACCACGAACTTTGAAGTCATACGCGTTCAATGCACCATCGGTTGTGGTCGCCAGTAAGGTAATCCAATCGCCAACGTGCACGCTTAGGTTGTTCGCTAAATCAACGCCGAGCATCACTTCTGGCTCTGTAGGGTCATAACGCGATGCATGAATGTTGGACAGCGTCTGCCCTTCACGCACGTCTAAAAACGGCCCTTTCATATCGAATTCGCGCTCGTTAACACCAATGCCGATAAAGATCGATGACTTGTTGCCGTTGGAAATTAAACCGCTGAATTCAACTCGCGGCTGCACGCCTCGCACTTCATTCAATCCAATCAATTGCTTGGTGATGTCGTCCGCATGAGTTAAACCGTTACTCAGCGGCATCTCTTCTTCTTTGGCAAAGTAACCCGGTGTGGTTAACGTCAGGTGCCCCGTGTCACGCGCTGTCGACTCTTTCAAACTGTCATAGGTGTACAGACCAAAACCGCCCGCACTGGTTAACGCAAACACGGCAATGGCAATGATCAGCATCGACAATAAACTGCGACGGCGATTGCGTTGCAGATTCAACCAAGCAAGGCGAACCGAAACAGGAATTAGCTTGCCCATGAAACCTCCTCCACACTTGCGTGCGTTTGGGTAATTTTGCCATCCACCAATTCAATGGTTCGATCGCAGCGGGATGCCATGCGAGGGTCGTGAGTGGCGACGATAAAAGTGGTGCCTAGCTCGTGTCCAAGCCCTTTCATAATGTCGATGACCTTGTTGGCAGTTTGGCTATCAAGACTTGCTGTTGGCTCATCAGCAATCACCAACGCTGGTTTGTGCACTAACGCACGAGCAATTGCCACGCGTTGCTGCTGACCGCCAGATAGGCTATCGGGCATGTGATGAATAAACTCACCCAAGCCAACGTGTTCTAGCATTTGTGTAGCGAGCTCGGTTTGTTCTGCTTTTGAAAAACCGTTGAGGTGTAACGGATACGCCACGTTCTCCAACGCCGTCATCACGGGGACAAGATTGAATTTTTGAAATACAAAACCAAGCTTTTCACGACGCATTTTCGCCGCCTGCATTTGTCCGGTTGGGTATGGGCTGCCTGCAAATGTCACCTGACCTTGGTATTGAGTATCCAGCATGCCAAGCACGTTAAGTAAGGTGCTTTTGCCTGAGCCAGACGGTCCGCACAATGCCACCATTTCGCCGGAAAACACTTCACCAGAAACGTCTCGTAATGCACGCACCGTTTGGCTGCCAAGGGCGTAATCGCGGCTAAGTTGATTAAAAACAATCATGACGCCTCCCTAATATTTCGCTAGCAACGCTTTCGCGGTTTGCGTTTCTAGATTGCTGTCGCCCAACTTCTCCATTTGCGCTAACCATATTTTGGCTTGTTGAACATCTTCAGCGCGCAGTGCCGCTTCAATGGCGTAGCGATAAATCCACGAAGTAGCCGCGAAAGGTTGTTGGCTAAAACTCGGTTCATCGAGCAGAGAAAGGTACAGCTCGTAGCCACGCTCAAAGTGATTGAACATATCTGGCAGAGAAGTAAAGGTAGTGGCTGCCATGGCGGTGGCTAATTGATATTCCGGCAAGCCTTGTAAGCGCTGTTGTTCTTGCAGTGGTACTGGCTGATTCGCCATTAGATCCAAACCTTTTTGGATTGTGGCAAGACCGCGCTCGGTGAACTTCATCTTGTTCCAAGGCATAAACGCCTCACGACCTTGCAACGTCTCTGCACTGCCTAAATACACCAAGGTCACTGGCGTTGCGCCTTGCTCTTCGAGTTGTTTGGATAATTCGCCGTAAACGGTATCAACTAAACCAGAGTCACCCTGCGCCGCTTGGTTGAATTGACTGAGTGTGCGCTCGCTTGGGTTAGCCAGAGCCAGATTGCTGCTGAGTGCAAATGCGGCGATAAACGTACTTGCCAGTTTAAGAGCTTTGATTGAGCGAGATTGAGAAACCATCATGTACTGTCCTTAGTTGAACGTGATTTGATGGTTTCAGATTAAGGGAGAAGATCGCACGCTGCTTTTACATGCGACCAATGGCAGTTATGCGGAGTGAATGGTATTGAGAGAGGATGAATGACATTCACTTAAACAGAAAATACAATTCCGCTCATTCGTAACTCTACATTTTTACGGCAGTCACAATAAAAACACTGGCTTAAAATCTGAGGCTAGTGTATTTATCCATCCCACAGCTACCCATAACAGACAGTGTCGCACTCTCCTTTCTTACACACCTTTGCATGGTGTCTGTTGTTTCCAAATCGAGATTCTTAGCATCGGAATAGTTTGAACTCTTCGAGTTTTAGTTGTTTTCGCACTCAAAATAGGTGCGTTATTAGGTCGTTGAAAATGAATAAGCGTTATTTCCCAAGAGTTGATTTGCCACTACTCATGGCGATCATTCCGATCATGCTGTTAAGTTCGCTCACTCTCTGGAGTGCCAGTAGCTTTAATGAGGCGATGCTCTTCAAACATTTGGCGCGCTGCGGACTGACATTAGTTTGTATCTTGGTCATGTCCTCGATTCCAGCGTCCAGCTATCAACGCTCAGCTCCATATCTCTACATTATTGCGGTTGCGCTGCTACTTGCTGTCGCTTTATTTGGTGATAGCACCAATGGCTCTCAACGTTGGCTCGATATCGGCTTCTTCCGCTTTCAACCGTCTGAGCTAATCAAACTTTCCATTCCAATCATGATCGCCTGGATGCTGCATATTGAAGGAGGTCGACCAGACAGTCGGAAAATTGCGTTTTGCTTACTTATTACAATGATTCCTGCCGGGTTAATCGCGCTACAACCGGATTTAGACGGTGCAGTTTTTACCATCATTTATGCATTGTTCGTTTTGTTTTTGGCTGGCATGAGCTGGAAAATAATCTGCGGGTTTATTGCGAGCATTTTAACGTTAGCACCTATTTTATGGTTCTTCGTTATGGAAACCTATCAAAAGAGCCGTGTAACACAGTTCTTGCACCCTGAGTCCGATCCACTGGGTTCGGGCTACCAAATCATACAATCTTTGATTGCGATTGGCTCAGGCGGTATGAAAGGTAAAGGTTGGATGAATGCAACGCAGGGAACACTTGGGTTTATTCCAGAAAGTCATACGGACTTTATTTTTTCGACCTATGCGGAAGAATGGGGCTTTGTTGGCAGTTTAGTCTTACTCGCATTGTACTTGTTTATTACTGCACGCGTTATGTTGCTTGCATGTCAGTCTGACCACTTTTTTAGTCGGCTGGTAAGTGGCGCATTAGCGATGAGCTTTTTTCTGTATGCTTTTATCAATACGGGCATGGTGAGTGGCTTGTTGCCAGTAATGGGTAGCCCACTTCCCTTCTTTAGCTATGGCGGCACGGCGATGCTAACTCAAGGTATCTGTTTTGGTGCAATCATGTCGCTGTGTTATTCCAAATATCGTAACGCATAGCTCTGCTTGAGAAAAAGCGATCAAAAAAGGCTTCCCTAAGGAAGCCTTTTTACTACGATATGAGCGAATTAATTACAGCTCTGCGTTGTGGTAAACCTGCTGAACATCATCACAGTCATCTAGAAGATCTAGGAATTTCTGGAACTTCTCAGCATCTTCACCCGAAACAGGCGTATGAGTTTGCGGAACGAATGTGATTTCTTCAACATCGATCGTTAGATCTGGGAATGCACCGTTAAGCGCAGTTTTTGTTTTGAAGAATTCAGTGTGAGGTGCGAATACAGTGATAACACCATCTTCTAGCTCAACGTCAGTAACGTCTACGTCTTCCATCATTAGCGTTTCTAGGATGATTTCATCATCGTCGCCTTTGAACTGGAATACCGCTTGGTGGTCGAACATGTGAGAAACCGAGCCCTCAACACCAATTTTCGCACCGACTTTCACAAAGCATTGGCGTACATCTTGGAAAGTACGGTTGCCGTTGTCTGTTAGACAGTCAACGATAACGCTAGTACCGCCAGGGCCGAAGCCTTCGTAACGTGCAGGAGTGTAGTCTTCACCACCGCCACCGTTCGCTTTGTCGATCGCTTTATCGATAACGTGCGCAGGAACTTGGTCTTTTTTCGCTTTTGCGATCAGGTGTTTCAAAGACAAGTTCATGTCTGGATCACCACCACCGTTTTTCGCGCACATGTAAATTTCTTTACCGTATTTGGAATAAACTTTAATTTTCGCGCCTGCAGTTTTCGCCATAGAGGCTTTGCGCACTTCAAAACTTCTTCCCATCGGGATGTCTCTCTAAATTCAAATTTAATGCGAAGGATTTTAGCAAAAAGCGAAACCTTTTCAATTTCGCTTAGCAAAGGAATAGGGAGGTTACCTCATTCGTCACATTGGATTGAACCATTGCCACGGTTCGCGTTAAGCGACACCCATTACTCGTTTGTACTTTTCGACCGATTGCTGGAAAAACGCCTTTTCATCAGCATCGTTAATCTTGGACAACTGTTCTTCTATTGCTTCAGGACCAGATTTGGCCTCTCTGAGCTTCCAAACCAAAAACGACGCCTGCTTATCCAGTTCGATTTTGTTTTTTTCGTCAGGCGGCAATAGGGATAGATTAAACGACATTCACAGCCTCAAGGTACTTTAAATACTAGCCGGGCACTATATCACACAGAGTTACAATTACAGAATAGAAACGCACTTAACTTGATCGATTTCAAGTTAACTATTTAGGCACAGCGCTGATTTTCAGTGCTTTTGGTAAATGCTGTTCGAATATTTGTTGTAATCGAGTCTTGGTAACGGGTTTAGCCACGAACTCGTTCATCCCGACATCGAAGCAATGTTGCTGATCCTCTTTAATGACATTGGCACTTAGCGCAATAATTGGAACGTGTTTCCCCCACTCTCCCATTTTTCGAATTCGCTCCGTAGCAATAAACCCATCCATCACAGGCATTTGGCAGTCCATAAAAATCAAATCGAAAGGCTGCTGATCACACAGCTGCAATGCTTCTTCGCCATGGTTGGCGACACTCACTCGCACACCCAGTTTTTCTAACATGATGCGAACTACCTTCTGATTGACGATGGTATCTTCAACAACCAATACCCAAGGTTTATCATTATCTTGAGGGCTGATTTCGTTGTCTTCCGCTTTCCGGAAATCTAATACATTAAGTTGGTCGGTATAGGTCGATTGCGCATTTATTACAGCAACAGGAATCGAAAATTCAAAACAGCTTCCCAGCCCAAGCTCACTTGTTAGTTGTATTTCCCCTCCCATCAAGTTAACCAACTGTGCAGCTATCGCCAAACCAAGCCCTGTCCCACCATACTTTCTGGTGGTACTACCATCAGCTTGTTGGAAGCGTTCGAAGATTGCTTGTTGGTGCTCTTTCGCAATACCAATACCAGAATCCACAACTCGAAACCGGATATGAGCGGTCTCTCCATCAAGTCGAGATAACGCTACAAGAAGCTTCACATGGCCGCGCTCGGTAAATTTAATCGCGTTGCTCAACAAATTGTTCAGAACTTGTTTCAATCGTGTGGCATCACCTTGCACTTCCGTTGGCAAGTGAGGATCAATATCGCTGAGCAGCTGTAAGTTTTTCTGCTTGGCTTTGACACTATGTAAACTGATGACATCGTCAAGTAGCTCGCGAAGATCATAGCTCGTGTATTCTAGCTCTACTTTGCCAGCTTCAACTTTAGAGAAGTCCAAAATGTCGTCGATGATCGTCATTAGTGAGTGAGAAGAACTGTCAATGATCTCTACAAACTCTTTTTGCTGGGGATCGAGGTCGGTGTCATTGAGCAACGACGACACACCAATAATGCCATTCATCGGTGTGCGGATCTCATGACTCATAGTGGCAAGAAACTCACTTTTCTTACGATTAGCGACTTCTGCCCTATCGCGTTCAGCCTCTAACTCAGTCTGGTGCTCTTTCACTTTCTCAACACTTCGGTTGTATTTCTCTGCCAAAACACTCACTTCATCAAAGCACCATCGTTTAGGGAGAGTCACTTTACTCGGCACTGTACCGCCACGAAAATCGCTCACCGCACCAGACAGCAATTGTAACGGATTGACCAACAAGCGAAACGCCACCCAAAGAACACCAATGATGAGGACAAGAATTTTGATCGCTTCTGTCGTAAGTAGAAAAAAGAACTGCTGCCAAAGATCTTCATATATCGCGCTAAGATCCGATTGAACCGTTAATATCGCGAGATCATACGTTTTATCGCCGACCCGATACTGCATCGGCCAGCTTCTCTCGACAACATCCTCAGAAAGCGCCGAACCTAATTCAATGATAACTTCGTCTTCACTAGCAATACGTAAGTAGTCCACCGAGGGCATACGCATTGCACCTTGAGCTTGTGTCAGCAACAGCTCCCTATCCTCTACCCACAAACTCGCAGAAAAACTCGATAAATAGCTAGACTCAACCTGCTTTAATTCAACATCTAAATGGGCTAAATCTTCGTGAAAAACTCGATATAAGCTCACTGTAGAAATGATGACCGTAAAGATTAAACTCAACGTTAATACCGCCAACATAAGTTGGTTGCCGATACTAAAACGACGTTGAGATCGCTCTTTTTCATCCATATGAAACCGCTCCGATAAACTTGCGCTACTCTAAATATAGCTACGCACAAATAATAATCGAGGATACGATGAAAAGACTTCTACTTAGATTGGCTTTTAGCTTAATTGTTGTAAGTTCTCATGTGACCGCAAATCAAGTGAACTATTACGTCATTGCTGAACAAGCTCGACCATTTCAAATTGAACAACAGGGACAAATGCACTCCGGAATTGTGACCGATATCGTCAGCGCTATCTTCGCGGAGTCGGATTACCAAGTGAATTATCATACTTATCCATTTAAACGTATGATTTCCATATTGGAAGAAGGCGCTGAGCCAAACTGGTTAACTTATGGCAGCCCGAACTGGGGCAAGGTGCAATCGGAAAATTTATCTGAGGAGCCCATTTACACTGTAAAACATGTACTGGTGTCGAGTAGCGAGAAGCCTTTAGAATTCAAAAATATGGATACGATGCATGGTCGTTCTATTGTATTACTGCTGGGGTTTGATTATCCAAATTTAACACCGTTCTTTGAAAATGGCAGTGTCAATGAAATGCGTGTGAAAGACTACAACGCCGCATACCGAGTGATAAGCCGAACCCCTGGAGATACAGCTTTTGTCGAGATGGAATCCCGAGTCCTTTACAACTTAAAGCGACTCAAATTGCCGTTAGAGAATTTTCAGATACAGCCTTTCAGCTCGGTTATTCCTGACTACTCAATCTACCTGGCTTTTTCACCTCAAATGCAACCAGAAACTCAAAATTACATCAATACACGACTCGTTGAATTAAAAACCTCAGGGGAAATTGATGAAATCATTCAAAAGTATCAATGAATCAACTCATTAACAAAAACGCCAACGATGATACGTTGGCGTTTTTGTTTCTGGGAAATCTGTAGCACTTACTTAATGTGGTTAACAAACTTAGGATCAAACATGTGCCCCAATTTACTCGCCTTGGTTTGCAGGTAATGTTGATTACTTGGGTTATTCCCTTCTTGTAATGGCACTCGTTCAATGACGTTAATATCAACCGCTTTTAAGGCGGCGAGCTTGCGTGGGTTATTCGTCATTAGACGCACAGCGTCAATCCCCAAATGCTCTAGCATTCCTTTACAGAACGCGTAATCACGCATATCAGCGGCAAAACCTAAACGCTCATTTGCTTCCACGGTATCTGCGCCATCATCTTGTAAGTGATAGGCACGAATTTTATTAATCAAGCCGATTCCACGCCCTTCTTGACGTAAATAAAGCAGCACGCCACATCCCTCTTTGACGATGTTTTGTAGCGCTCTATTAAGCTGAAAACCACAGTCACAACGCGTGCTAAATAGAGCATCTCCGGTAAGACACTCCGAATGCAACCGAATAAGTGGAGCTGCACTTTTTGTTGGCTCACCATAGACCAGAGCAAGATGCTCTTTATTTGTCGCGGCTTCAATAAAGCCGTACATCATAAATGTGCCCCACTGGGTGGGCAATTTGGCTTTATCGATAAACTTCACGAGATTGTAAGGCTCAACATGTCTCAGCTCTGCCCGCACATTCATCAGAATCTCTCCTAGATGATTTTCTCCTTTACCATCTCCCCCGTCTCCCCAAAAGGCATCTTTATGAGAATGCTCTGTTAGGCAAGCGTTACCCGTTCTCATTAATTGCTGCGCTAATGGTGGATTTTGTAGAAACTTTTCCCTAACGATGAAAGCCATAACAGCCAACTTTATATCGTCCCAATCGCTTCTGACAAAGTGTTCGTATTTGCGGCTTAAAGCAAACGCTTCGTCAGGGGTGCTTGCGTGCTGAATTTTACTTTGCAACTGAGCATCGAGAAACTTTTGGGCTTGGTAATAATGTTCGCTGGTGGGCCAAGTTTGGGAGGAGATATTGACTGGGGCATGGCAAAAATTTGAGAGAAAACCGTGGGGCTCATCGGGCTCATAAAAAAGGATTTGATCAACCATACTTGCGCTCCTTGCTTTGTGGTTGCGATAATCAACAAAAAGCATATCGCTACTGATATATCTAGTAACACAAGGTCAGATTGTCAAACTTCTTCGGGACGGGACGTGAGTGTGAAACTCGTGCTTTTGAGGCGCAAGACAGATAAATGGAGAGTTTGAATAAGAGAGTAATAGAGTGAAAAAATAAAAAGGGCAGTCCGTCGACTACCCTATGGGTTGCTAAACCAACCTGAGGCGATCAGTGTATCAAGCCAAGCTCCCTTGCTTCTTCAATGGTCAACCCACTTTCACGGATCTCACGTAACGCTTCAATGCGTCTTCTGGCTTCTGCTGATTTCACTGTTTTCTCTGGCTTCACAACGGTTTCCTCATCAGGTAATTCCCATTTGTGAGCGATGTTGGTCATCTCGTCATGGTCGATAGAATTAATGGACATATTTCCTCCGAACACACCATGTTTTCGATGCGTAATCTATAGCAAAACCGGAACAAGGTGGTAAGAAAAACTGTAGGGAAATGTGACCCCTCCCGCCCTTTCGCTAACTCCTTAATAGATTCATCATTTAAGTTTTGCCAAGGGACAAATTTACGATTAAATTTGAGTAATTCCCCCTACGAAAAGTGTGCTGATCTAGCTCTCAATTCTGCTCTTCTTTAGTTTTATCAACGACGCATTACACCACTTCCTGTTTCACCTAACTTTCGAGTCACTTCACTGATTCATAGTTTGATACTTTCTAAAAACCGCCACACCTGATAATGATAATAATTATCTTTTAGATTGGTAAGGTGTTTATATGGATGGTATTAACTTAAGTCATGCATACCACAATGACCCGGTCATCCAGATCCGAGATTTGTGCGTCGATTACATCACTGATAATGGTGATTTTAATGCGGTAAAGTCCGTCAGCTTTGATATCGGCAAAGGCGAAGTATTTGGTCTTGCCGGTGAATCTGGATGTGGTAAAAGCACAATCGCATTCTCAATAAATCGTCTTCATAAGCCGCCAGCGTTCATTTCTGGCGGTAAAATATGGTTTGATGGCAAAGATATCCTTAGTATCTCAGACTCTGAACTGACCGCTCTAAGGTGGAGTGAAATCGCCATGGTGTTCCAGAGCGCGATGAACTCACTCAACCCTGTCTTAACGATACAAGAGCAATTTGCAGATGTGTTACGACACCATCAAGGCCTCACTAACGCTCAAGCAAAAGATAGAGCAGAAAAGTTGTTGGACTTGGTCAATATTCCTCGAGAACGCTTAGCAGAATATCCTCATCAATTTTCAGGAGGAATGCGTCAGCGGTTGGTGATAGCCATTGCTTTGTCTCTAAATCCAAAACTGATCATTATGGATGAACCCACAACAGCATTAGATGTAGTGGTACAGAGAGAAATTTTACAGCAAATTTATCAGCTTAGAGATGAGTTCGGTTTTTCAGTCCTCTTTATCACTCATGACCTGGCACTCATGAGCCAACTATGTGATCGAATTGCAATCATGCGTCACGGAGAAATCGTCGAAGTCAATCGAGCATACGATATACGCAATCATCCTCAACACCCTTACACGCAAAAGCTATGGGCTTCTTTCCCAAACATCCATGACGTCCACAAACAACCAGAGTTACAAGGAGCGTAACCATGAGCCAGCCTATCATCCAAATGAAAAATGTGATTAAAGAATTCAAAGTGGGCGGTGGTTTAGCGACAGAGGAAACCTTTCGTGCGCTTCAAGGAGTGACTTTTGATCTGTACGAAGGAAAAACCTTGGCTTTGGTTGGAGAATCAGGCTGCGGTAAGAGTACTTGCGCTCGCTTAATAACCAAAGTCTATCCTGCAACGGAAGGCGAGATCCTTTTCAATGGCACTGACATAAATGAGATCACGTCACAATCGGCTCTACAAGAATATCGCAGTAAAGTACAAATGGTGTTTCAAGATCCGTTTGGCTCTCTCAATCCAACTCATACCATTCGCCATCACCTAACACGTCCTTTAAAAATTCATAAACAAGTCAAAAACGAGCGCGACATCCCAGCCCGCTTGGAAGAGCTCCTAAAGCTGGTGGAACTACCTGAAGAGACACTGAATAAGTTCCCTCACGAACTCAGTGGTGGGCAACGTCAGCGAGTAAACTTAGCAAGGGCTTTAGCGGTAGGTTCGCAAATCATTCTTGCGGATGAGCCTACGTCTATGCTGGATGTTTCTATTCGCTTGGGAGTGTTAAATTTAATGCAACGGATGAAGCAAGAACTGGGAATTGGTTTTTTATACATCACTCATGATCTGGCGACTGCGCACTACATCGCGGAAGAAACCGCAGTAATGTACAAAGGGCAAATCGTTGAATGGGGCGACACTCATTCAATACTTAAGAATCCGCAGCATCCTTATACTAAGCTGTTGATTTCTGCCGTTCCTGATCCTGACTTACCTTTTGGTAACTTAGTGAAAAATGAGCCAAACTATTCGATAGATGCCGATGAAATTCGTCAACGTAGCAGCATAATTGTCGACGAATTTGATCAAATAGGGCCAAATCACTATGTAAAACAATGGACTGAGGCAGCGTAATGGATTTGAGTACTTGGCAAGATCAAATCGCCATGTGGTACGAACAGCGGAAACATGATCAAGTAGAAAAATTGGAAACGATCTTATATCAGGTGCCTGATGACGTGTTTGGACCCGAATTGAGTGATCTTCAAAGTAAAGCGATTGCTTGCTGGTTGGATGGATGTTTACGCGTGTTTCAACATGCAAGGTACCAAGACCCTCAGAAAGCATATCAAACCTTGCTTTATACGAGTGCAAAGCTTGAACAAGCAGCATGCCAAGTCTCGACTGATATTCTGATCAAAGATTGGTGTTTGAGACGACTTCAGCATCTCACCGTTGTGGCGTTAGAGTTTTGTAATCAGCAGTGTGATCAAAACAAGTGGCAGGAACAAGCCCATAGCTTAATCGAATCACATGTTGCGTTGATGCGTTCATTACATTGGAATGAACCTAAGAAGCATGATCAAGGTTTGCCTCATTAGTCCGGAAAAATGATCAAGGCTTAATTAGCGGAATTTTAGGTAAAAAAAAGCGAGTTTCCTGAGGAGAAACTCGCGAAGTCTATTCAGAATGAATGTAACAATATGAGCCAATCTATTAATCATCAGAAAGGACAAAAGGTTGTCTATTCGGGATAAATAGTAGTATTAGGCTTGGCTTCTAATGTCAGTGGTTTGTAAGAGTTAAGTCTGTTTTTTATCATCGAAAGACATTGTTACATTTCAAACCGATACATCACACCTATAGCTTGATACACATCAAGCGACACTTTTAAATCGCCATTTCATCCAAGGCACGAAATACCATTTCATCCATGTGACCATCGAAGATTTGACGACAAACTTTCCGACGCACCGCTAACCCCGCAATCAAGCGCTCGATGGTAAGATGCTTAACATCGTTCTGGGTGTTAAACAGCTCGACGGTTTTACTTAATGTCTCATAAGGAATCGGCTCATCCCCTACCCTTAGCCAGTCGAGCTTCTCTATGTAATCTGAGCACTCTTCTTTGATTGAGGCATACGAGTGCCCTGTCATCGCAGACAAAGCCGTTATACTGCGTTCTAGAGCCTCTGGTGAGGTGTATTTAGATAGAGTAATGGTGATCTCATCAGCATTGATCTCTACCAAATGCTTTCTTTGCTTCACGCGTCGCCCTAAATTTCCTCTTGGAGACGGTGCTTTGCGTTGAATAGGCTCAAATTCGCCGTCTATGATGCCTGAGAGCTCCTCAAGCTGTTGTCGGGTTACCATCTCATTACGAAGTGGATTTGGCAGCGTAGGCGCCATGTTACGCTTTCCTGCGTTGGTCGTTCGCGCTCGCGAGTAACGTAAGACCTCTTCGACATCACATTTGATGTCGATCTGGTAGTCCATCACTTTGTCATTTTCGATCATGGTTTCGATCGTCAGGTGATAACCCCACAAATTAACGACGAATAGATCATCATTCCCTTTTCCATCAGACAAACGCTTTAGTTCTCGGATCAGATCCATGGAGAAACGTCGCCATTCAATGTTACGTGCAAGCTTCTGATTTAACTCACTCAGTAGCATGCAATCCGTGTGACGACGAACCATGCGACTACGGAAGAAAGAGTACAGTTGAAACACCAACGTATGTTGTTTCAAGATCTCTGGCGGAAACAAGAAGAAATAATCGCGTGTTAACAGCTCTTCATAAAACGAAGGTTCCCAAACTAAAATATATAAGTTTGGCTTGATACGAATTTCACCATCGCTTCCCTCCACAGGTGCCTCTTCAGAGGCTGTGATGGTTCGTGCAAGAAAACGAAAACGATCACTTTTGAAGCCCTCTGGCATGTTTTCACTTAGCCAACGTCCAGTAAGTTCATGGAGCTGAAAATCAGTGAATTCAATGCGATCAATGCTATCGCGAATGGAATCACGAGCTGGGCCACTGTCTTTTTTGCCTCTGAGCGACAAAATATCAGTGATGTATAGCGGCGTTTTGTTTGGTACGTGAGCAGCATCAAGCTGATACTGATCTTTGTGATGATCATGATACTGAACCGTTAACGTGAAGAGAGCGAACAGGGTCATGAGATCATCCACAGTCATGATATTTTTGGATGATCGCGTCTCAATAACGGCTTTTGTGCCAGAGATCGACACCATGGATTTCTGATAACTTTTTCGAGTTCTTGGTGGCGCAAGTGCTTGGTCAATTATCCCAGCCCAATTTGTTGGAGATACAACAAATTGATCGGCTTCATCTTTCATCGTGGGAGGTGTGTTTAACCCGTGCTCATTCAACAAACGTTTGTTTACTTGAGTCTGAGCCAATGCTTTCGAACGTTTTTGTTTCTCGTTCTGGCGAACTTTGTCGGTAACAAGACTTGTTGCTCCCAACACAGATATAAGCTGATTGGGATTCACAAATTTATGTAGCATCGTTTTACCAGCAAGTCCCTCTTCAAAACGCACTGGAGTTTGAGTAAATAAACCAATATTTACTGCCGCGCGCAAACGTTGTTGCAGAGCTGCACGTGTGAGTTGCCCATCTGTTGCTTCCACAATCTCTGTGGTTGAAACCAAACCATCCTTGCTGCTGAAGCCTCGTAATGAGATCAGATTAAGCAACTCTAAGATGCTTTTGGTCACCCCTTTGAAATGTTGGTACTGCTCTACCCAATCCGCAGAGGATTCATGTACCTCAAAAAGATGGCCATCTTTGTGGCTTCTCGGTGCTTTAATCAGAATTTTTTCATCAGCCGTCATTTTAGATCCAGATCACACTAGCCGTAGTTGTGCTATGGTTCCGAAGAATAAAGAAAAACAGATCATAAATAAAGAAAAAAGATTGTTTTTTAAATAACTGATCTTTTTGATTAATCTGATCTTAATTGATTATATGATCTAATGATCTGGCTTGAAATTTCTCGCTAAGCTTTTGTTCTATAAGACAATTGTTTCCATGTGTTTCGGAACTATGATCATAAGAAGTCTGAAAGTATGATCAACAATAACCTGAAAGCATGATCATATTTATTCGTAAGCATGATCATTAAGGTTATGAAAAGATGATCAAAAGAGTCTTGAAACGATGATCATGATGTTTTTACAGGTTATCCACAGATGCAGTATTTAATAATGATCTTCACGATGATTATATTGTGCATTGGTGATGTTATTTATACTCGGATCGATGATCAAGAGCCAATATATCTATCGTTCTGGCGCCCATATTGATGAGATATCACTCATCTGATTAAAATACATTCAAGTCGCTCATATTTAGAAGTAAATCCTAGTCTCTGCTTATTTACAGGAAGCATGATCATGAGAGCGTGATTTATCATAGCAACTTGAGCAATTTCATTGTTCCGGCTTCTATAACGTCAATTTCTGCTCAATCCCCCATTCTGTCTGCACTCAACCGTAAATCAGAGAAGAAAACTCATGCTTCCGAGAGATTCTAAGGCTTGATCATATTTCCGATTAATGGATCTTATTTTATTTGCGTGTTTACACCGTACTCTGCTCTATTTTTCCATGATCATGCTTTCGGATTTGCTTATTAACACGGAAGCATGATCATAAGCATACCTTGATCATACTTCCATAGATGTTTCGCTGGAACTGCCCTATTTTGCTCGGAGACATGATCAAGGTGTTCAGGTCTTTATTGTTCCGATATTACTTACTATTTATCGTTTAAATTAGGTTGGTCTAACATAACCCGTAATTTAGCTTAAGATTATAATCGTTCCGGTAGAAAATTGATTTACATTGTAAATGAGTGACGCTGTAACACTTTTTATTTTTAAGTTTAGGTGTCCACTTATGAGAAGATTATTTGATTAAAAATAGTTATCTTTTTGACCATAAATCATAAAAGCGTCGATTTGGGTGTTTTTTTATGTGATGGTAATTCAAAATGTTCGTGCACCTTTTTGTTGTTTTTGGTCTTTACTGCTGTACAATTGCAATTATAAATCCTTCCAACGGAATTTGGCATGAAAAGAGAAAAAACGATTGAAAACCTTCTTGAGTTAGCGGAGCTGACTCAGCAGGTTCAAGCTGACCGTATTGAAATTGTTTTAGAAGAGCGAAGCGATAACTACTTCCCACCAATGTCGAAAGCGATGATGGAAACCCGTTCTGGTCTAACTCGCCGTAAGCTCGACGACGCGATTGGTAAAATGGAAGCCGCTGGGCATCAATTTACTAAAAACAACGCGAATCATTATTCAATTACGTTAGAAGAAGCACACATGCTCATGGATGCGGCTGAAGTGCCTAAATTTCATGAGCGTAAAAAGAATTCAGGTAACAAACCTTGGATTATTAATGTGCAGAACCAAAAGGGCGGTACAGGTAAATCAATGACCGCGGTTCATTTAGCGGCATGTTTAGCGCTAAATTTGGATAAACGATACCGTATTTGTTTAATCGACTTAGACCCACAAGGCTCGCTACGTTTATTCCTCAACCCGCAAATCAGCATGGCAGAGCATGATAATATCTATTCTGCGGTAGACATTATGTTGGGTAACGTGCCTGATGGTGTGGAAATTGACAGTGAATTTTTACGTAAAAACGTATTGCTGCCAACGCAATATCCGAACTTAAAGTCGATTTCAGCGTTTCCAGAAGACGCGATGTTTAATGCGGAAGCATGGCAAACGCTATCTGAAGACCCATCACTCGATATCGTCCGTCTGCTGAAAGAGCAACTGATTGATAAAATTGCTGATGACTTCGATATCATTATGATTGATACCGGTCCACACGTTGACCCATTAGTATGGAATGCGATGTATGCATCAAATGCCTTGCTAATTCCTTGTGCGGCTAAGCGTCTGGACTGGGCTTCAACAGTAAACTTCTTCCAGCATTTGCCTACGGTATATGAAATGTTCCCGGAGGACTGGAATGGTCTTGAGTTTGTTCGCTTGATGCCAACCATGTTTGAGGACGACAATAAGAAGCAAGTTTCTGTTTTAACTGAAATGAACTATCTTCTAGGTGACCAAGTTATGATGGCTACTATTCCTCGTAGCCGTGCGTTTGAAACCTGTGCCGATACCTACAGCACAGTATTTGATCTGACAGTAAGCGATTTTGAAGGCGGTAAGAAGACACTAGCCACCGCGCAAGACGCTGTTCATAAAAGCGCACTGGAATTAGAGCGTGTGCTGCACTCTAATTGGCCGTCATTGAATCAGGGGTAATAAGTAAATGGCTTTGAAAACGTCTGAATTAAACGCGAAATTATTTGGCAAAACGAATAAGCGTCGTGTTGTGACTCCGCAAGAAGCGCAAACTGCGGCAAAAGAGAAAGCTCAAACGATTGAACTAGCAGTTGCAGGTGAAAATATTGTTCAGTTTGAACTTGTGCGTATTCCTGCAAATAAAGTTGCGACAGAAACAACAGTATTTGTTGATAACGCTCGTGAGCAATCGTTCTTAAACGAACATGCTTTATCTGATGTTTTAGTCACACTCAAAGAGCGTGGCCAACAATATCCAGCAGTGGGTCGTAGAACTGAAGATGGCAAGATTGAAGTTTTAGATGGTAGCCGTCGTCGCATGTCTTGTATCCTCGCCGAACAAGACTTTTTGGTTTATGTTGCTGACAACATTAATACTGACCATGCTAAGTTTTTGTCTGATGTGGCAAATGCTCACAAGCCGCTCTCTTTATATGAAAAAGGGAAAGAGATGCAGGCTAAGCTTGATAGTGGTGAAGCTGAGGATCAGAAAGCATTGGCAAAAATGTTCCAGTGCAGTGAAGCGTTGGTAAGTGGCGCTTTAAAAGCCGCAGCATTACCGTTAGAACTGCTTCAAGCGTATCCGAATGTTGGCGATCTCGGTCGTCCAACTATCGTGAAACTGCACAAACAGTTTTCAACGCTGACGCCAGAGCAGCAGCAAGAGCTGTTAGATAAATGTCGCTCTAGCGAAGGGTTTTTATGGCAGCGAAGCACAGCTCAAGGCGTTGCTCGTCTGACAAAAGAAGTCACGGAAAGCATCGAAAATTGGATTACTGAACTTGCACCAGCAAAACCTGGCAAGAAGACGGAAAAAGTCGACTTAGTAAAAGGTCGAGCAAGCTATAGCCGAAAAGGTAGCAGCCTGGCGTTGAACTTGAAGAAAGTTGACGATAGCTTAATGGAAGAGATTCTTGCGTTTGTACAAACCAAACTGCAATAACAAATGATGATTGAATCAACCGCCTCCGGGCGGTTTTTTTATATCTGAGAAGCGTCAAATTAAAGATGTGATACCATTACGTCAGTTCAACGTTGGATAGACAAAATGCAGACACAATCTGATTTCCTTTCATCACTTCAACATCAAGCTCACCAATCTTTCCAAAGGATTGGTGTTGTCATTCAAGGCGAGGCTTCTTGGCAAAATGCGTTGATGTCAGAGTTCCATAAAACGCAGCGCCATCAACGTTGGTTTTCTGTTGGTGATTTTGGTTTGAAAAACGTATCCAGCGTTTCGTCTAAACAAGGGCACATGTTGCTAGGCAGAGAGTGTGACGTTCTATTGTTTGATGCTCGAAATGGCTTTGACGCAAATAGTTTTACCGCCACGCTTGGCTCATTGGTTGGCGGCGGTTTTCTTATTGTCATTACTGAGCTGCGACAAAATGCGAATTTTGCTCAGCAATGGATGCATAAACAATGGGAGAAGCTCGTTGTTATTGAGCAAGACAAACCATTGCCAACGGCTCCAGACATCAAGCAGGCAGAAAAAGAAAGCCACTACACGGAACAAGAACATGCCATTTCTCTAATTGAAAAGGTGGTAACTGGACATCGAAAGCGACCGTTAGTTTTGACCGCTGATCGTGGGCGCGGAAAAACAAGTGCCCTCGGCATTGCGTGTGCGAGCTTATTACAGCAGAAGCCACTTAGAATCTTAATTACGGCACCATCTATAAAAGCCGTTGAGCCTGTTTACCAACATGCTTTGCGGCTACTTCCTAATGCGCAGCGTATTAGGAAGGACAGATTAGAATCAGGGCAGGGAGCCATTCAATTCATTGCTCCTGACGAACTTCTATCGAGCAGAGCTGAATGTGATTTGTTACTTGTCGATGAAGCGGCTGCAATTCCAGTTCCTATGCTCAAAAGCATTACCGAACATTATCATCGACTCGTTTTTTCTACGACTGTTCATGGTTATGAAGGTTGTGGCCGGGGCTTTACGATTAAATTTGTTGATTGGCTTCAGAAACAGCGTTCGGGAATGAAAACATGGCACATGACACAGCCCATCCGCTGGAGCATGAATGATGCGCTTGAATCATGGCTCTATGACGCGTTTTTGTTGGATGCGGAGTTAACGCACCATCAACTTAAACAGGTCGACTCAATTTCCCTTTCTAAAGCCGATAAGAACAATTTGATATCGCAGCCTAGTTTGCTGCGTGAGTGCTTCGCTCTTTTGGTGAATGCTCATTATCAGACCTCGCCGAATGATTTGATTCACCTTTTGCAAGACGACAACAGTCAGCTCTATTTTGCTAAGCAAGATAATGCGGTTGTGGGGGTGATATTAGCGGTCGAAGAGGGGGGCCTTGACGATGAATTGATTGAAGAAATCCAGCTTGGTAAGCGTCGTCCTAAAGGACACTTAGCCCCAATTACGATTGCAAACCACCTAGGATTCCCGAATGTCGCGAATCTATCGACGCTGCGAGTCATGAGAATTGCGGTTCATCCAGCATTGCAAGGCAAAGGCATTGGTCAAAAAATTCTGCAGCAACTTGAGCAAATGGCTGCTAAACACATTGCCTACTTATCCACGAGTTTTGGTGCGACGGAAGAGTTGCTCTATTTCTGGCGACAATCGAACTTCCGTACAATTCGCTTAGGGTCAATGCGCGATGCTGCTAGCGGTTGTTATTCAGTCTTGATGGTCAAACCTTGTGATTCCCAACAGACGGCTTGGGTCGACCAATCTCAGGCGCTATTTGAAGAAATGTTGTCTAACAATGTGGCTGACGTCTATCCAAAATTAGAAGCCCCTATTTTTCGAGCTCTATTGCCGCAACCTTTGGGAATGAGTCCACTTCATCCCGCTAAGTTATTACTAATTGAATGTTATGCTGATGGTGGTAACAGTTATGAGTCTGTGTCTGTGTGGCTTCAGCAGTGGTTACTTAACTTAGGTTTGAACTCCGCTTCCGACTTGATGATCAGTAAGCTTTTTCTTAACCGTAGTTGGACTGAATGTGCTCAGCAATTTGGTTTACCTGGAAGAAGGCAAGTTGAACAGCAGTTAAGGGACGAAGTAAGACACATTTGGAGCGATTTACACTGTAAACAATAAAGGGAAATTTACACTGTAAATGAAATTATTGGGAGCTGATTTTACACTGTAAATCCAGCTCCTTTTTGTTTCAGCGTGTATTTTGATTGAGCTTTAGGTTAAATCGAGTTTTCTCTTAATATGCTGTTTAACCGTTATTGATGGATTACTTTCTTTAGTGACGTGAGCCCTATAATAAGAAATGCGAGGTTTGTTCAGAAAACGGATTTGGTTAGACTGAAAGTGTTGATGGGAAGCAAAGTGGTAAGGGTATGTGGAAGCTGTGTCTTGAGTTATCTGAAGATAAGACCAAGGTGATAGCCCGTCTTCCGGGAGAAGTGGACCTCGGTGGTGAGCTAAATCAAAATGAATTAAACGAGCAGCTCGTCGCAATGAACGCTGAAAAGATGTTTGTTGTTGAGGGGGAAGTCGTGAGATTCATTAACTGCGCCAAAGAACGTAAAGCCGAGGCCTACGAAGGCATCGTCATTGCGGAAAAACGCAACGCGCAAGTTGAGGTTGAATTATCGAATAATGACATGCTCGCCAGTATGAACGTTGTCGGCGCGTACGGAGGCCGAGGTTTACGTGGCCCCGAGATTGTTCAAGCCCTTGCTCAAGCGCGAGTTTCGAAAGGCATCAACAAACTGGCTTTGAAGAAAGTGTTGGTTGTCAGCACTCAGCTCAAACCCGGCGAAACTTTTTCTCAACCTGTAGCGGTTGGTAAGCAACCTATCAAAGGCAAAGACGCTCTTTTTACTCCTCTTGTTAAAGACATCACCAAACGCATCCTCAAACCCAAAGACGGCCAATCTGCTAGCGACAAAATTGATTTACGTAACCTCGGTGAAACTATCGCGGTTGACGTAGGCGATGAGGTGATGCGCCGCACGCCTGCGACCAAAGGTACGCCTGGTTTTACTGTTCAAGGGCGAGTGATTCCTCCACAAGCCGGAAAAGACAGCCCAATGAAGCCAGGCAAGGGCACCGAGATAAGCAAGCAAGACCCAAACCTATTGATTGCATCGGTATCCGGTACGCCTCTGATTAAAGACAAAACCATCGAAGTTGATAACGCACTCTGCCTCAATAGCGTTGGCGTGAATACAGGCCACGTGAAATTCAAAGGGAATGTGATTATCGGTGGCAACATTGAATCTGGCATGATTGTTAAAGCGACGGGTTCTATTACTGTAGGCGGCTTCATTGAATCGGCTGACGTACAAGCGCAAGACGACATCCAAGTTGGTAAAGGGATCATTGGCCACACCGTGAGTGATGGCCAGCCAAAGAGTTGTCACGTCAAAGCCAAAGGTTCGATTCGTGCCAGCTACGCCCAATATTGTGATTTGCAAGCCGGCGAAGATATTGAGTTGGCGGTGCACAGCATGAATAACGATATTGTTTGTGGGCGCAATCTGACGGTGCTGGATGCGAACGGTAGGAACGGTACGCTCAGCGGCGGAGATGCAAAAGTCGGTGACAAGGTGGTGTGCTTACAATTGGGCGTAGAAGGCGACACCGCCACTAAGGTAGAAGCGTTCGCGCGCTATTCTGCATTTAAGGAGCGATTAGCAGAGCTCAAAGATCAATACAAACGCGCTCAAGAAGGCACGATGGATGTGATTCGTAAAGAGCTCGAATTTAAGAAACGTCCTAAAGCCGAACGTACCGACGAAGAACAAGCTCAGATTGATGTGATGAAAACACAAAACAACGAGCAGCTTGAAGCGATAAAGCAAAAGCTAGAACAAACGGAACATGACTTTGAAGTCGCGTTAGAAGAAAATATTGTCGAAGCCAAAGAGCGTGTCTTCACTCGCGTGACGGTACAGTTTGGCGACGAGCAAGTAACGACAAAGCGTACTCATGGCGGTTGTTCGTTCCGTTTCAATCAATACGAAATTAAAGTCTCGGCGAACTTGGAAGAAGAGGACGTCGCTGCGGTTTAAGCTTTCTTACTCACTGAGCCCACACGTCGCAACAAGATGTGTGGGCTTTTGTTTATCTACAAATCGACAATGTGCTCTTGATAGTAGTCCGCAAGCGCACCGACTTGGCTGCTACACATTACTTTCATTGCTTGTTTAATGTGTTCTATTGGCCAGTTCCACCATTGGATATTGAGTAGAGTTTCAATCTCTTTATCGCTGAATCGTTGACGTACGACTTGGTTGTTTCCAACCACCACCGAATAAGGTTGGACGTCTTTCGTCACTACGGTGCGTGCTCCGATGACGGCTCCATCGCCGATGTTTACTCCGGGCATGATCATCGCCTCGCTGCCAATCCAAACGTCGTTCCCCACCACCGTGTCTCCGGCACGCTCGAAACCGTCTTGTACGCCTTCTCCAAATTCTTCAGGAGAGAAGGGGAAGGTCGAAATCCAGTCAATGCGATGACCTTGGTTTCCTGCCATCATGAAGGTGGCTCCAGAAGCGATGGAACAAAACTTGCCAATGATTAATTTGTCGATGCTATCGGGTTCTCTACTTTGCCATTCTTGAAGTGTGACGGGGTCACCCAACAAGTAGCGTACTGCTTGCTCTTCGAAGCTTTTTTGATGATAGAAGCCCGAGTAATAGCTGTAATCGCCAACGATGATATTGGGATTAGTGATGTGATCTTTAATGACTTGAGCTTTTAACCACGTGTCGAAAACACTCATAACTCATCCTTTCAAATTTAGGTTGTACAGAGTTTAGAGGCTTTCTATTATTTCCAGTAGTTTGATTTTAGAGATTCAGAATTACTGTATGGAAATAAAATGGCTCAGCTACGTACCACTTTACGTCGCTTTGTGCGAGGAGCGAAGTATTGCTGGCGCAGCAAAGCGCCTGAATTGTTCGAATGCGCATGTAAGTCGGCAACTTAAACAGCTTGAAGACATATTGTCGGTGCAGCTTATTCAGCGAACTACGCGCCAGTTTAATTTGACCTACGATGGTTTGCGGTTTTATCAGCAGGTAAAGCAACTGCTCGAAGGCGCTGAGCAGATCAATGAGCAAGTCATGGCAAACGAGATCGTATCGGGAAAATTGAGAATAGCGGCGTCCGCTTCTTTCGGAGCTGCGTTACTCAGCCAAACATTGATCGAGTTTCGATTGCAACATCCACAAGTGAGTGTTGAAGTGATCTTCACAGAGACACCTCTCGACTTGATTGAGGCTGGGTTTGATATCGCATTCTACTTTACCGATACTCCCCCAGAGGGATACGTCGGCCATCAGCTACGCACTTTACACTGTAAACCGATCGCTCATCGCTCGTATTTAGCTGATAAACCAAATGTAAGTACGCCAGAGGAGCTTGGTGACTTAGAGCACATCCTTTATAAAAGTCGTGACTTGGTGTTAGACAAGTGGACGTTTACGCATAAGCAAACTCAACAGCAGTGCAGCATTGAGTTAGAAAGTACGCTGAGTTTTAATCTTGTCCAGTCCATGTTGGATGCTACTTTGACTGGCTGTGGTGTAGCCATGTTAGATGAATTTGCACTGGCTAAACTCGACCCTGCACAAAAAGAACAACTCGTGAGTTTGCTGCCAGAATGGCAAACGGATGCGATTTTGCCGCTTTACCCAAAACGTGAGCACTTACCAAGAAGAACGCGAGCGTTCATTGATCACTTTAGGAACATATATTCTGTCGGAGAATAGCGACAACAAACTTAGCAACAATTGAGGAAGCAAAGGAATGCGAAAACACTGTATTGCGATTGGCGGTGGGGGCTGGATGATGGGAGAGAATCCGAGCCCGCTCGATCAATACATTTTGTCTTTGTCTGGTAAGGAGAATCCAAACATTTGTGTTCTACCTACAGCCACGGGAGATGCCGATGAAGTGATTGAACGTTTTTACGATGCGAAGCTTAGTGAAAGCGTGACCCATTTTCCGCTGTTTAAGTTTGAAGCTGGTTGGAAAGAAACGCTATTTGAACAAGACATCATTTACGTCGGTGGCGGTAATACGCGTTCGATGTTGGCCATTTGGCGCGAATGGGGAATCGATAGAATACTCAAGCAGTGTTATGAACAAGGCATCATCATTTGTGGCATGAGCGCTGGTGCAATTTGTTGGTTTGAGTTTGCGGTGACAGACAGTGATCCCGAAGCATACCAAGTTATGCGTTGTCTTGGATTTATTGACGGTTTGGCTGCGGCGCATTTTTCTCATGTAGGTGAGAAGTTCGAGGTTTTCCAAGCCTTTGCTCGTTCTCAACCGAGCATCACTTGTTATGGCATTCACGATTATGCGGCATTGCACTTTGTTGATGGAAAATTGTTAGCTACTGTCACCAGCTTCCCTGATGCAGGCGTGTTTGTTAAAACAGGTAACGAAGAAAACATATGGCGAGGGTGAGCTTCTTCAAATCAGCATTAAAGGCAATAACTACTGACCGGACACAGAAGAAGCCCATGGATTCAGCTAACTTACATTAAGTATCGTGCTTACAGCTCGTAACGTAGACCTAAGTGGTAGTAGCTTTCGTCTGCGTGCGCACCGCCAAACGAGACTTCTTGTCCATTGCTGTAGCCACGCGAGCCGTTACGATCAACGTAGTTTGTGTAGATAGAAGAACGAGGCGTCAGTTTGTATTGTACTTCTAGCGTTGTATCTTTCAGCTCTAGCTCGTCACCATCACTGTTTTCTAAAGAACGATAACCAGCACGCAGTACCCATTTGTCATTTACACTGTAAACCGCCGTTAGTTCCATCACTTTGTCGGTACTGGTTTGTGAGTAATAGCCCTCTAGTTCATCTTCCGAGTACAACGCACCCAACATCAAATCACCTAGGTAGTAACGCGTACCTGCGCCCCAGAATGTGTAATCGGTGTCGTTGCTTTCACGTGCATCACCTTTATTCTTCTGCATCGCTATCACTGGTGCCAAGGTACCCAAATTCCCCATGTCTAGCGTATAACGCAGTGCAGCGTTGTAACCGTAGTCGAGCTCAGAAGTGTTGTTTCCTAAAATGTACGCGACAGAAAAGTCGAAATTACCTAGGCTGTTTTGATATTGCAGCGTGCCATCTTGACGGAAAACTTGCGTCGCGGTTTTGTCGACTTTATTCGCTTGGCGCGCCATAGAAACATCGGAAGAGGCGAACACATCACCAATGTCGGTAAACATAATCAACCCAGATGCCACGCGACCACCAGTAATGCGACCATAATCTTTCGCATCAATACCCGCCCATACATAACGTGCGGTCAGAGACGGTTTGTCGTTTACTTGGTTTGCGTATTCAGCGGCACCCACTTGGTATTGCGCTTGGCCGATGATCGACGCGTACTCGTTGATGGTTTGTGAACCGTTTAAACCAATACGGCCATCAAACTCGCCATTTGCATCGCCGTGCTCATCATTTTTACTGGTGACATTGAAACCAAGACGAGAGTAAATATTTAAAACTGACCCATCTTCCGCTTGATACAGCTGCGCTGCCATTGCGTTTGATACCATCAATGTTGGGAGAAGTAGAGCCAAAATGTGCTTTTTCATGATTAACGACCTTTCATTTCTATTGTTTTAGGTACGACAAAGCCCCTTCCGAGTAACGGAATAAGAAAAATTGTCGTGAAGTAGAGAGAGGGTGCGCCCTTGTTTGCCAAGGGCGCGAGCTAGTCCATTCCTATAGGGGAAGAATGATTTAGCTTAAATCGACGTCTTTGCAGCCAAAGAAGTAAGTCGCGAGGAAGCCGACGATGTAAGAGATAAGCAGGCCGGCAACAAACACCATCATGCCCGGGAAGATGCCATTTTCAGATGTCATGAGAGGAATCGCCACGATGCCGGACGGGCCAAACACCGTATTAAGACCAACTGGTAAGCCAAGGTAAGAAACTAAACCGATAAAGAAGCCGCCCGCAGCACCACCAATACAAGCGGTAACGAATGGTTTTACGCGTGGTAATGTCACGCCGTAAATCAATGGTTCGCCAATGCCTAGAAGACCCGGAATAATAGCGCCTTTAACTTGAGTGCGCAGTAGAGCGTCTTTTTTGGCTTTGAAATACAGCGCCATTGACGCGCCAACCTGACCGCCACCAGCCATTGCCAGGATAGGGAATAGCGAGTTAAAGCCCTGTGCTTCCATCAATGCGAAGTACACTGGAACAAAACCCTGGTGGATGCCAAATACCACAGAAATTAAGAACAAACCTGCCAAGATTGCAGCGCCTAATGGGTTATCGTTTAAGTTGAGGAACAACCAAGACATCCCTTTAAATAACTCGCCGCCGATCGGCATGATGAGCAAGAAGGTTACCGCACCCATGATCAATAGAGTGATAACGGACGTTAAGATCATGTCCAGATCATCAGGCATGTATTGACGAACCTTACGCTCGACTTGTGCACCGATGATCGCTGCCAAAAGTACGCCGATAATGTTGCCGCGCGGATCAATCGCAAAGCCGAAAAACTCGTTCATGCCAGAGTAAATGCCGGATGTCGCCTCTGGGTTGTAACCCAGCACAAACAAAGAGGCGAGAATGGCACCATTAACACCAGAGCCGCCAAACGCTTGCTGCGCGTTGTAACCAATCAGAATACTTAGGAAAGCAAACAGACCCTTACCAAAGACTTTCATGTAGGCGATCAAATCCAACATAAACTGGCTTGGTGTCTGGTCGAGAACAAACATTTGTTCCAATAACGTCGCAAAACCTAGCAACAAACCAGCGGCAATAAAACCAGGGATCAACGGCGTAAAGATAGTGGCAAACTTGCTTAAAAAACGCTGAACCGCACTGGTTTGTTTGCTCTTCATCTGCTTTTTCTGCTCGGCTGCGACGGCAGAAAGATCTTGTTGCGGCATATCTGCTTCTTCACTGTCACCAGAGGTTAAGCTGTCGATCAATTGATTCATCATCTCAGCCGCTTGTTGAGCTTTTCCGGGACCGAGAATGATCTGAAACTGCTCATCGCTTTCCACCACACCCATTACGCCGGGAATTTGCTTGATAACTGATTGATCAGCCAAGCCATTGTTGGCGAGCGATAAACGCAAACGCGTCATACAGTTACCACATTTGCTTACGTTGCTACTGCCACCCACTGCGGACAGCAACTGCGATACTGTGTTTGAAGTTATTTTTGCCATAGGGTCTATCCTTCAGAACTCGGATTATTTAGTTATTATTTAGTGCTGCGCGAATAAAGCCGTTGTGCGCGGCGAGGCGTGATTTGGCTTGTTCGGCATCCAAATCGGCCAAAATCATTAAGATGGCGGTTTTGCAGTGGCGACCGCAGGCATTTAATGCTCGCTCTGCTTCTTCTTTTGATGCGTCGGTTGCTTCCACAACAATGTTGGTTTGGCGTTGTATGAGCTTGGCGTTAGTGGCTTCTACATCCACCATTAAGTTGCCAAATACCTTACCGCTACGAATCATTGCGCCTGTCGTGAGCATGTTTAGCACCAGTTTTTGTGCGGTGCCGGCTTTCATGCGAGAAGATCCAGTGACAACCTCTGCGCCAACTATCGGCAGAATCGCGATGTCGGCCGCTTCTGCCATGGCACATTCTGGATTACAGGCGATAGATGCGGTCGTGGCTCCGATGGATTTAGCGTAGTCCAAACCACCTAGTACATAAGGTGTACGGCCACTCGCTGCAATGCCTACAACCACGTCATGCTTGGTGAGGTGAAGTGCTTTTAAGTCGTCTTGACCCATTTTCGCGTTGTCTTCTGCGTTTTCTACCGCTTTTAAAATTGCTTGATGTCCACCAGCAATTAAGCCAATCACCATATCTGGATGCGTGCCGTAGGTAGGAGGACACTCGCTTGCATCAAGAATGCCTAAGCGACCTGACGTACCAGCTCCCATGTAAATTAAACGGCCACCATTTGCAAAAGCTTGGGTAATTACGTCAACTGTCTCTGCAATTTGTGGTAGCACCGCTTTTACCGCGAGCGGGACTTTTTGATCCTCTTCATTAATGACTTGCAGCATCTCGATTGTCGAAAGCGTATCGATCTCGGCACTGGCTGGGTTACGGCTTTCTGTCACCAATCTGCTTAAATCAATTTTCATGTTTTGCACTCTTTGTAATGTTCAATCTGAGGGCGATTTTATGGAATAAAATATTCAGGTTTGGTGATAAAAATCACACTTGAGGTTATTCTTTATGCAGGAGAAATTTGGAATAATGAGAGAAAATATACGTCTATTACATCCGGGATTAACTGTCTTGGTTAGAATAATCAGGGGGTTAAATCAAACGCCTATTATTTCTGTTTTGGAATAATTTATTTAAAATTTTTGAGGTTTTTGTTGTGTCAGTTATCAATAGGATAGTCGCGAGGCGTACTCAGCTTTCGCAAAGTGGTCGTTTGGTTGGCGATTGGATTGTTGAAAACGCAGAAAAGGCGGCGCTGCTCACTAGCCAAGAACTTGCGGCGCAAGTAAAAGTGAGTCAATCGAGCATTGTGAAATTTACTCAGCGTATCGGCTTTAAAGGTTACAGCGAGTTTAAATTAGCTCTGAATGAAGAGATTGGCCGTAAGCATGCGATGCAGTCGACACCGCTGCACAGTGATATTTTGGCTGACGACCCCATTGCGGTTATTTCACAGAAACTGGTGAAAGCGAAAACCGACGCTATGTTTCAAACCACCAATACGCTGTCTTACGAAGCGTGTCACCAAGCGGTGAAATGGTTGAGTGAAGCGCGTCGAGTGCAAGTGGTCGGGATTGGGGGCTCTGCACTGACCGCGAAGGATTTAAGCTTTAAACTGCTTAAACTTGGTATTACGGCGCTTTCTGAACAAGACAGCCACGTGCAGATTGCTGTTGCCCGCACGCTCTCTCCAGAAGATGTTCAGATCGCAATCTCGTTTTCGGGTGAGCGCAAAGAAATTCTCGTCGCGGCAGAAGCGGCAAAAGAGCAGGGCGCGAAGGTGATTGCGTTATCTGCGCCTGGAAGAAGTCGCTTGCGCGGTATTGCCGATATTACGTTTGATACGATTGCCAATGAAACGGAACATCGCAGCTCATCCATTGCTTCGCGTACCGCGCAAAACGTGATCACCGATTTGCTGTTTATCATCTTGGTTCAGCAAAGAGACGACAGTGCCCGTCAGTTGATCAGCGATATCAGTACCGACATCAAACAGATCCTCACATGATCGCTTGTTTAACAGCGGACTAGAGATCCGGATCGTGCCTCAGCAAAGCAATAAAAGCAGAGAGATGTTTTTCAATGGTGAGATCGGCAGAAATCGCTGGTAACTCCAACGTGATGCAAGGTAAATCACGTTCACTACACCAAGTGCCGAATGAGCCGGGTGTTTCGTAGTCGACATCGTCAACGATTGGCAGTTGAAACTGCTCGCCGAGCCATTTGGCAAGGTCGGAATGTTTGGGATCATCCACAAACGCAAGCGGTTCATGAAACGACACCACAAACTTTGGCTTGCGCAGTTCAATCAAGTTAATTAATGCGCTAACTTCAGGCTCTAGTTGGTTTTTAGTGCCAGTTTTCACCTGTACGTCTCGAACGGGTGTGTGAGAGCTCCATCGATACACTGTGCCATGCTCAGTCCAATTTTGGGTTGGAAACGCGCGATTGAGATCCACTTGGTTTGCATTTGCGCGTGTGCCTAGTTGGTTGCCGTCCGGATTCATTGACAGAATCACATCATGTCGTAAGTTATCAGCAGGCAAGCTTCTTAGCGCGCAGGACAAACCTGCAATCGAGGCCGTCTCGTCCCCGTGAGTGCCTGCCAAAATCAAACCTCGCGAAGCACTTTCGACTTGAGCCGGAAAATACAGTAATGGCGCACCAAGCACGGATTGACCGTATGATGTTGGCCGAATTAAAAATGCCGCTCTTTCCGTTCTTGGAATTAGACTCACCGTAATCTCCTGATTGATGAAGTAGTATCAATATCTAAGCTAATTACACCTAGCTAAACTGAACCGTTTAAACTCGTCAACGGTTGAAATGTTAATTGTGGCACTTGCTTCACAAGACGCGTTAGGAGAACGAAAAAAGATATGGATTTTAAAAAACATTCAACGGCGTTGCTGATTTCCTCTTTATTCACCCCTTTTCTTGCTACATCAGTTGCTGCGGAGACCTTACCTAAAGGCATTCAACTTGCCGCAGAACAGCATTTAGTACGTGCGAATGACGCAGAGGCGGCGACGCTTGACCCAGCGAAAGCCGAAGGTCTGCCAGAAATGCATGTGATTCGTGACTTATTTGAAGGGCTTGTGATTCAAGATCGTGACGGAAACATTATTCCCGGTGTGGCAGAATCATGGGAAACCAACGACAACCAAACCTTTACTTTTCACTTGCGCAAAGACGCGAAATGGTCGAATGGCGAGCCTGTGACAGCGGATGATTTTGTCTATTCACTGCGCCGAGCGGTAGATCCGAAAACCGCTTCTCCAAATGTTTGGTATCTCAAACTCACCAAGATCAAAAACATCGCCGATGTAGCAGAGGGCAAAAAGCCTTTGGACGATCTCGGTATCAAGGCAGTGGATAAATACACCCTACGTTTTGAGTTGGACAGTCAAGTGCCGTACTTTGTTGCTATGACTGGGCACACGTCCATGATGCCAGTGCATCAAGCGACAGTGGAAAACCGCGACAAGCCGTGGAGCGATCCAGACCAATTTGTTAGCAACGGTGCATTCACATTGGATAAGTGGGTCGTGAATGAGCGCATTGAACTGGTTAAGAGTCCAAGTTACTGGGACAGCGCAGATACGCATCTAAACAGAGTGACTTACATTCCGTTTGAAAACCAAAACGCGTCTATCAATCGCTATGCGGCAGGAGAGCTGGATATCACGTCAGATGTGCCGACTCATATGGCGCAGAAGCTTAAACAAGATTACAAGCAGGCTTACACGGTGGTGCCATTATTGTGTACGTATTACTACGCGTTCAATACCACTCGTCCGCCATTTGATGATGTGCGAGTGCGTCAAGCGGTGTCGTACTCCATCATGCGCGATGTGATTACGAATGGTGTCACGCAAGTGGGTAACCTTCCTGCTTATACTTTTGCGCATCAGTACACCGCAGGGTTTGATGCGACGCCGCCTGAATACAGTAAGTGGAGTCAGCAACAACGTGACGAGAAAGCGCGTCAGTTGTTAAAAGAAGCGGGTTACAGCCAAGACAAGCCGCTCGATTTTAAATTGCTGTACAACACCAGTGAGGCAAACAAATCGATCGCGGTTGCGATAGCGTCGATGCTACAAAAAAATCTCGGTGCACACGTGGAGTTAGAAAACCAAGAGTGGAAGTCGTACTTAGTGGCGCGTAAACAAGGCAATTTCGATGTGATGCGCGCTTCCTGGTGTGGTGATTACAATGAAGCGTCTACTTTCCTGAGCTTACTTCGCTCAGGTTCTTCGGGTAACTTTGCACGTTACAGCAGTGAAGCGTACGACAACGCGATGAACAGTGCATTGGCTGCAACCAATGAGAAAGCACGCCAAGGATTTTACGACCAAGCTGAACAGTTGCTGGCGACAGATATGCCTATCGCGCCAATCTATTACTACATGCAAGCACGTTTGGTTCGTCCTACGGTTGGCGGTTTTGCCAAGAACAACGTAGAAGGTCGTATCTACTCGAAAGACCTCTACATCAAGAAGTAGCGCTCAAAACAAGCGATAAATATGAAGCCCCGAAGATGTATCTTACGGGGCTTCTTTTTATTGTTAGCGAGTGGATAGCTTATTCACGAGCATAGCGACTCGTTTGCCAAGATACTCCGCCGTTGCAACATCAGAAGCATGCAACTGACCACCTTCACCACCTTGTGCAACAATACCACCTTGTACACCATAACGATTCAGGTTTTGCTCCCCAGAATTGCTGATCTTATCCAACCCGATCCACATCATGCCGTGTTGGTTAGCGAGCGTTTGTAGATATTGTAATGTGCAAGATTGGTCGCCATTCATTGCCCCACCACTGGTAAAGCCAGCCGCGATTTTGCTCGCCCATTTTTGGTAATACCAAGATTCACTGCTTGCATCTGCAAATGCTTTAAACTGCGCTGCTACACCGCCCATATAGGTCGGTGAGCCAAAGATAATCGCATCACACTCAGCAAGTTCATCCATTAGTTTAGGGTTCACAAAACGTCCCTCAATAATCTCATTGCCTTCAATTCGGTGAGAGAGGATTTCACAGTCATCTTGCTGCTTAATGCCTTGTTGTTCAACGCCTGCGGCAATCGCGCGAGCAAGCTGACCAGTAACGTCGGTTTTAGAGAAATAAATAATCGCAATTTTGGACACAATGGTTCCTTTTTTCATTGTTGATTTTTAATCGTGCGACTAAGGCTAAAACCTCAAGTTAAGTTGAGGTCAACACTAAAACTTAAAAAGAAGTGCATTAAAAAGCCGATGTAGATACATCGGCTTTTTAGTGGGTTATTTCTTTCTGCGAGTATAAATCCGAGATTTTACTTTACTTGGCTCTGGCTTGTTTTTCGCCAGCTTTAGCACTGCTTTTTGCAAAATCTGATTGTTTGGGTAAGTGATTAAGTTTCCGTTGTCGTGCTTAATTAACACGTGAAACATACTGATTTCTTGAATCTCACCGCAGATGTCTTCATCTTTATCTACGACTTTAATTCGGTCACCCACTCGGTATGGGAAGACAAAAAAGATCAAAAAGCTGGCAGTGATGTTGCTCAGAATTGACCACTGCGCAATAAACGCCACACCTAATACGGCAAAAATGGACGATAGGAACAAAGACACATCGCCATAGCCAATACCTGTGATAATGGCAAAAATAGAGGCGGTCAAAAATAGCAGCGCGACATTGAAACAGCGCTGAATAAAACTCAAACGAGCCTTTTTTACACCTTTCGTTGTTGCCAAATTTAGGATGGCTCTATTTACAATCCTCTTCAGGATGCGATACGCGATCAGGACAAAAATGCCCATCAATAGTTTGTAACCGAGGGAGCCCGTAGTGAAATACTGGCTCACTTGCTCTAATTGGATCCAATCATTCATTTCTTCATCTCGACGATATCTAGAAAGCGGCTTTTATAGCTGATTTTTTGCTGTAAGTAATCACAATTTTTCTTTACACCATTTGTCTCTGTGTTGAGGTACTACAGAGTACTATATTGGTTAATCAAAGACTTAGTGAGCATTGCGAACTCTTTGGCTTTATTACTTATATTCAACCAAAGCTGACGTGATTTTGAAAAGAGCAATCTTTGAGCTGTATCCCATATCCGACATTCTATGACGCTAGTTCCTTATAAACGAGCTGAATATGACTTTTGTCCTGATAACCTAAGGTGTATTAATTGAAATAGCTTTTAGGGCGTTGAAAAATGGAAGAAGATGAAAAGGCGATTATGATTTTATTCGTGATTGTTGGCCTTGTACTCGTTTGGGTCGCGCTTGAAGAACTTAAATATCTCGGGCTCCCAATAAAATAAGCCCCGTTAAACACAAGTTAAACGGGGCCCTTGTCTTTTATCAATGTGAATTCAGGCTAGCTAACCGCACGCACTTTGCCTTGTTTCAAATCGTTCAGCACTTGCGCTTTAGGGCCATCTGCAATGATGCTGCCTTTTTCCATCACAATTACGCGATCAACGATGTCGAGCATAGACGTTTTATGCGTAATCAGAATCAGCGTTTCACTAGGTTTCAACTGTGCTAATTGATGTTTAATGTGCATCTCTGAGCGATTATCCATCGCACTGGTTGGTTCATCCATTAGTAGAACAGGAGGACGACCCAAAAATGCACGAGCGATCGTGACTGCTTGACGTTGACCACCCGAAAGCATTGCTCCACCTTCACCAACTTGGCGTTCTAAGCCCGCTGGGTCAGATTGCGTAAACGCAGTAACACCGGCACGATTCGCTGCGTCTAGTACGTCACGGTCATCGGTTAATGGGCGACCTAGCGTAATGTTGTCGCGGATAGAACCAAAGAACAGATTCGAATCTTGCGGCACACAACCAATATTACGGCGAATGTCGACATGATGCAGCTGTGCGATGTCGGTATCATCAATGCGAACATGACCTTCCGTCGGCTGATACAAGCCCATGATGAGACGCTCTAACGTGGTTTTACCCGAACCGATACGGCCTATGATCGCTACTTTTTCGCCTGGGTTAATGGTCAAGCTCAAATCTCGAATCGACGCCACCGGTGAATCTGGGTAGTGGAAGGTCACGCGTTCAAGTTCAATTTTGCCTTGTACTATTGGACGGTGAATGTAACGTTTACCTTCTTCTTGTTCATCCGGCATTTCCATGACTTGATTGATAATTGTCATAGAAGACTTCGCTTGGTTGTAGCGCGTAGAGAGTAAGGATAACTGAACCAAAGGACCAATCGCGCGGCCGCTAAGCATGGTTGCGGCAATCAAACCACCCATGGTTAAGTCGCCCTCTGCAATCAAGTAAACGCCTAGGATGATCATCCCTACGTTACTACTTTGCTGCACAAAACCTGCCGCGTTTTGAATGCTATCCGTAATTCGGCGGCTTTTTATATTCCAGTTCGCCATGTGCGCAACTGCCTCTTCCCAGCGGTATTGGAATTGGCTTTGCGCACTGAGCATTTTTACGGTTTCTAACCCAGCCAAGCTCTCTATCAAATTGGCATATTTTTGCGATGCTAGGCGTGAACCCTCCTCAATGGAGCGGCGCAGCGGCCCTTGTATCAGTAGCGAGTGAATAATCAAAATGACCACGCCCACCATCGGTACATACACAAGATCGCCAGCCATTAGCCATATAATCACTAAGAATAAAATGGCAAAAGGCAAATCAATGAGAGCACTGACGGTCGCTGAAGTAAAAAACTCTCGAATAGATTCGAATTCTTGTAAATGGCGAGCGAAGGCACCGACCGAAGGCGGCTTCGATTCCATTCTAATCCCCATCACTTTGCTGAACAGTTTGGATGAAATCAGAATGTCAGACTTCTTGCCCGCCACATCAATGAAGTAATTTCTCAGCGACTTGAGAATGAAGTCGAACAGGAACACGACAAAGATGCCACTTGCTAGTACCCATAGGGTTTCAAACGCAAGATTCGGAACCACTTTGTCGTACACCAAGCGAGTGAATAGCGGAGCGGCAACCGCAAAGAGGTTGATGAGAAGTGATGCGATTAAAACATCGCGGTAGATGCGTTTTGACTGCCACAAGGTTGACCAGAACCAGTGGCCTTCGTTGGTTTTGAGCACTTCGGGAGAGCGCTCATCGAAACGGAATTGCTTTTTAACTAAAAAGTACCGACCAGTGTATTGCTCAAGTAGGTCTTCTAATGGAATAGAGATCGGCACCATTCCACTTTCTAGGGTGGTGACTTCGGCCTCGCGTTTCTCCATATTGATGCTGTTGAGAACGCAAGAGTCACCGCCTTTAAGAACTAAGATTGCCGGCAGAATTAGGCTGGAGATGCTCTCCAGCTCTGCGCGGTTTTCCTTGGCAACCAATCCGGCCCTTTCCGCTGCTCTTGGTAGCAAAAATGGGGTCAGTTTACCGTCAGATAGCGGTAGTCCGTTGACTAGCGCTTCTGGCGAGTTAGCTAACCCATAGTAACGGCTAACGTAGATGAGCGAATTCAGTAAAGGGTCTTTCATCGTTGATAAACCTTTTTATTCCTTGTCGACGATGAATCCTTGGAATACCTCAACAAAGTGTTCAGTGAGGAAATCCAACTGGATTTGAGTTTCGATACGCGATGCGATAGTCGTAATACCAAGGTTGTGGGCAGTACGAGAGATCGACGTTAGCGTGAATTTTTGTTTTTCGTCGTGCAAGTTGTGTGTGAATAGGTAATCGAGCTTCACATAGTTCGGGCGGAACTCTTGGATGTATTCCAAAGATTGGAAGTTACGTCCGTAGTTATCTACGCCGAACTCAGCACCTGATTGGCGAATGGCATTACATAACAGTGCTGTGTGGTGAGGCTGATCGATAAAGCATTCCTCTGGAATTTCAAAGTGTAGCTTAGAGGCCACTTTGGCGTGTTTTTCCAGCATGCTAGTTGTCCAGCGAATAAACGATGGTTGAGACAAGCTGCTTTGCGCGATGTTAATCGCGACTGGGTCATTAAGTTCACCACTTTCTAGCATCTTAATCATTGATTCAATGACATACTGGTCAAAGATGTTGGTGGCGTCTAACTGTTCTAGTGCGAATAGGTATTGATTCGCACGATACGTTTCACCATCTTTTTCGATGCTTGAAAATACTTCGTTGTGGAATACTTTACCCCATGTGTTTTTCGCAGCTTGGAAACGGAATTTAACCCAATCACTATGAATGGCTTCTTCAACCAACGCTTTCCATTGCTGTTTACCCATCAAACTAGAAGGTGTATCACTGCCAATGAAGCCGTATGGCTTGTCTGGTTGCGCTTTGGCTTTCGATAGTGCGTTGTCCACCATCGAGAGGATTTCAGAGCGCGTTTTCTGATCTTTGCTGTGTGCAACCCCTAGTGACGCTTTAGGTTTTGCTAAGCCTGTTGGGTCAGTATTTAGGCCGTTCACACAATTGACGATGCTGTCCGATAAAATGCGTAACTCGCTCTCATCCATATGAGGGAAAAGCAAGCCGAACTCATCACTAGACAAGCGAGCAATAGTGGCTCCCGGTACATCAATGGTGTTTTTCAAACGTTGAGACAGTTCTTTAACGTGGGCATCTGCGCGTTGGTAATCTTTGGTCTCGTAAATGTCCCCAATGTATTCAGCATGGAGTAGCGCGATACCCCCTTGCGTTTGCTCTGCAAGCCATTGGTCGATTTGGTTGATGTAGAATGAGCGGTTACCCAATTTAGATATAGGATCGAGGTAAGCCTGAGCACGCAGACGTTGCGCCTCTTTGGCTTGCTCTTTGAATGATAGCTCGATTTGAGCAGACATCATGTTAATGCCATCTACCACCGCGATAAGATCTTTGGTTCTTGGACGAGCAAGCGGTTCACCAAATTGGTTATTCGCGATTTCATGCATTTTATTTACGATGGCCGTTAATGGTTTTAGCGAGCGACGTAGGATGTATGAAATTGCCACTAAACCAGCTAGAAAAATAACACTGAATACAGACAGCAAGCCAATAAAACCTTGCCAGAGCTGCTCGTAAGCTGCGCCTGGGTGGCTAATGATTTCTACTTCGGCGAGCTGCATCCAACCACTGGTCACAACACGCTTATCGTGAATCGCTTTAAATAGATTCATGTCGATAAACCATTGTGGCACCGTACTTGGTTTAACTGGGTAAGTACGCACGATCTGGTAGTCAGAATCTAATGCTGTAAGACGAACAACGGAGTAGGTGCTGCCGTCAAATAGAGCATTAATCACGGACTCAACCGCGACTTTATCTTTGTCCTTTAGGTAAGGAGCCAGTGCCAAACCTACGGTGTTAATAGTGTTGTTGACCTCTGAACGTTGCTGTTGCTCCAAGCTGTCTCGAGTCGTGTTGAATTGGATTACGAATACTGATGCCAACAAGAGTATAAAGACCGTAACCATCCCCACCACAAGCTTCTTATATAGGGTCATGTTTCTCACTCGTCATAGTTAATTTTAGGTTTATTTAACTGCAACTTACGTTCGCGCGAGCGTAAGTCATTCCAAAGGCTCAACCGTGATGCTTTCCCTGCTAGCTCTCCAGTGCTAGCAGATGACTTCATCAACCACAGGTTTGTACCATTAAAACTGTATATCGGTAGCAAGTCGCTACGCTTAGAGGCTCGGACAATGTCAGGATTGATATTATCGAGAATGAGCGGCTCAGAACTTGGGGTAGGGTAGTAAGCTAATACCATGTGAAACTGATTCAGTTCGATGGCTTTTACGTATATTAAACGCATCTTTGAATCTGGTATTCCTAGCTCGAGTAAAGAGAAGTACTTAGCAATAGTGAAATCTTCACAGTCTCCTGCGTTACTCCCTAAAAATTCGAGTGGCGTAGCCCAATAATCTGTCTTTCCCCACAGTTTTATGTCGTCAACGAAATACAGCTGATTAAAAAAGTCGTTAACGCCAGCGAGCTGTTCATGAGTCTCTAATTGTTTAAATAAGTCGAGGTTCTTTCGCCATGTATTTACGCGCAATCCCGCACGTTCGCCGTACACCGCTGTGACCGTATTGACCCATCGTTGTTCTTTACTGTTCAGCGCACCAAGTTGGAACGACAAACAACTTAAGCTGATTAATAATGTAACTTTACGCTGCAAATTGGATCGCATATTCGACTCGTATCACAAGTATACTCTTCTAGAGAGTTCGTCAGTGAGAAATAAGTGCTTTTTATTTAATCACTTATCGCTCAATACTCCCTATCGCGAGTATCTTAATGTGGTTTACTCCTTCAAGGCGTTCGTTTTGGCACTTAAAATCGGTTTAAGTAGATATTCCAAAACGGTTCGCTTCCCTGTGATGATATCGACCGATGCTGTCATTCCTGGAATGATTGGTAAATCTGCATCTTGACCAAAGTTTGTTTTTTCGGTGCGTACACGAACAATGTAGAAGCTGTTGCCTTCTTCATCTTGAGTGGTATCCGCGCTGATATGTTCCAACTCTCCCTCTAAACCGCCGTACTTTGTGAAGTCGTAAGCTGTAAATTTCACGATAGCATGAAGATCTGGGCGTAAAAATGCGATGTCTTTTGGCGCAATTTTCGCCTCTACCAATAGTGTGTCTTCTGTTGGTACGATCTCGACGATATCCATACCAGGTTGGATAACACCACCGACAGTATTGATGTTCAGTGTTTTGATTTTGCCTGTTACTGGCGAATTCACAACCGTTCGGTTTACTCTATCTTCCAAGCCCACCGCTGATTCAACCAAGGCAGATAACTGGTCTTGGGCGCTGTTGAGTTTCTCTTGCTGTTCAGAGCGGAATTTGAGTGCAACATCAATACGGTTGAGCATGGATTCTCGAATCGCTGATTGCAATACGGGAATCTTGAGCTCACTGGACGTCATTTCACGACGGGTATCGTTGACTTGGCGCTGTAATTTGAGCAGTTCAATACGAGGAACAACGCCCTCGTCTGCCAAAGGTTTGGTGATATCGAGTTCTTTTTTCGCGTATTGGTAGCTTTGACGCAAGTTCCTTACTCGTGCTTGGATCTCTACCAAGTCCTGCTGCTTTTGCTGCACTTGTTGGTCAATAACAGAAAGTTGGTTGCGTAAATTATCTAGATCTTCGCGATATTCTGCTTTTTGACGCTGTGTGAGTTGAGGTCGAGTCTCTTCCAAGGTTGGTGGGAAGGTCAGTTTACCGTAATCAAGTAGTACACTTTGACGCCAGTTTTCCGTTTCAAAATCACGATTAACGGCAACACTGTTAATAGAAGCGGATAGTTGCAGCACAGATGCGGTAAGGTTGGCAACTTGTTGCTCACGTTCACGAAAATCCGAACGAAAGCGGGTGTCGTCGATAAGCAGTAACTGTTGGCCTTTTTCAACCAACTGACCTTCTTTGACCAAGATTTCTTTGACTAAGCCACCTTCTAAGTTTTGGACTACTTGTATCTGTGAGGAGGGAATCACTTTGCCTTGACCAACCGTGACTTTGTCGATTTCAGCCCAAGATGCCCAACCTATTGCTGCAATGAAAAATAGAACCATAACCCAGAGCATAAAACGCGCGCTGTTGGGGGTATTGAGGAGCAATGCTGCAGTTTTGTCATCAACAAAATCCAACTCTTCATCGTTGAGTTTGTTGTAGTTATCTCGGCTCATCACAGTCCCTGCTTATATAATTACGGATTATCTTTTTGATCTTATTATTATTAACCGATCATGTCAGCATGCTCGGCTAATAAAATATGAGAAGAGGGTTATTCTCTCTTCAAATGAGCTTTCTTACACTTTCTAAATCAAACAAAAGCATAATTAGCGCCGGAGTATAGCTATTACGCCTTGAACTTGGCTTTATCCAACTGATGTTTTTTTAGTTTGTCGTACAAGGTTTTGCGTGATACCTGTAATTCTAGTTGAACCTCTTTGAGTCTGCCGCGATGTCTTTGCAATGCATCGAATAACAAGCAATATTCAAAGTATTCTGTGCGCTGAGTCATACTCTGAATTTCAAGACTTTTCTCACTATTCCAATCTTCCATTCTAAAAGTATCTGGCTTGAGGGCACGAAGTTCAGCAAATTGGCGTAGCTGCTTAACGTTTTCTGGCCATTCGAGATTGGTGAGGTGTTTGACTTCTTCTAGGCTGATATGTGGTGGCTGTAACTGATATCGGCTCGCGGTGTGGCGCACAAAGTGCTTGTATAAAGGCCCTATATCTTCCTTTCTTTCATCGAGCGTCGGTAAGTGAATTAGAGTCGCCAGGGATTTTAGAGGCGGCTCGGCTTGGGTGGTCGCGCCAAAAACACGTTCAAGTTTTGGGTGCTTGAACAAGTATTCCCATTGCTCAAATGATACATGCTCTGCGCTATGTAAGTACAAACTGCAGTGGCGTTTTCCTTCACTTAAGCGGTGTATGGCTTTGTCGAGCGCTTCTAATGAAAGCTCATAGAGGTCTTCACCAGAAGCGGCGATTAGCTCACTATCCGGTGTTGCATGTATGTCGTGGGCAAATTGTGCGGCGAGCCGGCGACCTGTACCATCTTGACCTACAAAAATGAGCGGCTGGCTTGTAGGCGCACTGATTAAGGCGCGACGAATACTAACCATGGCCTTACTGTGACCAATCATTTTCGGACCAACATGAGTTTGCATGTCGAGCTCTTTCTTAAGCCAGATGTTTTCTTGCAACAAGTTCAGTTTATCGCTGGCATTGTTGAGCGATTTCATGAGCTGTTCCGTTGAAAACGGTTTTTCTAGAAAGTCGTACGCGCCGCTTTTCATCGCATCTACCGCGGTTTTCACATCTCCATGTCCAGTAAGTACGATGAATTGAAAGTGATCGTTTTTGCTTCGCAAAGTTCGCATAAACTCCAAGCCATCCATCACGGGCATATGGATATCGGTAATGATAATCGCAGGCGTATTTGAGTCGATTACGCGTAAGGCTTCTACTGCGTTTGGTAAGCAGGTGACGTCTATACCTTCAATCAGCAGGGCTTGAGACACGGCATCACGAATGTGTGGTTCGTCATCAACAAAGAAAACTGGGTTATTCATGGTCGTTTTCCACTTCTGGGGTACGTTTATTCTGATTGACTATTGGTAGCGTCACGATAAAGGTCATCCCTCCTGCTTGTTGTTCTGTGTTCTGATGTTTATAGGCACAGAGGGAGCCGTGATAGCTCTCTATAATCCGCTTGGAGATTGTTAAACCTAATCCAAGACCCTCCGGCTTAGTCGTAAAAAATGGGTCGAACACTTTTGCTAGGGCTTCGTCTGACATCCCTGGTCCGTTATCGGAAACAAGAATGTCGCAACTGTCATCATGACACTGAACAGCAATGGATATTTGCGGATCGATACAGTGGTTTTCCATCGCTTGTGCGGCGTTGTGGAAGAGGTTTATCAGCACTTGTTCTAATTCAACGCTGTGAATGGCCAGCTTCACATCATAGTCGATGGCCGGAACTTTTAGTGTTACTCCTTGCTTAATAAGCTTGTTGCTCAAAATGCTGGTGGCAGTATGTACCGCGTCGTGCAGTACTGAGATTTCATTGTGTGAATCGTGCGTGGCTTTCCGAGTAAAGACTTTTAAGCGGGCAATGACTTCCGAAATGGTGTCATTGAGTGTCAGCATTTTGCCCAAATTGTCAGCGACCATTGGGTATTTTTCCATTGCCAACAAACGCTGCGAGTTTTCGGTATAGGTTCTTAGTGCGGAAAGTGGCTGATTTATCTCATGATTAATACTGGCTGATAGCTCGCCCAACAGTGCCAATTTCGCGGCTTGCGTCAGTTCTTGTTGTGTTTGTTTAAGCTCTTGTTGGCTTTGCTCATATTGGCGGATGGTCTGTTGTAGTTTTTGGTTGGCTTCACTCAGAACTAGTGTCCGTTGCACTACTTTTTCTTCTAGGCTCACATTAAGATGGGCAAGGCGTGCTTTGTTAACTAGGGTTTGGAACCACGCTAACGCAATTAGAGCAATGAGCGCATATAAGATCAGGAAGACGATATCGGCCTGTAAAACGGCGGCAAGAACGCTGTTGTGGTTAATTAAGGCAACGACGCGAAACCCTTTATCCAATAAGTGTGTTGCGTATGCGAGGTAATTTGGTGATAGAAGCAATTGATTGTCATCAAACTCCGTGACACCACTGTGTGCCGTCAACTCACCAAAATATTCGGGCAAGGTATCGCCATATTGACGCGTTTCGGTAAGTTCAATTATTGCACTCGATGACAGTGGGAAAAGTGCACGATAGCGCCAGTCTGGTAAATTGCTCATAAACACGACATTGTGTTTATCTGTAATGAGTACGTCAGTCGTGGTTTGCGAAAGGCGCTGTTCTAATTGCTCCAAGTTCACTTTTACTGTGATCACGCCAACGACTTCCTCATTTACCCACAGCGGAGATGAGAAGAAGTACCCACGTTTATTCGAGCGCACGCCTAATCCAACGTATTGAGCGGGCTCACCGCGTCGCGCATTTTTAAAATAGGGGCGATAGCTAAAGCTAGAGCCAACAAACGTATCTTCTTGCTGAAAGTTACTTGAGGCAATGACTAACCCGGTGCGGTCATGAACGTAAATCGTATCGGCCAAACTTTGCTTCAACCAATCTGATAACAGTAGGTTGAGCTCTTGAGAGGGCGTTCCGCGCTCTACTGCTTTGAGTAGTCTTGGGTCGTGACTTAATAGGTTTGGTATCTGTTCAAACTTTGCCAGTTCGTAGTCCACTTCTTGTGATACTTGCGCGGCTTGTCTCTCTAGCTTTTGTTGCCATTGATCATGTTGGTATTGAGTTGCGTAATGATGAGTAAGCGCAAGCCCTGAAATGCCAACGGCACACAGTAGCAGTAAAAAATGACGTAGGGCTTTGGGGTTGAGTAAGTTCACGATCGGCTCACTGGTTTTTTGTGTCATGGTATCAAATGACGCACTGTGATGCTGTGAGCGGCAACGATAACAAGCACAATGATGTCCTTGTATTTCCTCAGTATCGGGAGCACAATCGACAAAAACGAGTGAAGGAGTAAAGATGGAACTTGCTGATATTCGTCGTGAGTACACCAAAGGTGGGCTGCGTCGTAAAGATTTGAAAGCTGATCCTATTGATCAATTTAATCTGTGGCTAGAGCAAGCAGTTGAAGCGGGTTTAACGGACCCGACTGCGATGACAGTTGCAACGGTTGATGAAAATGGCATGCCGTTTCAACGCATTGTTCTATTGAAAAACGTCGACAAAGATGGTTTTGTGTTTTACACAAACCTAGGCAGTCGCAAGGCCCAGCAGCTAGAGCATAACAGCAATATTAGTTTGCACTTCCCTTGGCATCCGTTAGAGCGCCAAGTTCATATTACTGGTGTGGCTGAAAAGCTTACCGCCGTAGAGAATATGAAATACTTTACTTCTCGTCCTAAAGAGAGCCAGTTGGCCGCAATCGCGAGCAAACAAAGTAGCCGTATTTCTGCCAGAGGTGTGTTGGAAGGTAAGTTTTTAGAGCTAAAACAGAAGTTTGCTAAGGGTGAAATACCAGTACCAACCTTTTGGGGTGGCTTTCGCGTAAAACCAAAGAGCATCGAATTTTGGCAAGGTGGCGAACATCGCCTTCACGATCGTTTTCTTTTCTCCCAGCATGATGGAAGTTGGGACATTGATCGTCTAGCGCCATAGGCTTATGGTCCCTCATGAATAAACAAACACCGCCCGTACTGGAGTATACAGTAAAAACTATGTCTATTAGCGAGTGAGTGAGTGACTGGGTTTTACTGGCAATGCTTTGACTAAGACTTACAAGCGTACACACTATGTATAATTGTGTGTACATTTTTTTGTCCCTGAATGCTTAGCAAGGCGATGGCCTCACTGCGTGAAACCATCACCCTGCCAAAAGGGTATTTAAGGGAATGATGGTAAAGTAAAATAATAAAGCCACTCCTGACGCTCGCACAGCTCACTACTCGCTAGGCATTTATGATTTTTCTTGACCATCGAATTATTTAAGAAGCATGTTAAAGAGCTTCTCATAAGGTTGTAATTCACCTAATTGGAACTTCTCTTTTCCATACAAAGCCGTTATCGTTCTTTGGCTTATTCTGCTCTTCATGATTGATAGAAAAAGAAAGGTAAATAATAGAGTTTCTAACAAGCTCAGCTAGTGTCATTAACTGAGTAGTAAAGTCTTTTTCAGTCATCATAAGAGTATGCCGCGAGCGTTTTGTTTTTTCATATAACTGACTATCTATATTGGTGATTTTCTCTTCTAACTCATTTTTCTGATCAACCAACTCTTGATACTTCTCTGTGGCCTTGTATTGTTTAATCAATGGAAATAACGCTTTGCATTCGTTACTGTATTGTTCTTTTTCTTCTTTTAAACGTTGAATCTGCATTTGCTCGACACTGGTTGCTGACACGAGGTCAGCGTACAGTTCATCAATTATCTTAAATGAACGATGTTCAATGAAGTTTCTAATCTCACAGATTTTAGTGAGTTCAGGGTTGAGCCAATCCGAAACAGATTCTTGATCGTTTATGTCTCGTAAGTCTTTCAATATGTAAAACAGAGCGTGTAAAAACTGGTTCTTACTTTCTGCGAGTTTCGGGTGTGGTTGCCATTGCTTATTTGAACCAAGTTTTTTGAACAAGCTTTCAAAGCTAATTTTCCTATCTTTTTCAAGCGCATTTAAGTTGTAAAAGTGATTGATGAAATAAGCGATTTTGTCGAATAGAGAATATAGAATCTTGAACGCTGATTTTAAGTTTTGAGCTTTGATATTATCGATACAATAAGTCATATCATCGATCTTTTGGAACGTACTATTGAAAAAACTTTGTTCATCATTATCAGTATCCAACGCTGTAAAGATCAAATGCCTTGCGTAGCAAAAATCGTTCTTTATCTCGTCAAAGTTAGCGTGATAAACCAATTCCTCATTATGTGACAAAGTAAGGTTGAGCTTCGGTGATATCGGGGGTAAGGATAAAGAGTCGGGGTGCCTAGCATACCTCAATTCACTTATCTCCAGTTCATCAATGAACAAGTGACTATCACTGCACCATGCTAAATAGTCGATCTCTTTCTCGTTCAGTTCGCGCTTATCATAGGGTTCATAGAACCGTTCAAATTCACTCTCATCAAAATTTTTTTCAAACCAACTTTTAAAAGTTTCTGTCCATTCATTACCAAAAATCAAACAACTATCGTTAAATTTAGTTGGATCATTAGGTAGTTCTAGACGACTTTTTAAGCTTTGGTATGCTAAATAATAGTGATAATGTGCTTTTGGTGTGTCGTGTTGTGAATAGTGAGCAATATATCGTTCACTTTGATACATAGCAGTATGAGCAATGGGCTGATTATTCAATAAGATGCCACGTTGCCAAAATTTTTTGGCGCACATAAAGCGACCTTGCTGTGATAGATAATTACCTAAATTTGTCGATATTTGAGACTCAAGAGTAATTTGATAAATATCATCGATGTTACGCTTTTTGAGCAAGCTAAGCGCTTTTTTGAAATGAATAATGACTTTGTTTAGTTCAGGGCTGAACCACTCTTTTTGCTGCGGCACATTAAGCAAAGAGTAAGCATTGCCAAGCATATAGTTAAACTCGGCTTCTCTATAATCGTCTTCAAATACTGGTGTGAACATATCAAATGTTGATATGAAATTTTGCATTCCCTCAACATCGTTATCGTCTGTCAGCTCATCCACACGCAAGTTGAAAAGGTCGAGTGCAGAATCATCGATGAGCACATTCTCAGCAAGTTCCATAATAACCCCTTATTAATATCGATTACGCATTATATATTTATTTGCGTATTAAATTGGAACTTATAGAAAGTCCATAATGGGCATAATAAGCTTGAAATACCTAGTTCAAAAGCTCTTTCAGGTAGCTATTCCGCTTATGAGAGTGACTAGGGGCTTCGGTGTTCTGCTTCATGTCATCACTGCTGCCGACGATATGAGTTTCACTTTCTGCCCTCGTAATTGCCGTATAGAGCCAAGCTCTATCTACTATCCTTCCTTTTTGCAGGGCGATAATGATGCGCGGGAACTGTGAACCTTGGGCTTTGTGCAAGGTGATTGCGTAACCCAGCTCAATGCAATCTAGAACGGATTGCGTCACCTCGACCTTATCACAAGTATCCAGTGTGACTTCTCCATAGCTATCACCAGAAGGTTCGACGCTGGTTAACATGCCAAGTGAGCCGTTCTGAATGCCTTTGTCGTAATGATTCTGCGTGAATAACACCGCATCATTGAGGCGAAGTGGCAGAAAGAACTTGTCACCATTGATTTCGAACCCAAGGCTGTCACTGTCTGGGTTGACCGCTTGCTGGATGAGTATATTGATTTCTGATACCAGTGCCTTGGTTGGAGCCATGACATGACTGCTTTCAGGGAATTCTTGGTAAAGCTCGCAACAGACTTTGGCAATGTCTGTTTTACTGGTTTCGTGAAAGTGTATTGCACCTGTGCTTAATTGGTCAGGCATCAAACCTTGATTAATGAGCTTTGAGTATTCGGGGATACCCGTTGAGCCTTCTTGTCTCTTGACGATATCTAGCATGGTGTTGGCGACCGTTTTTGCTTCAACGATATCTGCAAGTACCTTACCGCAGCCAATTGGTGGTAGTTGATCGGGATCGCCAGTGAATATCAATCGTACAGAGGGGTAAATGTGATTCACAAGGCGATACATGGTAGGTAGGTCAATCATACTCGCTTCATCAATCACTAATAGATGATTTGGTTTATCGACACTTGGCTCAATGGGTTCTTTACGCAGCAACTTGGCAATGGTTGAGGTAACAAAACCGATTGATTCATGAAGTCTCATTGCAGCGCGACCACTGAGCGCAACGGCGTGTATTTCAAACCCGAGTTGCTGGTAAGCCCTGAGAGCCGTTCTGAGTACCGTTGTCTTGCCTGTTCCTGCACCGCCTGTAATACAGCTTACCGAATTATCTAGGCACGTTGTGACGGCTTCGATTTGTTTACTGGTTAAGTCGTAGGGAAGCTCGCCAGCCGCAGCGCAATACGCAGCATTGGCCTTTTCATCAAACAAGTCATTTCGCTTAATCAGTGTACTAAGTCGCTTAGCCACGACACTCTCCATCAGAAGTTGCGCAGTTGGATGGTAAGCTCCTGTGTCGGGGTTTAAAATGTACTGAGCTTTATCATGACCTGATTGGAACGCCTGAGTGACCAGTGCTTTGTCTTTCAGTAGCTTGTTGAGATAAGGGCGCACATTCGCATGAGTGGTATATACCCGTGATCATTGAAGATGCTTGATTTTTTTAGAATCAGGATCATGCTACGAACCATGAAAATTACACTGACTCCTCAACAGAAACTGCAACTCGAACAAATGCACGATATTGAACGTGATAGTCGAGTTTGCGACCGTATTAAGGCTATTTTGCTGGCTTCTGAAGGCTGGAGTCAGACCATGATTTCACAAGCTCTTCGGATTCATGAATCCACCGTTGCACGTCACCTTAGCGACTACGTTCTTTCTGAAAAACTTAAGCCTGAAAATGGCGGAAGTCAAAGCAAGCTTTCTGCAACTCAAACCATGCACCTAATCGAGCATTTGACTGAGAGAACCTATCCTCATACTCATCAAATTGTCGCCTACGTTAAAGAGACTTTTGGACTTGATTACACTGTCTCTGGTATGAACAAATGGCTTCACCATAACGGTTTTAGCTACAAGCAACCGAAAGGCGTTCCACATAAGTTTGATGAAGCAAAACAACAAGCTTTCATAGATGCTTACGAAGCGCTAAAGGCAAGTTGTGACGAGGATGAATCGATAGTCTTTATCGATGCTGTTCACCCAACCCTATCAACAAAAATATCTCATGGCTGGATACGAACTGGTCAAGATAAAGTGATTGAAACAACGGGAAATCGCAGTCGATTGAACATTCTTGGCGCACTGAACCTGTCAGATATCGGAGCTACTATTATTGATGATTATGAGAGCATTAACAGTGAAACGATAGTTCGCTTTTTCTGTAAGTTAAGAGAGAGTTATCCGTTAGCTCATAAGCTTCATATCATTTTAGATGGTGCGGGATATCACCGTAGTGACTTGGTCAGAGATGCGGCATTTGTCCTTAATATCGAGCTGCATTATCTTCCACCTTACAGCCCAAACCTCAATCCAATAGAGCGGCTTTGGAAAGTAATGAATGAGAAGTCGAGGAACAACGTTTACTTCAAAAGTAAACGGGACTTCAAGGCAGCAATAGACCAATTTTTTACTGTGACTCTTCCAGAGATCGCAGGCTCTTTGGCATCTCGAATTAATGATAATTTTCAGGTTCTCAAGCCTGCATCTTCAAGTTGATTCGGTATAACCTTAATATCAAAATTACAGACAGGATTTATTAGCACATGGAGTGGAAGGAACAACCTAAAGCATTCAAAATTTATTTGTATTCGATGCTAGCTATTGTTTTCTTGTTAGGTACGAGTATCGTTGTACTTGTTTTTGAACAATTACGTTATCAGAGTGCTGTTGATACGAGAGAGAAGTCTATTAAGTTGGCTGCGGAGCTTCGCCAGTCATCTAACGATTTAGCAAGGTTAGTAAGAACTTATATCATTACTGGTAACCCTCTTTATAAACATCAGTTTCAGGCTGTCGTTGAAATACGTGACGGGTTGAGAATGCGACCGAAGAATTATTCTCTTGCTTATTGGGATGTTAATGGAGCAGCACCCGATATTTCAGAGTCGAAGCATGACGCCAGCGATGACGGAATTTCGATTATTGAACTAATGCAAAGAGCTGGCTTTACTGAAATTGAATTACAAAATTTAAAGCTTTCTAAGGAAAAGTCAGACTTATTAGTGGCGGTAGAAAATAAAGCAATTGACCTTTTTGAAGAAAACGTACCGACAGATCCTAAAAAACGCGAAAAAGCTTTAGAAATGCTAGCAGATGATTTCTTTATCTCAACAAAGGCAGAAATCATGCGACCGATTATCGAAACTGAACAGATGGTTTTTGACAGGACACAATCCACTGTAAATATAGCAAAAAATAGGCTGATGCTAGTTATAGGAAGTCTATGTTTACTTTCGATACTTCTGACTATTTTTATTTTTAAAATTGGCGTGCAGCTTCGTAAGATAATCGGCTGTTCTATTCCTGAATTAGAAGGCCATTTACATGAGTTAGGGAAAGGGAATTTTTTAACGCCAATTATAGTTAAAGGAAATTCACGGGAAAGTGTTATCAGTTGGATAGCAAGAACTCAAAGGAAACTTTCAGAACTAAACCTTGCGTATTTCAAAGCCATAGTTGAATCTTCTGACGATGCGATTATCAGTAAGAATAGTCATGGAATTATTGCAAGTTGGAATAGAGGGGCTGAAAAGATTTTTGGCTACTCAGAGGAGGAGATAATCGGTCAATCAATGACATTGATAATTCCAAGTGAGAGGTCATATGAAGAGGCTGAAATTCTAAATAAAATTTCAAGTGGACAGAAAGTAGATCATTTTGTCACGCAACGCAAACACAAAAATGGGCAACTAATAGATTTATCAGTGAGTATTTCGCCGATATATAATTCTGAGGGGCAGGTAATAGGTGCTTCCAAAATAGCGAGAGATATTAGTGCCGCTGTTGCGGCAGAGGCAGAAATTAAGCGCCTTGCATTCTATGATTCGTTAACAGGTCTTGCTAATAGAAGATTGTTGCAAGAACGATTAGGGCAACTACTACTATCAGCTAAAAGAGATAAATTTCCTATTGCATTGATGTATATAGATCTCGACGATTTCAAGTTACTAAATGATACTCAAGGTCATGAGGCAGGAGATCATTTACTTAAAGCCATATCAAATCGATTAATAGAATCTGTTCGTGATAGCGATACGGTTTGCCGGTTTGGAGGTGACGAGTTTTTAATTATGCTCTCTGGACGCAACCAAATTTTCTCTTCTGATGCTTGGGTTAAAAAAATAGGCAAAAAAATAAGAGAACGACTAAGTTATCCTTACGATCTAGGGGCCGAACCTTATATTTGTACTTCAAGTATTGGAGCCTACATTCATAAAGGCGAAAAACTTAGTTCAGATGAGATTATTAATAAAGCTGACCAGGCTATGTATATCGCAAAAAAGAAAAAGAACGCTTTCTATTTAGTCTCTGGTAATTATGCGGATGGTTAGGTTAAAAATTTTTATTTAAACGCATTGTTTTTTTATTGTTAGATTTTTGTTTTGATGCGAGCTGTCCATTTTTCATTCATCGTTAATAGCGCTACCTGATGAAGAAGTAAAACACCTTCCAACAAATCAGGAGCGCTCTGGTAACAAATCCAATAAATAAAGGATTGTTGGTATAAAAATTAGAGTTTCAATGCTTCAACCATTGACACGAGTTCACTGATACTCACATTCACACTCTCGATAGCTTTTTCGACATGCTCGATAGATTCATGACCTTTTTTCGCGATCACATTTATCTCTTTTAAACCGGTGTCAATTTTATCAATGAGCCCCGCGTTCTCCTTTACGACCTCCGCAATGTCGGAGGTTGCGGAAGCCGATCTGGCGGCAAGCTTTCTTACTTCGTCTGCAACAACTGCGAACCCTCTGCCGGAATCTCCGGCTCTTGCAGCTTCAATCGCCGCATTAAGTGCCAATAAGTTTGTCTGATCTGCAATAGAACGTATGGTGGTTACTATTTCCTGAATATTCTTTGATTTCAGATTTAGCTCTTGACCAACTTGTGCAGTATTTTCAACCTGTGATGCGATTTGAACACTGGTATTCACGCTGTTATCCAGCTCTCGCATTGCCGTTGTTGTTAACGCCGATGTCTTTTCGGATGTTTGCGCCGCGAGGTTCACTGTATTAATGGCATTATTGACGCGCTCAGAAATATCTGACGCAAATTTTATCACTTTATAGACTTTACCTTGCCCATCAAGAATGGGGTTGTAAGTTGCTTCAAGCCAGACGCTCCTGCCAGACAGACTTCTTCTTAGAAATCGACCTGTCTGATAGTTACCGTTGGCCAAGTTGCGCCAGAAGTTTGGGTTATCACGATAAAAGTTTTCATCACAGAAAATTTTGTGGTGTTTACCCTTTATCTGTTCCAGTTTGCAATCCATAGCATTAAGAAAATTCTGGTTAGCATTGGTGATTGTGCCATCCGGGGTGAATTCAATTACAGCCTGTGAGCGGTTAAGTGCCGTAAAAACAGCATTCTGCGACGCAGATTCGTTATGCTGCGCGGTGACATCAAAAGCCAATTTAACAACACGATACACCTTACCTTGTTCATCCTTAATTGGCACATAACGTGCGCCGACAAAGATAGTTTCTCTATTCTTCTTTATATATTTAAAGGTATCTCGCTGCGGTTTGTCCTCAAGGAGATTTCGCCAGAAGGTTATATACTCGGGCCTCGATGTATAGGCAGTCTCAAACAAAATGCGGTGATGCTGGCCCAGAAGTTCCTGTTTACTGTACCCCATAATGTCAGCAAACTTCTGACTCACTTCAAGTATTTCGCCTGAATGATTAAAAATCACCATCGCGGTAGCGTTTAACATGGCATTAAAGAGGAGTTTTTCATCAGAAACTTTTAGTGGTTCTGTTAAAGCGGGTGTTTTCTTTAGAAAGTCGAACATAATCAGTATTCTCTTTTATAGCTCAAAAGTAATTTTTCAAACTGCTCAACAGAGAGAGGTTTATCGAAGTAGTAACCTTGCCCCCAATCACAACCCAGTTCTGCCAGTAGCGTCGCAATTTCTTGAGTTTCAATTCCCTCAGCAAGAGTTTTCAAGCCAAAAATCTTTGCTGTTGAAATAATGGTTTTAACAATGGCGAGGTTTTTCTCATCTTCAAGTATTGACTTGATAAAGTGCATATCAATTTTCAGCACATCCGCATTGATGTTTTTTAGATAACTTAATGAAGAATGCCCCATACCAAAGTCATCAATGGCAATCGCAAAACCTTTACTTCGTATCGTATTTAAAGTTGATATTGCTTTATCGGGATCACGCATAATCCCAGTTTCGGTAAGCTCAAGCTCAAAATCATTTGGCTCTAACCCCGCTTGCTCTATCAAAGATAAAAAACCATTAATTACAGACTCATCATCAAAGCTTTTCGCTGAAATATTAACCGCAAGTTTGAAGCGCAAATTTTCTTGCGAGAACACTTCTTTTTTCTGCCAACTGCGTTTCAGTTCAATAACACGTTCTAATACGAGATGCGTCAACTTATTGATTAACCCTCGCTCTTCAGCAATTGGAATAAAGGATCCTGGCGAAACTTCGCCAAGCTCTTCGTCTCTCCAGCGCACCAGAACCTCAGCACCGACTAACTTATGTGTTTTTAAACAAACTTGAGGTTGAATGACGATTCGCAGATTATCAGGATAGGAGAGTAAGGTTCTCTCAAGTTGCTTTGAGATAATTGATTTTTTCTGAATCCTTTCACCCTCTTCAATATTAAAATAGCAACTGGGTAAACCGGACTCTTTGGCCATATTAAGTGCTATATTGGCACCTCGTGTTATTGCATCAAAGGTATCCGCATCCTGAGGATATAAAGCAATTCCAGCTCTTGCATTGATACTGACTTCACCCTCTAGGGTTTCGAGCGGCTCAGCGAGAGCTTGTTGTAACCTGTTGACCATTATTGATGCCGCATCGGGATTAGATAAAACGGCTGCAAGCGCAAAAATATCAGAATTTAAACGGGCTAAGGAGTCAAACTCTCGATCTATGTCATTGACGACAGGTAAAGTCTGGCAGTCCTCGTTCTCAAAGATACAACGCACTAAAGTATCTGCACCGCGGATGGTTTTTGCTAATCTGCGACCGACCGCTTGGATGACTGCATCACCCGCTTCGTATCCCATTGTTTCGTTAATATCTTCAAGATTAACCAGGTCGATATATACAATCGCGATGGTATATTGATATCTCTCTGCAATTTTAAGAAGGTATTTAACTCGGTCAGAGAATAAATTTTTATTAGCCAGTCCTGTTAGCTCATCAAAAAATGCCAATTGCTTGATGCGGTGCTCTTTGGCTTTAATGTCCCTTAAATCGCGCCAAATTACCAGGATAGCGTTTTGTCCAAGGTAGATGATTGGAGTGAGCCTTACCTCTATCGGTATATGCTGACCTTTTTTAGTGACATGAAGCCATTCAAAACGCTGGTAACCCTCTGTTGAGGCTTTATTTAAAAGAACTTTGGCGAGCTCTTTGCTGTTGTTTTTACCTTGGTTCAGTGGTGAGAATTGAATAGGCGACAAACCAATCAGCGCTTTGCGGTCAGACAAGCCAAAAAGTTTTGCGGCTGCATCATTACAATCAGTAATCACAAAATCTGGGCTGATTATGCCCATCGCATCCTCTGATTTATGCAGCAAATTCACCAAGCGCTTTTCGTTTTCACTTTTGAGTCTTTCATAATCAAGCTGCGCTGAGATGTCACGAATTATATAGACAACGACTTTTTGGTTAAACGCGGTTTGTACAATCTGCATACTAATTTCTGCATGATAGATGTTGCCATCCCCTTTGCGATGTTGGGTAACAAAATGCAGCAGCTCCACCTCACCCATTTTGAGCGGCTTCAAAAGCCGATCGAACGATTGTGCATCGTAGCTCGGCTTAAATTCGTAGGGCTTCATAATTTGTAACATCGCCCAACTCCGCCCAAGTTGATGCTGTGCAGCGAGGTTGGCATATAAAATGTCCAACGTTTCGGCATCAAAAAATAAGACGGCATCAGCGATTTGATCAACAACACTTTTAAAGCTGGTCAGTTCGTCCTGCCTCAAGCGCTCTTGAGTTATATCCAGTTCAACCGAAATATATCCCGAGTGTTCTCCAAGCTCATTAAACGAAGGGTTGCAACTGATGCGACTCCAAAAGGTCTCTCCACTCTTTCGATATTTAAGTAATTCAATTTCAATAGACTTTCTCTTTGCGACTGCTTTTTGTAACTTCAAAAGGTCAAAGCTGTTAGTCTGTGGCCCAGTTAATGTTGCCCACGGCGATTGACCCGCAAGCTCCTCCAAAGAATAACCAGAGATTCGTTCGAAGCCGGCATTACACCAAGTGATGTTGTAATCACAATCTAAGATCATTACCCCGTTCACAGTCTGTGTAGCAACTAATGCAAGGCGGGCGTTCTCTTCCAGTGTCAGAGCAAGTTTATTTTTAATCTCTCTTGCTTCAGATAGCGATTCCAAGGTTTCTAGGATGGGATTCAGTTTCTCAACTTCAGATTGTTCATAGCCGTTGGCTGCGTTAGCCAGACCGACCATGCCAATCAACTTACCATTATGTTTAATTGGTAATCCAAGGAAGGAGGAGAGCTTGGGATGACCATGTGGTGTGCCACCAGCACGAGAATCATCCTGAGGATTGTTTGAGATAACAGCTTGGCCGGTTGTTAATACTTCACCCAGTAAATTGTGATGATTATGGAACTCTAAGCCATCCGCCTTACTTCTTTCATATAGCTCACGGGTTTCATGATCCCAGCTGATATTTGTCAAGACGCTGACCTTCAGATACGGTCGTAGTTGCGAGTCTTCCCGCACCTCACCAATCAAACCGAACTGACTATCTGTCAGAGCGATGAGTTCATTAAGTAAAAGGCTAAGTGCACTGTCATACGACTCATTAAGTATAAAAGCGCGCTGAATCTTAGCGATGGCATTGCTGGTACGAATTTGAAAATCGTATTTGTCAGAAATCTGCTGCCTGGACTGCTCAAGTGTCTGGTGGCTAGCGTACATGTAGGCGTCAAAGGCGAGGGTGATATCCAGTAGCGCCACTTTATAGAGCGCAGTTAACGTTGGCTCGATACTCCCCGTATCGCTATTCAAAATCACACTGACGAATTTACAAACGAGATCTAAGTAAACACCGTAAGCGCCAATATACCATTGCGGCGTCAAACCAACCCTTTGGTGCGCAATGCCCACTCTAATACGATCTTGGGCGTAGTCGAATCCATAATCGCCGGCAGTTAATTTCCTAAAGTACAGTTTTTGTGTTTCTTGAAGTTTGCTCATCAGGTTAACGTCATGCAGCATCTTCGATGCATGGTCAAACTTTAAAAGATGCTGATAAAAAGCATGAATAAGCTCATTCTCATAGGCATAAAGTGGTTTATGAATGGCTTCGAGCAATTTAATTTCGGTAGTTGAAAGATTAATAAGAGCTTTACGCTCATCAAAAGAAACGGGGTTGATGTTTAATCGCTTTAATACTTCTTCCACTCTAATAGCGCACCTGTCTTTACTTCGTTAACAACCAGTGATTGATTGCTTGTAATAATTCATCGGGATGAAACTTAGCGATAAATTGGTCTGCGCCGACTTTCTTAACCATTGACTCGTTGAACACACCGCTTAGTGATGAGTGCAAAACGACGTGAATATCTTTTAAAAGTGGTTCAGATTTGATCGCAGAAGTGAGCGTATAGCCATCCATAATTGGCATCTCAATATCGGAGATAACCAAAGGTATCTTCTCGGAAAGGACGCCTTTATGCTTAACTGCCATGTCTTGTAAAAATTGAAGCGCAGATTGGCCATCATTAACCAGTTTAGACGGGATATTTACGCTGTCTAATACGCGTTTAATCTGATTTCTGGCAACTGCTGAATCATCCGCAACCAACACTTCAATCTCAGAGGTGTTGAACCCTTTAAGCTGTTGCGCCGTTTCAGCTTCAATTTCATGGTCGTTGGGCATGATCTCCGAGAACACTTTTTCAACATCTATGACTTGAATGAGCTTGCCTTCAATCTCTGTCACTGCAGTTAGGTAATGACTTTGCCCTGCTCCTTGAGGTGGAGGTTGAATTTGACTCCAGTTCAGATTAACGATGCGATCAACTGCCGAAACTAGAAAGCCTTGGATATAGCGGTTGTATTCCGTCACAATCACAAAAGCCTGTTCGGGATAACCTATCGGCTTACCTGTCGTAGCTTCACTCAGGTCGATAACGATAACTGGATTGCCACGAAGCTGCGCAATGCCCTTTATAAAAGGGTGGGCTCCTGGCATTTCAATGAGCTCAGGTACACGAATTACTTCCCGAACCTTAAAGACGTTGATTCCAAAACGCTGATGACCATTCAGGCTAAAGAGGAGTATTTCAAAGCGATTTTGACCTGCCAGATTTGTCCTTTGGTCAATAGACTTCATTAACATATTCATTTAAAACGCACCACCAGCTCGTGTAGCTCTTCAGATATTTTATTAAGGTGCTCTAGAGAGCTTGCTGTTTTATCAGCAGAATTGGCGCTTTCATCGGCCAATGTTGAAATACTTACAACCTGGCGATTGATATCTTCAGCCACATGAGCTTGCTCCTCTACAGCTGCTGCCATCTGTGTCGTCATATCGGATATATGCCCGACTGAGGCAACGATTCCTTGCAGCATATCTCCACTCTCAATGACTTTTGACACCCCCTCGTCAGCGTCAGAAGCACCTGATTCAGCTACTTTAACGGCCTCGCTGGATTTTAGTGAGAGAGCTCTGACAATCTCGTATATTTCTTTCGTAGAATCTTGGGTACGTTTTGCAAGATTACGCACCTCTTCAGCAACCACGGCAAAACCTCGGCCTTGCTCGCCGGCACGCGCTGCCTCGATAGCAGCATTTAGCGCAAGTAAGTTGGTCTGTTCAGCAATCTGTTCAATTATTTGAGCTGCTTGGGCAATTTTCGTCGTTTGTAGCTCTACATCAACAACGGATTTCGAAATGGTCTGGACAGTTGCTCTAAGTTTTTCAATAGAGGCGCTTGTTGTTTTGGAGAGTCCTCCACCGGTTTCGGCCAGATTAAATGCTTTATCAGCTTGTGAAGCGGTATTGGAAACATGATGCGATACCTCTGAAATAGTTGTCGTCATCTCATTCATCGCTGTAGCAACCTGAATCGTTTCAGATTGCTGGTGATCAATAACCTGCTTAGATTGTTTAACCAAGTCAAATGAGGAAAGTGTTTCGCGCGATACTCTTTTCGCGGCATCATCAATGCGGTTGATAATAGTTGTCAGGTGAGCTTGCTGGCTCAATACAGAGACTTCTAATGCGCCAGTAAATCCGGACTTATTGGTGTAGGTGAGAACTGCGAGTTCATGCGAGAAAGAACGGCTTAGTAATTTCTTTAAGTCAGACGCTCTGGCGTGGTCTTTCACATTGACCCAAATTGCATAGATCGCAATGACGGCGAGCAACAAACTCTCTGATAACTCTTTGTAACCAAGAAAGAATGTCGCAAGCGCGATAGCGACAGACACCATTAAAAAAATGTTAGGCAGCGATATAGGTAACGGTTTAGGTAAATTACTTCCCGAACTCAAGCGGCGGTATACTCTGTCTGCTCTTTGTACATCTTCTGCTCTTGGGCTTGAACGAACAGATTCGTACCCAATAACTTGTCCATTAGCGGTCACGGGTGTTACATAAGCGTCTACCCAGTAAAAGTCACCGTTCTTACAACGGTTCTTAACCAACCCCATCCATGCTTTACCTTCTTTTAGATGTGACCACATTACTTTGAAAGCCATCGCTGGCATATCGGGGTGTCGAACAATATTATGTGGCTGGCCAATTAACTCCGACCTGGAAAATCCGCTTACCTCAACGAAAGCGTCATTACAATCAACAATATTGCCGTTTTTATCCGTAACTGAAATTAGCTTCACAGACGATGGGAAAGTTATTTCGTTAGATGTAACAGGGAGGTTTTTGCGCATAGAAAGCATCCGTGTGCATATTAGCTTACTAAAAAAAAGCGCATTTTACATCATGTAGGTGGATTAACCTATACCCGTGATCATTGAAGATGCTTGATTTTTTTAGAATCAGGATCATGCTACGAACCATGAAAATTACACTGACTCCTCAACAGAAACTGCAACTCGAACAAATGCACGATATTGAACGTGATAGTCGAGTTTGCGACCGTATTAAGGCTATTTTGCTGGCTTCTGAAGGCTGGAGTCAGACCATGATTTCACAAGCTCTTCGGATTCATGAATCCACCGTTGCACGTCACCTTAGCGACTACGTTCTTTCTGAAAAACTTAAGCCTGAAAATGGCGGAAGTCAAAGCAAGCTTTCTGCAACTCAAACCATGCACCTAATCGAGCATTTGACTGAGAGAACCTATCCTCATACTCATCAAATTGTCGCCTACGTTAAAGAGACTTTTGGACTTGATTACACTGTCTCTGGTATGAACAAATGGCTTCACCATAACGGTTTTAGCTACAAGCAACCGAAAGGCGTTCCACATAAGTTTGATGAAGCAAAACAACAAGCTTTCATAGATGCTTACGAAGCGCTAAAGGCAAGTTGTGACGAGGATGAATCGATAGTCTTTATCGATGCTGTTCACCCAACCCTATCAACAAAAATATCTCATGGCTGGATACGAACTGGTCAAGATAAAGTGATTGAAACAACGGGAAATCGCAGTCGATTGAACATTCTTGGCGCACTGAACCTGTCAGATATCGGAGCTACTATTATTGATGATTATGAGAGCATTAACAGTGAAACGATAGTTCGCTTTTTCTGTAAGTTAAGAGAGAGTTATCCGTTAGCTCATAAGCTTCATATCATTTTAGATGGTGCGGGATATCACCGTAGTGACTTGGTCAGAGATGCGGCATTTGTCCTTAATATCGAGCTGCATTATCTTCCACCTTACAGCCCAAACCTCAATCCAATAGAGCGGCTTTGGAAAGTAATGAATGAGAAGTCGAGGAACAACGTTTACTTCAAAAGTAAACGGGACTTCAAGGCAGCAATAGACCAATTTTTTACTGTGACTCTTCCAGAGATCGCAGGCTCTTTGGCATCTCGAATTAATGATAATTTTCAGGTTCTCAAGCCTGCATCTTCAAGTTGATTCGGTATAGGTGTGACCTTTTTCAATCTCCTTTCGAATCGACATTTCTAGAGCAGCGCTGAGCCTTCTTGGGTCATCCTGTGCAACATCGGTCTTAAAATCCGTTACCTTGATAATATCTTCAATGGCACTGAATGAAAGACCAAAGCCCATCAGAGCATAAGGATTACCCTTGATAACATCGATGGAGGCTTCGCCGTGATGCTTGAGCAGCCGTTGCTGCACACTGGCGGGAATTTTGTACTCACTCATCCAGTTGCAATACGCCAGATTTTTGTATTTGGCGTATCCTTTAAAGAGCGCTTCTACTGAATCGTTACTCAGAATCGATGTCAGGCGCTTTCTGGATTCAGGCGTGTCATTTCTCAATGTCGTATGGAAGTCATTACCTAAGAGCTGCCAGAGCGCCCTAGCTTTGCTTTCGCCAATACCCTTGAAGTCACTTTCTTTGGCGATAAAGCGTATCAGTTGCTCACCTGTTTCGGGCAAGGTGCATTCAACATGCTTGGGTGATTCATAGGTGTGCTGCTGCATTACATAATCCCCAGCCTCCATGTTTTCTATCTGGCGAGCGCCTTTGACTGACCAACACTGACCCAACGTGGGTTGCACAGGGATGCTATCGGGGTCGGCTTTGATGGTAACGTAATACTTCCCACTATTGGTTTTGTAGGAGTCTTTCGCCAGCGGCACACCGCTGAATATCACCATTTGGGTCGAGCGGTAAGGGATACTGGTTACACGCATTTGGTCTTCATACAAAGCGACATTCATCGTGGCATCAACCCCATTTCAGATAAGGTTTCAGACAGTTCACCGAAGCGCTCAAGTCGCTTTTCAAGCTCCTTGACCTTAGCTTTCAATTCAATGTTTTCAGCCTCTAATGAAGACACTCGCTTTGAATCGAGTAGCTTACGATTCGCTGTATTATCGTAGGCTTTGGGTTTATCCGCATTCTTCTTGGCAGCGTCGGTCAACGGTGGAAGGACGCCTTTACCGCGCAGTTCACCTTCTAATGCTTTGAGTGCTTTTTTGAGGGCAGGATTTTGGTTTAAAGCAGATTTTCCACAACCGATACCCTTTGCCACTTCGATTCGATTAAGCTGACCTCTGAACACGATTTGTTTAAAGTCATCGTCCGTCTGTGTGGCTTTCCAGACCTCAAATGCCTCAAGGTTTTGTTGCGCTTTTTGCTGCCCACTTGCCATTAGTTATCTACCTCACCCAATAGCTTGCGAAGCCCTGTGACAAAGCCTCTAGGGAATACTTCGCTATTGTATTCCATGTCTTTCACCTGACCCGCCTGAGTATACTGCCAGTCGTTCTTGTCCATGCATTCATCAGAAATGGCATACGCTAAGGCTTTTTTCTCTGATTCGGTGAGTATGCCTGATAGGGATGGCGGCACTTCCACGCTTGGCTCGGCTGTGGTATCAAACTGGCGCACAGGGCGTTTGTCGATGGTGATATTGGCGTGTTGCTTGAGCAAATTAACCTCTTTGCGGTAGCGGTTACGCTCAGCAATGATTTGACCAAACAAGGCGCGTACCGCAGGGTCTGGAATGCGCTCCAACAGCTTATTATCCGCAGGGACAGATTTAGACCGTGAGGTGTTGGATAACGGTTTTTTTGTGTTGGTGTTGCACTTCGCTGCCCACGCTTCGATGAGGGTGCGATAGTGCTTGTTACGGGTCGCTCGTATGGCTTCATAGGCAAGCCCACCATTTTCAGCGGAAACTCGACCAATTTGCGTGATGGAGAAGTCACGTTGACCTGATTCCGCATAGGCTTTCAGCGTGTCGTTGAGCTTATCGAGGTTTTGCTGAGTGCGAGGCACTTTGCCTTCTTTTAAGTCAGCCAGAATGACATCAATATCCAGTTCCATTAGTCCTCCAATAAGTTCGGTAATGCTATGCCATCTAGATTAATGGCTTTGTCAGTCAGAGCATGAATACCCTCAGAGAACAGTTTGTTATCAGTCAGGTATTCACCCGCTTCGATGTAATTAGCCACTTTGCGGTAGCCTTCGAGCTTATCGTCAGGGTCAGCGATTTTCGCCATTTGACGCAGCATGGCATTGGCAGCGATAAGTTGCTGCTTGTCGTCCATCTCCATAAAAATCGGCTCGAAGCCTTTTTTCATCAGCACACGGCTGAGCTTGCGTGAACGCTTTTCTATTGCAGGTGTTTTGCGAAGTTCGTCCTGCAAATCAGGGTAGAACTCAGCATCATCACAGAGTAGCGATAGGTGCAGTAACTCAGAGTCAGTTTCAACAAACTTCAAGGCATGAGTGATATCTTGCTCAGCACCTACCGCAATCAGTTTGTCTTTGGTGTCGCCCTCGACTCTGGCTTCTTCGACACGAATGATTTTGTTGATAAGTTCAAAGCACGTTATCCAGTCTTCAGCGTATTCACTTGCCTCGACTCGTTGCTTTTCCCAACGGCGTTGTAGCGATTGCAGCTCATCGTACTTGATAAATGGCTTGCCTTGCTCTTCACAAAAGAACTGCTCGTCTTTCAGAGCTTCCAGCTCGCCCTCAATCTCCACAGCGAGGTTAGCCGCCTGATGTGCTTTGTAGCTCAGTTGATTGAAGTGGGCATTTAGAGCAGGAAGGTATCGTGCTTCGGTAATAAACCAGCGGCAGCGAATACAGTTTTCAGCGCCATGTGGCACGCTGGCATAAACGCGGCTGGCAGCGACTTTTGAATCCTTAATCAACTCTCCACCGTTCCAGCACCCGCCAAGGGTGCTGACTTCATCCGATTTTACAGTGTTGCCACCGACCAAACACAGACCACACGAACGCTCTTCCCAACCGATTGGATTGCGATTAATCAGTGCTGCCTGAACGCTATCTTCGTTGTGATACACCATCTTGCATTGAATTTGCTCCATCGAGGCATCTTTGAGGAAGTTCTGTACCGATTGTTTGGATTTTTCATCCAGCGCATCATGTGCTTCATCCATTTTTTCTGCCATGACGGATGGAGTGATTTTGTTGTAATAGATGGTCATCAACAGGCGCGTATGACCTGCAAGTAGTTTAGAAATCACAGGCAATGGCAGTTGCGTATCCATCGTATAAGCGGTGATGAGCGAGACACGCAAGCTGTGCAATGGAAATTGTGTCGAAATCTTGTTTCCCCTTGGTGTATTCTCTGGGTAGTCCACAACCAGTTTCAAACGCTCACCGTTATCCAGTGTGTTGCCTCGCTCTGCCAGTCGGTTTTCCATTTCAAGTAGGAGGTAATACCAGAAAGGAGAAATAGACCTGTCTTGAATTGGTTTGCCTTTATCCTCACCTTTCGCTGGCGCATCACGAAACAAGAAAGCAATCTCACCCATACTCTCTAGTTGTTTATCCGACTTCTTGTGTTTAGTGTGCTTGGCAAGCAGTGTGGTGCAATCGGTGGGCTTTGTTATCGGATTATACTTTTCTTGCCAGTTACGCAGTTTTTCCAGCCAATAAAGCACTTCCTCATTTTGCCAAGGGATGATGTAGCCACGCTCCAGTTCGTCTTTGTTTTGATCTGCGGTCTTGTTGGTGTTGATGTAAAGCCCTGTCGAATATATTCCTGTCAAGGGATCGCGAATGCGGCGGAAGACGCCTTTTCCGAACGGGCGTTTTTCGCTGCCAAGTGCGAAGTCATGTTGGGTATTTAGTACCCATTGACCTCGCTCATAGCGCCATGTATCGGCTTCTCCACTGTCTAACATACGAACTTGATAGGTACGCAGCGGCAAATGCAGCTTTATGAAAATCATCATCGATTTGACAGGCGACCAGATTTGGTGAAGGGTGATTTTATTGTCTTTGCGAGTCACTTCTTTGGTGCGCCAAACACAATCTGGGTCGGATTTATCAATCAGATCTGGCTCTATTTCGAACCAGTCACCACTTTGATTTCCATGCACTGTCTTCTGCTGCGCCCATGCCCAATGCCTGAAGTGGCGGTAGTGATAAGCAGGAAGCAGAGTCTCACCTTGCTTGAGGTTTTGCTCGATGACGGCGAGTTCGGTTTTATCAGGTAAGGGGCAGAGAATATTGCGTAAGTCCTGAATGTAGCGATATGGCAAAAGGTTTCGGACTGTTTCTGTTGAACTATCTTGTCTTGATATTTTACTTAGTGGGTTTTGAACTAGTCGTACAATGTGGCCGTCGTCATCTTCTTCGGAGAAGATCTTTTCAATAACAAAATCAATGAAATTAGTGGGGTGATTGACATATTTTTGAACTTTATCAGGGCTACTTACTTTTAATCGAGTAACTTTCTCCAACTCTTCGCTAGAGCACAGATGCCCTTTATAACCCTTAAAAAATAACGGTAAATCGACTGCGTAAGATGCGTATTCAAAAAGATAAGATTCAAAAAAACGTGATAAAGCCAGTTGTTTAGTGTCAATCCCATTAGTTTGTGTCGCCATCCACTCAGCAGCTAGTTCTTGCCATTGCTGCCATTCTGCTCCAAGCGTAGTAAGCACCCATGAGAAGGTTAAATCCGATGTGCGTCCATCATGTTTTCTACGTTTTTTCGCCATTATTTACCTCTCAGTTTTGGATGTTTTCCCGTGAAGTAACCCTGTGGGTCGATATCGTCAAAGCCGTGTTCAACCAGAGCTTTCCAATCGAGTGCTTTGACTTTGGATTCAGGGTTTGCCAGTTGCAAGGTGGCTTGGGTGAGTTCGTCAGAGATTTCTTGCTGACCTTTGCCTGTATAGGGAATTTGTGAGTCTAGGGACTTGTGGTGCATACAACGGCGAATCACCAAGGGACTCAGTCCTGAACGTTCTAAACGTCTGCCGTAATTGTGTCGATGTCCGTGGGGATCTAAACCTTCAGCTTTACTCGGAGCTAAGCCAATGCGCTTTAATCCGTTGGCGTAGTTGTCATGGAAAGCGGATATTGTGTAAGGATTGCCGAGAGCGCTGTGCTGAAAAGAAATAAACGCATATGGGTGGTGACAATCGATACTGGCGCGGTACTTTTGATAGTTTTTCCAAAGTGACATAAACACTTTGCCATAGTCGGTAGGGAACCACTGAACCTGTATGTAGTTATCTTTATGGTCAACTACACGGTTTTTCCAACCAAGATGACCCGTACCTTTCATTCGTTGGCGAGGAATCCGAGCGTATTGCTCCTTTAGATATGCTTCTCTGCTGGGAGTACCAGAACGACTACGCCAGCCTTCAGGAGCTTTCCCATCTATTTCATTGTAAATTCGGACGACAGCGCTATCAGGGTTATAGGGATCTTCAAATACATCTGTCACCCAAAGCACTAATGCCTCACTTTCTCGCAATCCACCGCCATGCATGAGCAGGAGAATTAATTTATCTCTGAGCGCCACTCGCGGGTCTTTCGCACCACCAATGCCATTCATGTAAAAATCTTCCCAATGTTTTTCAGGAAAGGAAATAGCGTCATCTTCGGTTTTAACGAGTGGTGTTCGACCTTTAATAGTTCGTGCCTTGCGGATGGTTTTGTTGACGGTCTTATCTTCGATATGACCAAGAAAGTCGTTCTGGTTTTTGCGATACCATGCAGCGTAATTGAGTCGTTGCTCATGAGGTGTGGCATTACGCAAGGGATTCATTGGCACAGTGCCTTGCTTTTCTGCCAACCAATCGGTGAATGCCGTCAATCGATGAATATGCTTATTTACGTTACTGGTTGAACTTGGTACCCAGTACAAACCAGACGGGTCAAGCCCATCTTCACCAATCGTTCCAGTATATAAACGCTTAGAAAAGGTCTGAAAAAGCAACTTCGGATCGTCGAACAACCCTCTATTTGCTTCCATGTAATCCAACAGCAAAGACACGGCTTGAAGAAAGCCATCCATAACAGAGTTACTCACACCCTCCACCTCTAACTTGAGCAGGTAGTCCGTTACCGCACCCAATTCTCCTTGCTCTGTCAGCAAGATAGGGAGTTGGCTTTTGATGCCCGTGTTGTCTTCTACAATAGTCGCCCTGACTTTAACTGATGACAAATTATACTTCCCTCATACACACCATACACAGTAAACACTATATACCTACAAATATAACTGAGCAATAAAAAGGCAGATTTCTCTGCCTTAGTACACATTATACACCCATTAAGTTACTGTATATAAGAATTGGGGCGGTGTTTTTGTAGGTAGAAGCGATGCGAATTATCGCTCTCCATTCAACACAACCGATAATTGATGCTTAAGCAGCGTTTTGGGTACAACAGAGCCGTAGCCTGCTTCCATTGCTTTATCTATTAGCTCGTTCTTGCTGTTCGCTGCAAACTTATTACGTAAGCGTGCGACGTGACCTTCAACGGTTTTTGTTGATATGCCCATGACCTGAGAGATAAATTGAGGCTTTTTGCCATAGAGCAAGAGGAAAAGCGTTTCTTGCTCGCGGCATGTGAGCTTCTCTGGTTTTGGTTGTAAGTCAGAAAAACGAAAGATGGATTGTTGATTTGGGTTGGTACTGATTGCACGACAAACCCAATACCCGACTTCAATCACGGCGGTGTCGGTGAGTTCCCTTCCGTAGAAAATGGTGCCTACGATGTCGCCTTTGTCATCTCGCCACGGTGTTTTAGTAAATATATGTGCTCGCCAGCGGCCATCTGGATAAGGGTGGATATCCAGAATTTTTAGTGACTCGCCAGTTTCGAGAACATGTTTATCTTGGCGTTGAAATTCTTGCGCGCATTCAGTGGTTGGGCTGGCCATATCAAAATCAGTTTTACCCAAGCACTCCTCGGGCGACGTGTGCCCTAACAGTTCTGCGTATTCCTGGTTTACGTATAGGAATACCGAATCTTTATCTTTGCATCCCCAACAACCTGGTAGCTGTTTAAGGAGGGATTGTTCTATGGTATCGACTGAAATATTCACAAAAGGACTCACTACATACTGCTTTTACCAATACAGAGACGTCCGTGTTACATGGCTCGTATTGATGTTGCCAAGTAGGCAGTTACGTTGCTAGAACACGTTCGTTGATTGGCGCTCAATCCAATTAAATTCAAGGTGTTCGATGTTTTCGTCAGGTAGTCATAGACAACGACGAAATGGAACGAAGAGTTTAATTGGGAAAATGGTCTGTTTCATTACAGATATGTGCGCTCACGGATGTCCGCCTAATGTTCGGCTTACAACTCGTATCGTCCTTGATCATGCTTCCTACAACTCAGTTGTAATGTGGTTGACGTTCATATCACTTGTGAGCGAAAGAGCAGCACCTAAGCATATGAGAGGGACAGTGAGACAAAAGCTATGATATCAGCTTATGCCATTGTTTTCATTGTTGAGAAGCGAAAAAAAAGCCAGCCTGAAGACGGGCTGGCAACACAAGATATAATCTTGTCGACGTGTAGAAGAGGTTCTAAATTACCTAGCGAGGGTCTGCTAAGTAAGTTAGAGGTATCAATGAGATACCGAGAGCTTTAGATCGTATGCATCTTAAAGCTCGATAACTAATGTATTGAATCAGAGGCATATTAGTAAGGGGGGAAATCCCTCTATGTTGAGCTTAAGAGTGGGTTTCGATCCGTTTCAGGGACGACTTATCTAATATGGAGCACGGTGTTTTACAAAATAACAGATTGTTCGGTAATAAGGATCTTTACATTGATTGGTTATGTATACGTAAGGTGTTGCCTATCTATCCGTTTTTGTTAATAAAATTGGTTGCTCACTGACCGTAAATTAACCTCGCATGATCATCGTTCCGGAACTATGATCATGTAAATGAACTTGATCATGCTGATTTGATCTTGTCGATTGAGTTGGGTAAAAGTTGCAACCCAACAAAGAAGGTATATGATGCGAAGACGTAAGCTGACCGTGTAAAGACGACTGTTTAAAATGAGTGACTCAGATAACCAAAAAATCCTTTCATATCAAGAGATTATGCTGCCAAAGCCGGCGGAGCTGATCACACTTCCGTCTTATATGGATTGCCACGATCATTCTTATACGCAGATCGTGATTGGTTTAAAAGGGCAAGCCGAATTTGAAGTGCGCGGGCGAGGTAATCTTGTCGGCCCTGGTCAAGGTTGTGTGGTCACCGCATGCTCTGATCATGCTTTCGGTGGCGTCATCAATCAATCGGATATTTTGGTGCTGAATATGCCCAAACCGACAAATGATGATCCCGAAATGCTTCAAAAAATCAATAACCTGGAGAGAGACCATGTCTACTTCCAGTTAGATAGTCAAATTCAGAAGCTGATACAGATGTTGGTTCAGGAAATGCGAAACCATCCGGATGACCTGCTGTTAAGTCGTGCGTGTAACGACACTGTGATTGCGTTAATGCAGCGCCATATCTCGGCATTTGAGACCAGTCGAAAAGAGTCGCGCTTTGATTTGGAGGCGATTGATCGTTACATTGAGCAGCACCTGAGTCATAAGATTAGTGTGGCTCAATTGGCCGGGCGAGTGTTTCTTGGGGAAAGTCAGTTCCATTGCTTGTTTAAAGAGCAGATGGGGATTACACCTCATCAATATGTTCTCGGAAAGCGAATCGACATGGCTCGTGAATTAATCGAGCAAGGGCACCTTTCTTTAGGGCAAATTGCCGAGTTTACTGGCTTCTCAAGCCAGAGTACTTTTACTCATACTTTTACTCGCTTACAGGGAATATCACCTTCCCGTTATAAAAAACAAGTTGGATAACAATGCGTTTTTTAGGTCAAATAATCATCAATTAGAATAAAGCCATGCACTATGCATGGTTTTTTTATGTTTTATTCACGTGACCTATCTCTCGTTTTTTTAAATTCTCTGTTCTTTGCAGTGGCTGATATGCCACTTGATCCTACATTTTCTCTTAGAACGAGCTCTTCACAAAAATCTTATTGATATTCTTGATATTTTGTTGTGAATGCAATGAAAAAATTAAAATTTACAACACAAAATATTACCTATTTGAATGTGACTATGTGGATGTTTTGTTATAAAAGCGAGTTTTTGGCAAAAATGTCGTAGTTTTTGACAAGTATTCTTATCGGCCTCAAAATACACTGCCAGCCATTGATAATCCTCGAAGCGGTTTTCGAGGAGTGAGATTGAGGAACACACATGTTTACAGCTACGAACGTGTTGACACCGGAATTTATCGGGCAGCCGCTTGATAAGTTGTGGTCACTGATCTCGCCATTATATATGGTGGACGAGTCTCAATGGCTAGAGCAACTATTGCCACTAGCGACGCCGACAGAGGATGAAAAATCGGCGATCACTACCCAAACGACCCACCTTATCGAAGCCATTCGTGCCGATAAGAAGTCAATCCAGATGATTGATGCTTTATTGCTGGAATACAGCTTAGATACTCAAGAAGGTATCTTGCTGATGTGTCTTGCAGAAGCATTAATGCGCATCCCAGATGCCGCGACAGCAGATTCTTTGATTAAAGATAAGTTGAGTGTCGCAGACTGGAAATCTCACCTGAAAAACTCTGACTCTGTGTTTGTTAACGCATCAACATGGGGCCTCATGCTAACAGGTAAAGTGGTTGGTCTTGGTGAGCAAGGCACCCAGAGCCCAGGTCAGGCTGTAAACCGTCTGGTAAATAAATTCTCTGAGCCTGTGATTCGTAAAGCCATGTATCAGGCAATGAAGATCATGGGTCACCAGTTTGTTCGTGGTCGTACGATCGAAGAAGCGCAAAAGAACGGTCGTCCAATGCGCGACAAAGGTTTCACCTACTCATTTGATATGTTAGGTGAGGCGGCGTTAACTACAGCGGACGCGAACAAGTACTTCAAAGATTACCTAATGGCGATCGAAGCGGTGGGTCGCGAGACTTACGGTAACGACACCAGCCCTGCGCCTTCGATTTCCATCAAGCTTTCTGCATTACACCCGCGCTACGAAGTCGCAAATGAAGAACGTGTAATGACAGAGTTGTATGACTCACTAATGCAGCTATTGAAACGTGCAATTGAAGTCGACGTTGCAATCACAATCGATGCAGAAGAAGCGGATCGCCTTGAGCTTTCTCTGAAGCTATTTGAGAAAGTGTACCGTAGCGATCTTGTGAAAGGTTGGGGCAAGTTTGGTTTGGTTATTCAAGCCTACTCAAAACGTGCGCTACCAGTCTTGGTGTGGCTAAATGCACTCGCAAAAGAGCAAGGTGACGTTATTCCTCTGCGTTTGGTTAAAGGCGCGTACTGGGACAGCGAAATCAAGTGGTCTCAACAAGCGGGTTATGCAAATTACCCAGTATACACTCGCAAAGAAGCGACGGACGTTGCATACCTAGCTTGTGCTCGTTTCCTACTTAGCGAAGGTGTTCGCGGTAATATCTACCCACAATTTGCAAGCCACAATGCTCACACAGTTACGGCAATTGCTGTCATGGCGGAGCACAAAGAATACGAGTTCCAGCGCCTGCATGGTATGGGTGATTCACTGTATAACCATGTTATGAAAATGTACGGTCAGCCAGTACGTATTTATGCTCCTGTCGGTAGCCATGCTGATCTTCTTCCGTACTTGGTTCGTCGTCTGCTTGAAAATGGTGCGAACAGCTCGTTTGTACACCGTCTAGTTGATGCGCGTTGTCCGATTTATGAGTTGACCCATCACCCTGTGGATGTGTTGACGGGTTTTGACACGCTACACAACGACAAAATTCCATTGCCTGCCGATATTTTCCCTGAGCGTAAGAACTCATATGGCGTCAACATTGACATCGACAGTGAAGCGAAGCCATTTGAAGCTCAGGTCGAAAGCTTCATGGACAACCAGTGGGTTGCAGGCCCGATGATCAATGGTGAACGCTTTGCCGAAAGCATGATCAAGGAAAATGCGGCTGAGATCATCACCGCACCATACGATCGCCGAATTGAAGTCGGCAAAGTGGCATTTGCAACTCTTGATCACGTTTCCGCTGCAATTGATGCGGCGCAAAGTGCTTTCTCTGATTGGAAAGGTGTTCCTGTTGAGCAAAAAGCGGCTTGTTTAGAAAAGCTTGCTGACTTAATGGAAGAAAATCTGGCTGAGCTGGTGGCGATTTGTCACAAAGAAGCGGGTAAAACGATTCACGATAGTATTGATGAAGTTCGTGAAGCAGTGGATTTCTGTCGTTATTACGCGAAACAAGCGCAAAACCTACAGCCATTTGAGCTAGAAGGCTTTGACGGTGTGAAACGCATTTCTAGCCGTGAAGGTCTTGGTGTGTTTGTGTGTATCAGCCCTTGGAACTTCCCGTTGGCTATCTTCCTTGGTCAGGTGACGGCAGCACTGATTGCGGGTAACACAGTGGTTGCAAAACCTGCTGAGCAAACAAGCTTAATTGCCGCTCGCGCTATTGAACTAATGCTGGATGCTGGCTTCCCTGCAGGTGTGATTCAGTTACTTACTGGTCGCGGCGCTGAGATCGGTCATGCACTGACTTCTCATGATGCTATTGTTGGTGTGGCATTCACTGGCTCAACGGCAACGGCGCAACGCATTAACGTCACGCTCGCGGAGCGCAGCGCGAAACCAGTTCCGTTTATTGCGGAAACAGGTGGCCAAAACGCAATGATTGTGGACAGTACTGCATTGCCAGAGCAGGTGGTGCGTGATGTGATTCGTTCGGCGTTTGCATCTGCTGGTCAGCGTTGTTCTGCCCTTCGTGTTCTATTTGTACAAGAAGATGTAGCAGACCGTATGATCAACCTGATTCAGGGTGCGATGAATGAACTGCATGTTGGTTTACCTTACCTACACAAAACAGATGTTGGTCCGGTTATCGACAGCAATGCAAAACAAAAACTCCTCGCTCACCTTGAGCAAATGAGCAAAACACAGACTAAAGTCGCTCAGCTACAGCTGGATGAATCGTGCCAGCATGGTGACTTTGTCTCACCAAGTGCGTTTGAAATCTCGGGCATCGATGTGCTGAAAGAAGAACAATTTGGTCCAATCTTGCACATTATTCGCTTTAAAGCGTCTGAATTACCGAACGTGGTTGCGCAGATCAACAAAACGGGTTTTGGCTTGACGATGGGCATCCATAGCCGTAACGAAACCACGTACCGTTGGATTGAGAAACATGCTCGAGTAGGTAACTGCTACATCAACCGAGACCAAGTTGGCGCTGTGGTTGGTGTACAGCCGTTTGGTGGTCAAGGCTTGTCGGGTACTGGCCCGAAAGCTGGTGGTCCACACTACCTATTCCGCTTTACTCAACATCTTCTTGCTCAAGCAGAAAACGCATAAGGAGTCGCATTATGGTTCATCAGATCACCTATTTTAAAGATGCATTCTCTGCGTGGGAGCAGTGGAATCTGACTGATTTTGATTACAAATGCGAGCATGTTCTGGCATTTAAATCTGCACTAGAAGGGCAGCAGTCTACCGTTGCCAAAGTGGTTTCTTACCACTTGCAACAAGCATCAGCTCTTCTTGCAGAAACTCACCAGTTAGTTGGCCCTACAGGGGAAACTAACGAACTGTATGCCGCAGGACGCGGTGTGGCTTTGGTGATTTGTGAAAACAACATCGAGCCTGCTGATAATGCGTTATACAGTGCTTTTGCGATGATCACCTGTGCCTTAATTGCAGGCAACAGTGTGGTCGTTTGCAGTGACAATGCAGAGCTAAACCAACTGGTTAAGCAAGCTGTAGCGTTGGCAAACTTCCCATCTAACTTAGTCCAGGTTGTTGCGTACGATGCGTCTGCCCCGTTGCTTGAGAGCGATGTACGTAGTGTGGGTTATGTTGGGCGTTCACAGGTTGAGCATGCGCTCAATCTTCAACTAGCTAAGCGTGACGGTGCAATCGTCGGCTTAGTTTCTGAAACGGATTTAGAGTCACCGAAATTGGCTCATGATCCTCATCTCTCGTTGCGCTTCATTACTGAGCGCACTCGAACGATAAATATTACCGCGGTGGGTGGTAACGCAACTCTACTCGAGTTGGGGAACGAAACTCACTAACCTGACTTGTAATGCCAATCTGGAGTAACTGGACTGAGAGCCGGTCCAGATTGGTTTTTTATACTCTGATGTATTGCTGAGACGGTAAAATATCAGGGCAGGCAAGGAAGGAAATAATTATAACGAGGACTATCTAATGATAGAAAATAGCTTTGCTATCACGTCCACTTTTGTGGCGTATTTACTGATTATGGTTGCTATTGGCGTTTACGCGTATAAGAGGACTTCCAATTCATCTGACTACTTCCTAGGTGGCCGTAGCCTAGGTCCGTGGCCTGCTGCATTATCTGCAGGTGCTTCAGACATGAGTGGTTGGTTGCTGCTAGGTTTGCCTGGCTATGCGTACGCTGCGGGTATCGAGGCCTTCTGGTTAGCCGGCGGTCTACTTCTTGGTACATGGGCAAACTGGCTCATCAGTGCAAAACGCCTCCGTACCTACAGTATCCAAACTGACGCGCTAACGTTGCCAGAGTTCCTGTCACGTCGCTTCAACGATAAGTCGAAACTGATTCAGACAATCTCTGCGTTTTTCATTCTTCTATTTTTCCTTTTCTACACCAGCTCAGGTTTGGTCGCAGGGGGCAAACTGTTTGAGACGGTATTCGGTCTAGATTACACCTACGCTGTTATCATCGGTACGGTGTGTGTCGTTTCTTACACACTATTCGGTGGTTTCCTAGCGGTATCTTGGACTGACTTAGTGCAAGGTCTGCTAATGGCGGCTGCGCTAATGATTGTTCCTATAGCGGTAATGGACGGTGGTTTAGGTCAGCTAAGTTCTGATCTACATGACATCAACCCAGAACTTGCAACGCTATGGAATGACGCGAAAGGCGAACCATTGTCTGCGATTGCCATTATCTCTCTAGCGGCGTGGGGCCTTGGTTACTTTGGTCAGCCACACATCCTAGCGCGTTTTAAAGCGTCTCGTTCAAACAAAGATCTAACGACTGCACGTCGTATCGCAGTGATTTGGACGGCACTATCTATGGTCGGTGCAATGCTTGTTGGTCTTGTTGGTCTGGTTTGGGTTACGGGTCATCCGGGTACTCAACTAGAGGACGGTGAGAAGATCTTCATGCTATTGGTTAACGCAGTATTCCACCCTGTCGTTGCGGGTATGTTGTTAGCAGCAATCCTAGCGGCGGTAATGAGTACCGCTGACTCACAGCTCCTTGTTTCATCTTCAGCGCTTGCAGAAGATTTCTACAAGCAAGTATTCAAGCCAGAAGCGTCTTCTGAAGAAATCGTAATGATTGGTCGTATCGGTGTTATCGTTATTTCGCTTGTTGCGCTATTCCTAGCGATGACGCCTGATAGCTCAGTACTCGGTCTTGTATCTTACGCTTGGGCTGGTTTTGGTGCGGCATTTGGTCCTGCGGTTGTACTTAGCCTTTACTGGAGCGGTATGAACCGTAACGGCGCGTTAGCAGGTATTCTTGTTGGTGGTATCACTATCGTAGTTTGGAAGCAGCTAACTGGCGGTTGGTTTGATGTGTACGAAATCGTACCGGGCATCATCTTCTCTACGCTTGCCATCATTGTGGTAAGTAAAGCAACGGGTGGTGCTGCGCAAGACGTGTTAGACCAACACCAGTCGTTCGAGAAAAAACTGGTTGAACTAGACTAGTAACTTCCCGTATATGAACACAAAGCCCGCTATTTTAGCGGGCTTTGTTTTATCTGAAACTTAATTAACGTTAATGGCGGTAGCTTGAGATCAGAGCTTAGCATTGCTCGGTTAGATTGGAGTGTTAGTCGCGATGAATTTTGGCGTAAATAACGGTGTTACTCAGCTCTCCCGATGTAGTCAGACGTTCGTTTCTGAGCTCTCCTTCGAACTCATAACCACAGCGCTCGGCTACAGCCCGGCTCTTTTGGTTGGTGCTATCAGCATGAATTGCGATTCTCTTGGCGCCCAAGTCATCAAACGCATAGCGCTCAACTTCGAGCACAGCCTCGGCAACATAACCATTGCCAACGGCAGCATTATCTAACCAATAACCTATCTCAAAGGATGGTACGTCGGGATCTCGAATCATCAAGCCGACCGCACCCAGTAAGCGATCGCTTTCCTTTTCAATGATGTAGTAACGCAGCTCTTCTTCGAAGTTTTCAAAGTTTGCGATGGCTTTCTCTGTCCCTTCTATCATCGCTTCTAATGTCAGCACATGAGGCACCCACGGCAGATAGACTTCGAGAGTCTTTTGGCTGCGAACGACAGCTTGATGCGCCTCTTCGGCTCGTTCTAAACAAGCAGGGATGAGTTTGAGACGTTTCGTTTCCATGCCGACTCTCCTATGGGTGAAAAATGAACGGAAAATCATTTAAACAGATGTACTTAGAATGATCTAGTCAACGCCGTCATATTATTCACTTGGTTTGCCAGAGAGAAACTGAGAGAATCGAACCGTTATCAAACCAACTAGGTTCATTATGAAACTTTTAGTAAGAAACTTGGCTCGTCACATGACCGAGCAAGATATCCGCAAATTATTCTCAGCGTACGGCAAAGTAGAACTGTGTTCGCTAGTGCTTGATCAAGACACGGGTTTGTCGAAAGGCTTCGGTTTTGTCATCATGCCGGACGAAGCAGAAGCCATTTCTGCTCTTGAAGCACTGAATTTGACGAACGTAGAAAAAAGCAAAATTCGCGTGAAAGTCGCACAAGACTAACACAGAGAAAAGCCAGCGTAATTGCTGGCTTTTTTGTCTTTCTATTTAGAGACCAAATTGGAAACTTCTGGAATATCCTCTCTTTTTGCTTTAACGACGTTGATCATCAAGCCTCTTTTCAAGTTGTTTCATTAAATCTTTTAACTGCAGAGAATCGAAATTGTCTGAATTCGGCACTTGGTAAGCGTCGTTGACTGTGTAGAGCATCAAACTTTTGCTAGAGAAGAACTCTTTCTGTATTTGGACTTTGACAATGTCATCAAGAGGTAGACGGAAGTAAACCGTTGAGCCCTGGCGGTACTTCAAGGTGTTGGTGCTTGCATCGATATCTAGCGTTTTAGGATTGAACGCGCGGCGCGTGAAGTACGTTGAGAGCAGTTTCAATCCTATTATTGTGAGTGCTACGAGTCCAAACTCGACGATCTTGTCTGCTAGGTAGGAAAAATAGAACAGCGACAACAATACAGTTCCTAGCAAGAAAGGGTTGTTCTTGGGCAGATTTTGTGAAGTTTCATGGATGATCATCCGACATATTCCTCGACTTTATTCAGAAGCGACGAACGTGAGTTGGTAGACACAAACCTTTCGTTCTTTGCCTTGCATGCGCAATGTTTTGTCACCGATGTAAGGGATATTTAGTTTTTGGATCACCGATTTAGAACGCTGATTGTCCACCAAATGCATCACGGTTATTCCGTTTAACTCAAAGTGCATTCGAGCAAATTCGAGTAAGGCTTTGGAGGCCTCGAATGCATAGCCTTTCCCCCAATGTGGCACGCCAACCCAGTAGCCTAATGTACCGTAGCCCTCTTCGATACGCGGTAAACTCACTGCACCAAGTAACTCCCCAGTGTTTCGCAAGGTAATAGCGTACGCCACGCCTTGATGCTGCTGATACATCGGATCGTGCCTATCTATCCATGCTTGCGCCATCGGTCGCTCATAAGGATGAGGGATGTTTGCTGTCATGTCGGCAATTCGCTTATCTCCAGCGAGTAAAGCCACTTGTTGGCAGTCATCGATATTGAATGGCCGGAGGACGAGTCTTTCGGTAGTGAGAATCGGTTGTATCGTCATGCATTTCTTCCTTGATGAGACGGCTATAGCTGCTAGCAACTGGTTTGCGGGGTAAATCGAGATAACAAGGCGTCTCGAAAGCTCGATCTAGCCAGCTGTAAAGTTGTCATGCGCCTTACTAAATAATAAGCCCGAACAATTGCTTATGTGTAATGTGTCGTATTATTACACACATAAGCACGTTTGCTCATATTGATGGTACAAAAGTTGAGGTCTGACCAATGTCTCAGTTTTTTGATACTTTCGTTCAATTTTTTGAAGATAGGGCACAAAAAATTAAAGGAGCTTTTTAATTGTGGAATTATTTTGAACAAAATATGTCAATTGTCAGTAGGACGAAAAAGTAGGGAGAAGAGAAATGCCGGATATATATTGCGCAGCTTGTAGAAAATCAACGCAACATAAAGTGATTATGAAGCGTTGCGAGCCTCAGTCTGTTGACTCGTTAACAGGCAAAATGGTGAGTTTTACACAGCTGATGGCGAAATTTGTATCAGGTGAACATTATTACGAGATGGAGCCTCAATACTACTGCCGTTGTTGTAATCATCGTGCAATTGGAGAGGTTGTTCCACATCCTGCACGGCATACATCGGCCGCACTCTAACTCTGAGTGATAGCCATGATTAATGGCTAAATAGGGCGGCGTTGCCCGAACGACATATCTATACAGGCGTGTCATGCGCTTTCAAATTTGCGACTCCGCGGGAGCCGCTAGGTTGCTTTTTCTCTTCATATCACGGTTACTAAGTGAGCGGCAATAATCATAGCTCTTTCCCTCCTTCGTTGTTTTCTGGTTATTCTCTGCTGAATTTCACATGCTGTGCATTTGATGGTTTGCAATTGTTTGAGCAACGATTAATGTGATGCTTTCTAAGTGGTTACAAGGAAGTGGGTTAATGAGTTATCAATTGGACCGGATTGATTTACATATTTTGAGAGTGCTTCATTCGAGAGGCAGAATTCCGGTTGTAGAACTAGCAAAGCTGATTAACTTAACGACTTCTCCATGTTCTGACCGTGTAAAGCGGCTAGAAAAAGAAGGGTATATCAATGGTTACCATGCAGAGTTGAATGCGGAAAAGTTGGGGCTGGATGTGCAAGTATTCATCCATATTCGTTTAGACCAAACCAGTTTTTCTATTTTTGAAAAGTTTGCGAAAGCGGTGGAATTGATGCCTGAAATTGAAGAGTGCTACTCGCTCTCTGGAGATTTCGATACCATGATAAAAGTTCGTGTTAAGAGCATGAAAGCGTATCAGGAGTTTATGTCGAGTAAGTTAGGCACGCTTCCGGGCGTGATTCAAACTCGTAGTGAAGTGGTCATAGAAGAACATAAAACGGGATTTGGTGTTAATCCCGAGCTCCTTGGTTAGGCGAGGCATGTGTTGAGCCTCCTTATTTAGCGTGGTTTGGTATATTACTTTTTCTCGATTAAAAAAGGAGCCGAAGCTCCTTTTTTAATAAATCGGTGAGCGATTATGCCCCGATAAAGGTACTGATAACGCCAATTAAACCACCAAAAACACCGCCCCAAACGACTAGCCAGCCAAGGTGTTCTTTGATCATCTTTTGCACCATTTCTTTAACTAATGCCGGTGTTAATTCGCTTAAACGTTGATCGATGATACCTTCAATGTTCTGCTTTATCTCATCCATCATTGCAGGAGATTCGAATTGCTCTTTCAGTGCTTCTTTGATGTTATCGCTCTTGCTCAACTCAATGATGGATTCTTGCATCTTTTCGACGAAAGGTTGGCGCATGGGTTGTAGCGCTTCCGAGCCGCCAAACATCGCTAGCATGCCACCAAACTGAGAGCCTTCAATTACTTCCACTAGGGAATCAAATGCTGGATTTAAATCTACTTTCTCAATTACTGGTTGAAGATCGATGTTCACACCGCCCGCCATTTCTTTATTCAAGAATCGGTCAATGTTCGCTTCAGTAAAAAACTGTTCCATCATCAGGTTTTTGATAGCCAGTTTAAACTCTTCAAATCGCGCGGGGATCACGCCAGAACCGTATAATCCAGGCACTTTCTCAAACAGCATATGGATGGCAAGCCAGTTGGTGATGGCGCCTGAGAACGCAAACAGCCCTGCATACCAAAGATAGTCGTTTTGTAATTGATGACCTCCAGCCATCAAAGCGATAGCGAGGACATTCGTTAGCAAACTTTTGTTCATAGTGACCAGTTATATATGAATATCGGAAAGAATAAGTGGGCCTGATTCTATACCTAAGTCACATTAAGATGCTAGGTTTTGCCGTGATGAGTAGTCTTGTGGAGAAGGGACAAAAAATGAATGTTCAGAAAAACAAAACCCGACAATCATTGTCGGGCCACTGCTTTTTCTTAGAAAAACTAAGATTCTATTTTTAATTTTAGATGCGGTAGATCTTACAACAAAGTTGGCATTTCCATCTTTCTGAGTAGCCAAATAGCTTGTCAGCCCAACTTGGTTTGAGTTGTACGATCTGCATTGAACCACATTTACACATAAGCTAATTACCTTATTGTTAATATAATAACTAAGCCATCTATTGAGTATAGCTGTTTCTCAAAAAGTGAAATGACAAATGAAGACGGCTCAATACTCTGTATTGTGTTCATTGCAATGGATACGCAACGAGGCGGTATATTAGCAGAAAAAGTGTGAGCTTTATCATGGAGAGTGTTTCATATATGAGAAACCACAATGGCTATATGAGCGTCTAGCCATGGATTAAAATAAAAAACGGCGCTTAAAGCGCCGTTTTTATTGAGCTTATCACTCGTTAAGAAGCGTGTTGATTGTCTAGTTCTTCAGCGATAAATCCGCCAGTTTGATGCGCCCAAAGCTGGGCGTAAATGCCGTTATTCGCAATGAGTTCTTGATGAGAACCTTGTTCAACGATGCTGCCTTTATCTAGCACGATGAGTCGATCCATTTGTGCGATGGTCGATAATCGGTGAGCGATAGCAATAACCGTTTTCCCTTGCATTAATTCATTCAAGCTTTCCTGAATCGCTGCTTCGACTTCTGAATCTAGAGCCGATGTTGCTTCATCCAATACCAGCAATGGTGCATCTTTGAGTAGCACACGAGATATTGCGATACGCTGACGTTGGCCGCCAGACAGTTTCACACCACGTTCACCAACTTGCGCATCGTATCCGACATTACCAAATGGGTCGGTCAGAGTTTCGATAAACTCATGGGCATGCGCTTGCTTAGTGGCTTTCAGCAAATCTTCTTCTGTCGCATCTGGATTGCCATACAAAATATTGTCTCGAATTGAACGGTGTAGCAGAGAAGTATCTTGGGTCACCATACCGATCTTTGAACGCAAAGAGTCTTGTGTGACTTCTGAGATGTTCTGTCCATCGATCTTAATGCTGCCGTCTTCGACATCGTGGAAACGAAGTAACAAGTTCACCAGAGTTGATTTTCCGGCGCCGGAGCGCCCAACCAAGCCGACTTTCTCTCCTGGTTTGATGTTGAGATCGAGATGGCTAATTACGCCTTTGTTCTCACCGTAATGGAAGCTGACGTTATCAAAGTGAATGCCTCCTTCAGTGACAACCAAGTCTTTTGCACCTGGTTTATCTTTAATATCAATAGGCTTAGAGAGCGTTTTCATTCCATCGACAACGGTTCCCATGTTTTCAAAGAGGGCGCCAACTTCCCACATTATCCACATCGACATACCGTTTACGCGCAATGCAAGACTAACAGCAATCGCAATCGCGCCAACGCTAATGGCACTATCCAACCACAGGTAAATCGATAAAGCAGCAACGGAAAACACCAAAATATAGTTTGAGATCTCTACAGCGACGTCGAAGCCGGTCACTAGGCGCATTTGACGATAGACCGTATTCAAAAATCCTTTCATGCCTTGCTCGGCATATTGGGTTTCGCGCTGGCTATGAGAAAACAGTTTGACGGTTTGAATATTGGTATAACTGTCGACGATGCGCCCTGTCATTGTCGAACGTGCATCGGCCTGCGCTGAAGCGACGTCTTTGAGCTTAGGGACAAAATAGATTTGGATAGCGATGTAAGCGAGTAACCAGACGATCATTGGGATCATCAAACGCCAGTCTGCCGTCGCTAACATAATGATCATGCTGGTGAAGTAAACCGTAACGTAAACAAACACATCCATAGCTTTCATTACGGTTTCGCGCACAGCTAATGAGGTTTGCATGACTTTCGTTGCGACTCGACCTGCAAAATCATCTTGATAGAAGTTCAAGCTTTGATTGAGCAAATACCGGTGTGCAAGCCAGCGGATAGACATTGGGTAGTTGCCCAATAACGTTTGATGAACGAGCAACGAGTACAAGATCACCAATATAGGCATGACAACCAGCAATAAGGCTCCGTAGAAAATCAAATCCGATTTGTTGTCTTGTAAGAACGTTTCTGGATTGCTGGTAGACAACCAATCAACCAATTGTCCCATCGCGCCAAACAACATTACCTCAACAACAGCCACAATTGTGGCCATCAAAGACATGATGATCAAAGGCTTTTCATAACCACGAGTGTAATAACGCAGAAAAGCGAACATCCCTGAAGGAGGCTGATCCGGTGTAGATTTGGGGAACGGCTCTGTAAAGCCTTCAAATCGTTTAAACATAACTCATCCTAAAGTTAAAACAGTGCCATTTGGGGTGGCTAAATCCATCGATTCACGCTGCTTTGGACGAAACCGCGTGTATGAGAGTTTTTTGCCTGCTCCTCGATAAAGCAGACCGATTGACGAGAGGGGCGAAAAAATAGTCTAACCGATTGTGTCTTAAATGTAACTAGTTGGTTATGAGTGTGATTGTCTATGGTTCTGATTCTTATGATGAATTCTTATCATGTTCATCGTGGTGCCATAAAAGCTTAAACCTGCAAAGTGACAATAAAATTTAAGGAAAAATGAACTTAATGCAGCAAAAATTACTTTTGTGCAATTAAATTAATTGTCAAAACAGCAAAACTGAAGTTAACAATAAATTTACAATCTCCTCATTCTAGTGATAAGGAATATATTGGATGCTATTACACGAATCAGTGACCCAATTTGCTAATGGGAAAGAAGAAAGCACGCAAAGTGCTCAGCGCCAAACCGCAAACTGCGTAGTGATGGTGCCACCGAAAGAGTTTCGTTTTAATGAAGAAACCGCACAAGATAATGAGTTCCAACATAAAGTGTCACTCAGCCAAGAAGAAGTCTCACGTCGAGTAATGGCCGAGTTCGCGAGTATGGTTGCAACGCTGCGTCAAGAGGGCGTTCAAGTTGTTGAGTTTGATTATCCAACTTCAGATGTTGCGACGCCAGACGCGGTATTTCCAAACAATTGGTTTAGCACTACGCCAGATGGCACGTTGTACACCTTTCCAATGGCCTGTGAAAACCGTCAAAAAGAAGTACGTCCCGATGCGCTTGTGGCAGCACTAGCGCAAGCAGGGCGAGAAGTTCATCGACGCAGCAGTCTAACTGAATATCTTGACGAGCAAGCGTATTTAGAAAGCACGGGTGTGATGGTGTTTGACCACCTAAATAAAACGGTCTATGCCGCACTCTCACAACGTTGTGATCGTCTGGTTTTAGAAGATTACGCCGATCGTATTGGCTATGAACGAGTGATTTCTTTCCAAACTCGTTTGCCGTCTGGTGCGCCGATTTATCACACCAATGTGATGATGGCGGTTGGCGAACAGTTTTGCGTGATTTGTGACGAAGTGATCCCAGAATTTGAGCGTCGTTTTGTAATGAAGTCACTCGCCAAAGACAAGCAAGTCATCTCAATTTCGCTTGAACAGATGAACCAGTTCTGCGGTAACATTCTGCAACTGGAAACGATCAACGGCGACAAGGTGATTGCGATGTCGCAATCGGCGTACGATGCATTCTCACCAGCACAAAGAAACCAATTGGCGACGCACGGTAAATTGCTGCCATTCGACGTTTCTACCATAGAATCTATTGGTGGTGGTTCGGTTCGTTGCATGTTGGGTGAAGTGTTCTTACCGAATCGTAAAGCTGTGCTTTAATAAACTGCACATTTCTTTTCAGCCGCAGTGAAAGGCTGACGAAGCGTTCTCTTCAAGGGTTTTTAGCCGTTAGCTCTGTGGCAGTACAGACTAACGGCTTTTTTGCGCTTTTTAGTTTTCTGACGATTTGCGTAGGCGACGCTTGGTTTAAGCGCCTAAAATAGGATGGTTCACCTAGCAGATTGTGGTAAAGTCCGCGCCTGCGTTTTACCGCATCTTCATTATTTTCATTGCTTCTTCAACCCAAAGTACAAGGTTTTCGTTAATGCCATTTTCTACTCTCTCATTGAGTTCTGAGCTGATTCATGCACTGCCAAAAGACTTCAAGAAGCCGACTTATATTCAAGCGTTGGCCATTCCTGAGCTGTTGGCTGGTCAAGATCTATTGGCTTTGGCAAATACAGGCAGCGGCAAAACCCTTGCTTATGGTTTGCCTTTGTTGGAAAAGCTGGGTGTCAATCCAGAGCAAAAAGCGCTGATTCTTGTGCCAACTCGTGAGCTGGCAATGCAAGTGAGTGAAGCAATTAACCAAGTTGGTCAAGTTCTTGAACTCAACGCAGTGTGTTTGTGTGGCGGCGTTGATAAAGAGCAACAACAGCAGGCGCTAGCGACAAATCCTCATATCCTTGTCGCGACGACAGGTCGTTTGGTTGACCCAGCAAATAATGGCTTGGATTTGAGCAATGTTCATTATCTAGTATTGGATGAGGCGGATCGTCTGTTGGATATGGGCTTTTGGCCTGACGTACAAAATATTGCGGGGCTTATTTCAAACCAGCGTCAAACCGCGATGTTCTCGGCAACGTTTTCAGATGAGTTGAAGGGTAAAGCGAAGCTGCTTATGCCGGCACCAAAGCAAGTTGCAGCGCATCAAGAAAACAGCACCAACCAAGATATTGCTGAAACGCTGTACCTCGTTAACAAAGGCAGTAAAACCAAGGCATTGATTGAACTGATTCAAAAAAACGCGTGGACTCAGGCATTAGTCTTTATTGGTGCGAAAGAGAACGCCGATGGCTTAGCGAAGAAGCTGAATAAAGCGGGCATCTCAACCAATGCGCTGCATGGCAATAAGAGTCAAGATGAGCGAGAAGAAGCACTGGCGCAGTTTAAATCTGGGCAAATTCAGGTGTTGATTGCCACCGATCTACTAGCGCGCGGCATTCACATTGAGCAATTGCCTGTAGTGATCAACTTTGAACTGCCAATGCATGCAGAAACCTATGTTCACCGAGTAGGGCGCACCGCTCGCGCAGGCGAACAAGGTGTGGCGGTGTCATTGGTTTGTCATGGTGAAATGGACGCACTAAGCGCGATTCGTCACCTGACTCAACGTGCATTACCAGTGCAAGATCTGGCAGGTTTTCCAGTAACGGATAAGCCATCAACTGGCGAGAGCAAACGCGCGCCACGCGATAAAAAAGCCAACCGTCGAACTCATGCTAAGAAGAGCATTAAGCAGTTTCAAGGTAAGTCGAAACGCCCAGCCCCGAGTGCGAAGTAAAACAAAAAACACGCTCTTGACGGCATAGTCGGTTCAGAGCATGGCTTACAAATTTTACTTTTGAGTATTAACGGCAGTTGGGCCAATTAAGCGCATTTCCCAATCTTCGACTTCACCAGTTTCTAGACGGCGCTCGACCAGCTTGCCCCAAGACTCGACTAACGGCAGCTCAGACAGCTTAGTGAGTTCTTTTCTATCTAAACAGCCAGTGAAAACCGCACCCATGATACGAGCCAATGGCCATTCTGGATAAGGTCTTTCGCACAGAATAATCTCGTCACCTGCACCGATATCGCCTTCTTCCAGCACTCGGAAATACCAGCCTGTTCGAAGCGTATCTTGCAGTCTTCTCGCCATGTCGTGTTGGTCAAAGCGTACGTTAAGTTTCCAACAAGGCATGCGACCTTGCGACACTTCCAGTAGTGTTGAGCCGATGCGAATTTTATCTTTCAAGCAAATCGTGGATTCGGTGACGCCTTCGGAGCTGATGTTTTCGCCAAAGCCGCCTGCGGATTGGAAAATTGGTCTTTCGCCTAATTCTTGTTGCCAGATTGGGTAGTGTTCGCTTGGGTAAATATGAAGCGCTTTTTGAATGCCACCATGAAAGCGCGGATCACCTTGCTCATCACTGATAAAACCGAGCTCTGTTGCATGCTGGCGCTCAGGCAGCACTTGTTTGTTGATTGCGCTTTGCGCACCATGAGCATAAGGGACGGTTTTCCCTGCTAGCACAGCTTTTACGACGCCGATTTTCTTCATGTAACCTCCTTATTATTTGAATGAGAGATAAAGTGTTTACCTTCATTCGCAATGCGGAGCATGATAGCCTAGTAAACTTGTGTCGGTGTAGGGATGAAAAGACAACTAACAATGCTAACTCGCCAAGTTGATTCGAAGTCAGGCGTCGTCACCTCCAATAAGATGATGGACGCGAATCCCCATTCTCCTGTTTTAGTGAAAACCATCGACATGCCAAAAGGTTACATTGATGCGCTGCATCAACACACTTGGCATCAAATCATCTTTCCTATCAAAGGGTTATTGCAAACACAAACTGAGCATTATCAGCACTTGGTTCCGCACACCTCTGCGTTATTTGTTCCTGCGGGTGTTCAACACGAGTCGATTGCTCTAAGCAATACGATATTTGTTGGTATTTACCTCAACCCTGAGTTTGGTGCGACGTACGAGCCACAAGTGAGAACCATTGCTTTAACGTCGTTTTTAAATGAGCTTTTACAAGAGATCCGCAGACAGTGTGAAGGTGAGACAAGCCACGAAGAAGTGTTGCATTTGCTGGCGGTACTGCATGATCAAATTTTGAAACGCAACGTGCAGACATTTCAGTTATTGCTGCCACAAGACAGACGACTAAAACTGATTTTCGAGCGACTGACTGACGAGCCAGCGTTGAGCTGTTCGCTAAAAGAGTGGGGGGAGAAAATTGGGGCATCGGAGCGTACTTTATCACGGTTGTTCGCCAAGGAATTCAACACTTCATTTCTGCTTTGGCGGCAACAAATTCGGCTAATTTACTCGCTTTCTTTGTTAGATGAATCGTTGTCAATCCAAGCCATTGCAGACCTAGTGGGTTATCAAAACGACTCATCCTACATCAAAGCATTTAAAGCCTATTTTGATATGACGCCACAACAGTTTAGAGTGAACGGCGTATCGCGCAGGTAGAAATACAGAGCTTCGACTTCACTTAATGTTTTTGAGTAGAAGTTACGAAACTTTCTTTTTGAATTTCAATTACATGGTATGAATAACAATGGCACCAACGATAAATACTCGAGTGAATCAATTCTGTTTTGGTCAACCCAAAACATCGCTGTCGTTGGAAAAAGAGCCCCTCAATCCGCTTGCTCAGGGCAAGGTTCGGGTGAGACTGGAAGCTACAAACATTAACCCAAGTGACTTGCTTTCCATTCATGGTGTTGGGCAATACCGCCGCGTTCACGTACCACCTCGCGTGCCGGGGTTTGAAGCGGTTGGGCGTGTGGTGGAAGTCAGTGCAGTTGGTCAAACTGACCTTCAAGTTGGGCAAAAGGTGTTGGTGGCGATGAGTGGTACTTGGCAATACTACATAGATGCCTCGCCTGAGAATCTTTTTCCGCTACCTGAGAGTTTGGAGAACGGCTATGCCTGTCAGTTGTACATCAACGCGTTAACCGCGTGGGTGATCACCACTAAAGTAGCTAAGTTGAACAAAGACGATGTGGTGATCATCAATGCAGCAGGGTCAGCGATCGGTAAGATATTTGCCCAGCTCGCCCATTCACTGGGTTTTGCACTGATTGCTGTGACCTCAAAGCGAGACGAGTATCCGTACGATACCATTCCAGTGTTGGACGCAAAGAAAGACTTACAAGCGCAGCTGCAAACGCGCCAACTGCCACAACCAACGGTCGCTCTGGACGCGATAGGTGGTGAGGCTGGCACGGATCTCATTCGTACCTTGAAAGAAAACGGCCAATACATCAACTACGGAACATTGTCGTTAACGCCTTATACGCCTGAGTTTTTTGAATCGATGAAGGCCAACAACATCGACTTTAGTACATTCTTTTTGCGGTATTGGGAAGAATCGGTAGGTAAAGGCGGGAGAAAGACGGTGTTCGCTGAAATGTTAGAACACTTTATTAGCAGCGACATAAAGTTAAACGTTGCATATGATCTGTCGTTAGAGGACTTTCAAACAGCGATTGAAATGGTTGAGCGACGCTCGTCAGCAGTGTCAGGAAAAATCATTTTGACGCTGTGAATTACAGTGAGCCTGTTGAGAAAAGGGAGGATAAAATCCTCCCTTTTTTATGGGTTTACTTGTAATGATTGGGCTATTTTAGATGGAAGATTTGCTCTGTTTCGAGCGATGTCATCGCACGTACTTGACGCCAAATGTAATAAAAAATACCGAACATCATCAACATACTTGGGATGGCAATCATTGGGTAACTGTACAGCGTCATTTTCCCTAACTCTTCGTTAAAGGCAGCAGTACCAGAAGGGCTAGTCACAATCCAAGTCGCAAGGAAGTAGTTCATTGCAGATGAGAACGCAAAAGTACTTGCAAACAAGTAGTTAGAAGACATAAGGCAACGTTCGAACGCATCGGTTTTACCATTTTCTTTTAAACGTTGGTTAATCAACGCGAGATTCAACACTGTGTCATTCAGTACTAACTTCTGCATCAGTGGGTAGCGGGTAAACGTTGAACCCAAAACCGCTAAACCGATCAGGCCAGGAATCAGGGCTTCTTTTAGTGCTAACCAGCGTGTATCAAGCTCTAACAAGCCGATGCCACCAGTTAGTAGAACACTGATAAAGCCCAGAGCAGAAATAAAGTTAAATTTCTTGTTACGGACAAGGTCCATACCGCCATAAATGATAGGAAATAGCAAAGCGACAACCAGCGCCATTGCTGTCCCTAGATGCTCATCGCCACTAAACTTCATCAAAATGAAGGAAGGGATAAATACGTTGAAAAGGATTTCAAATAAGGGATTCGGCTTTTTCGCCGTCGTGTTACTCATAATGTTTTACTGACTCTACTCTATGTCGGCTGTTATTGTACTTTGACAAGAAGTGTTCATCTAGTCGCGCTTGATGTAAAGCGTTAAAGCGTCGAGTTGTGTAACGACTTATGAAATAGACCGGAGCATAGCCAGTTAGTTTACATGGTTGACTACTTTTTGTGTCTTAATGACTCTCCTTCTGTGCGATGATCTGATTACGCGCTCTGAATAATCGAGTCGCCACTGTGTTGTGGTTGAGCCTCAAGGCTTGGGCAATTTCATCATGATTCAACCCAGCCACTAAGCTCAAGAGCAACGGCTCTCGGTATTTGGGTTCGAGAATCATCATTTGTTTTTGAAGCCAATCTTGGGCCATGTCGTAGTCACTGCCAGGGTAGGTTTTTGTCTGTATTGCACACTCATCAATGTCGACAAAATCGTACTGTTTTCTATCAAAGCGCCGAGCATTCTCACGACGCAAAATAGTAATGAGCCAAGACTTCGCGGCGTTGGGGTCATTTAATTTATCAAAGAATCGCCACGCTTTCAGAAAGGTTTCTTGCGCTAAATCTTGAGCAAGGTGGTGATCTTTGCATAACCAATATGCGAGACGGTAGATCTCTTGGTATCGCTCTTTCGTCAGTGCTTCGTAACGTTTACGTTTTTCCATAGCATTAAGATAAAAAGTTTGGAGAGCACGTTGTGTCTGCCAGATGAACGACAACCCTTTTTATCGCTTTTACAGTGATAAAAAGGGTTGTTCGACTAGGAAGACAAATTCGAAGAGTTAACCTTCCAAATATCGAAGGGTGACTCTGATTTCTTTCTTACACGCTTAAAATGGTTGGTTGGAAAAGCGTGAGTACTGGATGGCATCTGCGACTTCCTGAGCTTTAGACTCTGAAGTCATAAGGTGAAGTAGCTTAAGAGCAGCTTGATAGCTAACTAGGCTACCGTTCGAAGTGATAACGCCATCATCAATGACAAAATTCTGGTCGACTTGTACTTTGACTGCTGGGTAATCTCTTTGAAAGCCGTTTTCACCTCCGGCCCAAGTTGTTGCTTTTTTGCCGTTTAAAAGGCCAGCTTCGGCTAACAAATACGCGCCAGAGCAATTACTTGCCATCCAATCTGCCGCCTTTGATGTCGTTTTAATAAAGTGAATGAGATCTTTATTTTCGATTAGTGCATCCATGTCATAGCTGGATGTTAAAACCAATACGTCGAGTTCCGGCAGATCACCAATCCAAGCATCCACACCAATTTTTAATCCTTCTTCAGTGGTGATGGTTTTCTGATCTGAGACGGAAATGGTGAGCACGTCATAATCACTAAACCAAGTGAGACGACTTGCGACGCCAAAGACCTCTAAAGGCGCAGTAACATCAGAGGTCAGTACGCCATCGTAAACCAGAATACCAATTCGTTTATCTGCGGCATGTGCTGTTTGAAGCACCCCAAAGAATAGGACTAGTGTCGCTATCAATAGTTGTAGTGCATTCTTCAATCCGTTTTTACCCATGGTTTTTTCCTCGCTAACAGAGCATCAAGTTATTGAGGTTCATTATATTTAGGCTAATTAGTGATTGAAGAGCCACTTGGTCTTTACTAAAGTGAATAAAATTCATGAATAGAGTTCATTGGTTATATGGATAAGATACGGTCCCTACGATTTTTTATTGCCACTTTAGATGGCGGTAGTTTTGCTGCGGCTGCCAAAGTGTATGGCACTGACCCTTCGACCGTGAGTAAAGCCATACATCGTCTTGAAAGCGATTTGGGTATACAGCTTTTTCAACGTTCTACGCGACAGAGCCGCCTGACAGAAGCTGGTCGTAGGTACGCAAATACTGCTAGGTTTGTACTGGAGGAGCTGGCGGCATGTGAGGATTCATTAAAAAGTCACAATGATGCGCTTTCAGGGCAGCTTAAGATTAATGTGCCAGTCTCGTACGGTCGCCTCTATATTCGTCCTTTATTAAAAGAGTTTTGTCGCCGCTACCCTAACATCACTATCGATATTCATTACGATGACGCCTACGTTGATATTATTGAGCAAGGTATTGATGTGTCGATTCGCTCTGGTGTCGTTCACGATAGTCAATTGATTGTGCGTCAGCTGAGCCCTATCGATTTTATCATTTGTGCCAGTCAGGATTACTTAGCGCGCCATGGTGTTCCGAGTGGCCCGGATGTATTCAATGACCATTCTTGGGTTCGTTTTCGTTTTAAACAAACGGGGAAACTGTTGCCGATTCGGATGCCAGAACCAGACGGTGCGAGTGAATATGACCCCGAAAGAAACTATATTGTAAATGACGGTGAATCCATGGCAGAGCTTTGCGCAGAAGGCTTAGGATTAACTCAGATCCCTCATTTTATCGCAAGAGACTGGCTTAAATCGGGGCGTTTAGTGCCGATATTTCCGAGCATGCGCCAAGCAGGAAATGGCGTGTATCTTCTCTATGCCAACCGGGAATATGTGCCTGCACGAGTTAGGGTGTTCATCGATTTTATCACTCAAGCAATACAGGATATGGATGAAACGCCATTCCATACTTGGGCTGAAACGTTGCCGATTTATCGACCGAACCAAGGCGATTGAAAACTTCATGTGAGTCTTTGGTTAAAACCCCCTAAGCTATATGGTGCTTTTATTGGTTTTTGTTAGTTTATTGGGCGTTATTATCGAAAAGCGCAGTTTGCTCTTCGTCACTCATAAAGGAAAGACAATGCCAACTAAGATCTTAGTGCCTGCTTTGGCCCTACTTCTCAGCGCATGTGGCGGCGATGGGGAGTCGTCAGCCCCAGCAGAAAGCGGCTCACAAAACACAGGTTCCACATCGTCACAAGGCACATTTGCCGAGCAGATGCTTGCAGCGGTCAACAGCGCCCGCTCTACTACACAACAGTGTGGCGCAACCACCATGCCACCTGTTGGGGCCCTGACTTGGAGCTACGATTTGGAAAGCGCCGCTTATCGACATTCAAGCGATATGGCGAACAGCGATTTCATGAGCCACACAGGCTCTGATGGCAGCAAAATGTCAGATCGAGTTAACGCAACGGGTTATGCTTGGAGCGCCATTGGTGAGAATGTCGCCGTAGGGCAAAGCACCATTAACGCCGTCGTGAATGCTTGGTTATCGAGTGAAGGTCACTGCCTTAATATCATGAGTGCGGATTTTGATCAGATGGGCGCGTCGCTTGTCGAAAATCACTCTGCACGCTACGGATATTACTGGACTCAGGTTTTTGCCAAACAGCGCTAATGCGATAAAGAAGCCTGATAGATAAAATAAAACGCCAGCAGTCACTATCTGCTGGCGTTTTATTATTTACATCTCTTTTAGCTTGTCAGGTTACGAAGTTTTGGGTCATCCACCAGGTATTCAACAAATTCAATCTCAAAACCTGCAGGGTCAACAAAATACACATTCTTGCGGTATGGTTCATCAGCGCCAGGTTGGGCAATCGGATAACCTGCATCGGTTAGTCTTTTGATGATTGCATCGACGTTGTTGGTCACATAAGCAAAATGCGCTAGCCCAACTTGGTGCCCGCTCAACTCGCGGTTTTCTCCTTCGCCATGGTCACTCATGGCTATGTATTGATACTCGTCGCCAAAATGTAGCCAGTTTCTTGGTTTGCCACTCCATTCGCCTTTACCTTCATCACGCACGTACCAATGTGGAAATGCAGTTTGGTAAAACTTCAGCATTTCAGGGATATCTTTCACGACTAAGTTAATATGTTCTAGTTGGATCATGAGGTGCTCCTTTTTGTCATTTTCTAGCCAACGATGAATATGCTAAAACCTCAAGTAAAGTTGAGGTAAAGGGCTTTTTTAAAATTTTTTAGGATTGATATCTTTGGATCTGGATACATTGAGAGATTCGGTGGGTTTGGTGCTTTGAATCTGAGAGCTGGGTTAGGGGCTTGCAACCTTGTTTCACCTTTTATTTATTCGTGCTACTCATTTTCGAGCGAGTTTGTGGTGAGTAGATTCCCAGTCTCACCTAGGTTCGCGGGAATGACGGAAAGATAGTGCTAAACGAAGAGCGTCATTCTGAAAGAGCCTAAGCGAGTATTCAGAATCTATTTGCAGCGCGTTTTGATGCCGGTGGAGTGAATTGAATTATCTGTGACTGTAAAACTTGCCACCTGCACTCGGAATGCTGAGATCTTAAGAGTTTGATATAAGCGAAGGTTAGGTGGGATTGGTGGTTGAATGTTGGGTAAGGTGCTTGCAACCTTGTTTCAACTTTTGTTTGTTCGTGCTACTCATTTTCGATCGAGTTTACGGTGAGTAGATTCCCAGTCTCACCTAGGTTCGCGGGAATGACGGGAAGAGAACGCTAACGAACAGCGTCATTCTGAAGGAGCCTAAGCGAGTATTCAGAATCTACTTTCAGTGTGTTGTTATGTTGCGTTGTGAATTGAATTATCCGCGAGCACAGAACCAGTTCCTCCCTTTTGAGCTCTGCGTGTTGAGAGCTTCGGAGTTTGATACAAGGGGAGGTTAGGTGGGGTTGCTGGTTTGAGGTTGAATGTTGGGTAAGGTGCTTGCAACCTTGTTTCACCTTTTGTTTGTTCGTGCTACTCATTTTCGATCGAGTTTACGGTGAGTAGATTCCCAGTCTCACCTAGGTTCGCGGGAATGACGGGAAGAGAACGCTAACGAACAGCGTCATTCTGAAGGAGCCTAAGCGAGTATTCAGAATCTATTCGCAGCGCGTTGTGATGCTGGTGGAGTGAACTGAATTATCCGTGATTGTAGAGCCATTCCCTCCAGTTTGAACTCGGAGCGCTGAGGGATTTGCTTACACCTCTCCCCAAACAAAAAAAGCCAGCAGTTAATACCTGCTGGCAAAGTCTTTGGGCTTCTAGGTTTTTTGATTTTATTTCTTGTTACTCATCGCTGTCACGGTGCCCCGATTGGTTTTCCGGGGAAGAAAACACAGCACCGTGCGCTTTGTGTCCAAGAAATTTGGAGATTAGCCTTGCTTACGGATTAGGTAGTCAAATGCGCCTAAGCTTGCTTTTGCACCTTCACCCATCGCAATGATGATCTGCTTGTAAGGAACGGTTGTTGCGTCACCCGCTGCGAACACACCTTCTAAGCTAGTATCGCCACGGCTACCGACTTCAATCTCGCCGCGCTCAGATAGGGCTACTTCTGAATCTTTTAGCCATTCTGTGTTTGGTACTAGACCGATTTGAACAAAGATACCTGACAATTCAATCTCTTTGATCTCATCTGTGTTGCGATCTTTGTACTTCAAGCTTGTTACGCGAGTACCGTCACCCACTACTTCTGTTGTTTGCGCCATCGTGATGATGTCTACGTTTGGTAGTGAGTTCGCTTTGTCGATAAGCACTTGGTCTGCACGAAGTACGTCTGCAAATTCAAGAACCGTTACATGTTCTACAATACCAGCAAGGTCGATAGCAGCTTCGATGCCTGAGTTACCACCACCGATAACTGCGGTTTTCTTGCCTTTGAACAGTGGGCCGTCACAGTGTGGGCAGTACGCGACACCTTTGTTGCGGTACTCTTGCTCACCCGGAACGTTCATTTCACGCCAGCGTGCACCAGGGCTTAAGATGACACTCTTACTCTTCAGCGTTGCGCCGCTTTCAAGTTGGATGTGAATCAAACCATCTTCTGTATGTGCTGCGCCCATTAGCTTCTCAGCTTGTTGCTCAGTCACGACGTCTACGTCGTATTCTTTTAGGTGTTCTGCTAGGTCAGTTGCTAGTTTTGGACCTTCAGTACGTTTTACCGAAATGAAGTTCTCGATTGCCATGGTGTCCATAACCTGACCACCAAAACGCTTAGCAACAACGCCAGTACGAATACCTTTACGAGCAGCGTATAGTGCAGCTGCGCTACCACCAGGACCACCGCCGACAACAAGCACGTCGTATGGGTCTTTTTCGCTCAGTGCTTTCGCCGCTTTCTCGCTCGCGCCGTCATCCACTTTGTTTAGGATTTCAGTCAGAGACATACGGCCTTGACCGAATAGCTCACCGTTCACGAATACACTTGGTACTGCCATGATGTCGCGTTGTTTCACTTCATCTTGGAACAAACCACCGTCGATCATGGTTGCTTTTACTTTCGGGTTGATCGCCGCCATCATGTTGAACGCTTGAACCACGTCCGGACAGTTTTGACACGACAATGAAATGAAGATTTCTACGTCTAGATCTTTGTCTAGTGCTGCGATTTGCTCAATCACTTCTGGTTCTAGTTTGATTGGGTGACCGCCAGAATGAAGCAGTGCCAATACTAGAGAGGTAAATTCGTGACCCATTGGCAAGCCTGCAAAGCGTAGTGCTGTGCCTTTAGCTGGGTTAGTTACCGCCATCACTGGTTTACGTGCGCTTGCGTTGTCGTCACGTTCAACCGTGATTAGGTCGCTCATCTCTGCGATTTGGTTCGCTAGAGACAAAATGTCATTCGATGCTTTGCTTTCATCTAGACTAACCACTAAACGAACTTCTTCTTTTACATTAGCCAGATATTGTTTGAGTTGTTGTTGGATCGCTTGGTCTAACATAGTTGTTACTACCTTAATTAAATAGTTACCAATCAAAACAAGTATTTGTTCATTCTTGCTAGCTAAAATCGTTGATAACTGCGTTATAGATTTTGTAGTTAGAGTAACTAGCTATCGAAAATCTATGCCTGGTTCTAAACGATTTTTTCTACGCAATTACTGCACACCTACTTATTCAGATAGGTAATAAAAAGTGGTTACTGTAGATAAAACCTGAGGGGGAGAGAGCAAATCAGGCAGAAGGTCGTCAAGGTATCTAACCTGAAGTGCTCTCTAATTCAGTTCTAATCAGAAAAAGGAAATCGGAACTGATTAGAACTTAAATTTCAGTGGCTTAGATTTTACCAACTAGGTCTAGTGATGGAGCTAGTGTCTCTTCACCTTCTTTCCATTTAGCTGGGCAAACTTCGCCTGGGTGTGCTGCTACGTATTGAGCTGCTTTCACTTTGCGTAGTAGGTCTTCTGCGTCACGACCGATACCTTCAGCAGTGATTTCCATTGCTTGGATAGTACCTTCTGGGTCGATTAGGAACGTAGCGCGGTCTGCAAGACCTTGACCTTCACGCATCACACCGAAGTTGTTTGTGATGTTGCCTGTTTGGTCGCCAAGCATGTAGTACTGAATCTTACCGATTGTGTCTGAGCTGTCGTGCCATGCTTTGTGAGTGAAGTGTGTATCAGTTGATACTGAGTAAACTTCTACGCCACGTTTTTGTAGCTCTTCGTAGTGGTCTGCTAGGTCGCCCAGTTCTGTTGGACATACAAACGTAAAGTCTGCTGGGTAGAAGAAGAATACTGCCCATTTACCTAGAACGTCTTGTTCTGTTACTTCAACGAATTCGCCGTTTTTGTACGCTGTAGCTGCAAATGGTTTGATTTGAGTATTAATCATAATTTACTTTCCTTTGAATGTTTTAAGCTGAGCTGTTGTTGCTTTCGGAAAGTATATTCTCATCGGAGTGTGTTTAAGGAAAATCGCTTGTAACTATCCTATTGATAGCCATTTCCTATTTCACTTGATAGGGAAATCCGATGTAAGTGAGTTTGCTTTGATAGGTTTTATTGAAGATGAACGCAGATTAGCAATAGAGAATACCGATGATTACTTTGAGTAGATCTTCTAGCTAAGATCGAAAGAGCCTGCATCTCGGCAGGCTCTTTCTAATAGGAAGTGGGGAAGCGGATGCGTCTATTTTGTCAGCCCAGATTGTCGAGCACTTTGCCACACAGCTTCTTCAGCATGATCATTTCATCCAGCTCTAATGTGATTTTGCACATCATGGCGTTTGGCACTGACTTAGCTTGCTCTTTAAGGGCACGACCTTGCTCGGTTAGATTGAGTACGCGAACGCGCTCATCGGTTTCACTGCGACCACGCTCTACATAGACTTTTGCTTCTAAGCGTTTAAGCAGCGGTGTGAGTGTGCCTGAGTCCAAATGCAGTTGTGACCCCAATTCTTTTACGCTGGCACCGTCTTTCTCCCACAGCACCATCATCACTAAGTACTGCGAATAAGTCAGATCAAGCTCATCCAACAACGGGCGGTACGCTCGGATCACTGCATTTGCTGCGCTGTAGAGCGGGAAGCAAACTTGGTTTTCGAGTAAGAGTTTATCGTCGTTGGTCATGGTGTTGTCGGTGTAACACTGGCTCATTGGCGTTGCCTACCTGATCACAGAGAAAGAGAGTTATAAAATAAATTGTGCACAATATAGTTGCAAACGATCTTTACTTCGATATAAGATTGCAAGCAATTAAATTGTGCGCAACTTAAACTAAGAAGGACACTCGCATGACTACTCTATACAAAACTCAAGCTACCGCTTTGGCTGGTCGTAATGGTCAAGTAAAAACTGATGACGGTCTTCTCGATCTAGAGCTGTCATACCCGAAGGAAATGGGCGGCACAGGCGCAGCAACTAACCCAGAACAGCTTTTTGCTGCGGGTTATTCAGCGTGTTTTTCTAACGCGATTTTGCACGTAGCACGTGAAGGTAAAGTAAACCTGAAAAGTGCACCCGTAACAGCGGAAGTAGGCATTGGTCCGAACGATAACGGTGGCTTTGCACTAACAGTGAGCCTAGCGGTAGAGCTAGACATGCCACAAGAACAAGCGCTAGAGCTAACGCGCATTGCACACCAAGTTTGCCCATACTCAAACGCAGTTCGTGGCAACATTGATGTGGCAGTAACGGTAAACGGCGAAGCAATTTAAGCGGTTCTTATCACTGCACAAAGACAAGAAAGCCTGCAAGTACGCAGGCTTTTTCTATATTTGAAGTAGGAGTCTAAATTTAAACTTAATTTGGTTTGTTCGAAATGCACAGGTATAGTTGGCAAGATTAGGTCAAAATCTAAACGAAAAATAGAATGTGATTAGCACTTTCTATTGATTCAAATATTTCGGTCAAACCTGCAGTATAGCTCGGCTGGTTTCGCTTGTTGTTACACCAGCGGGGTTGCCGATAGGAGTCATGTGATGAGCACTGAAACGGTAAGTTATCTAAAAAAGAATGCTGCGAAGCTTGAACTGGATGAGCCAATGACGATTACGCAAAATGGTAAGCCTATTTATGTCGTTGAGTCTTATGAAGAACGTCAGAAGCGTGATGAAGCCATTGCTTTAATGAAGTTTGTTAGCTTTGCTCAAAATGATGTTGCGAATGAACGTGTAAAGTCATCAGAAGATATGAAGAGCACGTTAGCAGCACTCAAAGATTGAGTTTGATACGAGCATGGAAGCAAAAGTTCTCTATACACAAACCTTTGAAAATACGGCTATTCAGAGTATTAACTATTTATCGAACTGGAGCGCTCGCAACGATGTGATTGATAGATTAATTGCGGTTCAGCAGAGGTTTGAACACAACGTTTTGAATAACCCGTCTATCTATCCGCCTTGTTATGAACTGACAACCATCGGTGTTTACGACATCCGGCAATTCAGCTTTGATGGATTCAAGCTGCTTTACCGAATTGGTGACAAAAATACTATCTATGCTCTAGTGATTCTGAGCGACAAACAAAACCTACAAAACGCATTGATTGACCACTGCATCATGTTCAAATGATTCTATGAGAGACCGCATTAACGCGGTCTCTTTTGCTTTCTGGCTCTGGTGTATTAACGCGACTCGAGCGGGTAAGAGCGGTAGCTCCACATGCCGTAAGTACGCAGTGCATCGCGGTAGATACCAAGCAATTCGCCATCGCTGGCTTTGGCTAAGTCTTTCAGTGGCTTGTCTGGGTAGCTTACGGTGTCGAAAGTGATGCCTTGCGGGCCAGTTTGCCAGCTTGCGATTTTAAACAATGTTTGACCACGGCGCACGTGGCTCGCTGAGCTTATGATGGTCGCGTGTTTGATGTTATGACGCGCCAATGCGTAGCTGCTGAATAGGGCGTTACCTACCGTGCTGGTGGCGTAGTTTTCTTCAATGATGCGATCTTTGCTGATGCCTTTTTCAATCAGCCAATCTGCCATTAACTTGCCTTCCGTTTTGTGGTTCTTCGGTACGCCACCCGTCAATACGATCAACGCGTCAGGGTTTGCTTTCGCCATGGCTAGCGTGGTTTCCAAACGCTCAACCAAGATTTGATGCATCGAACCATCTGGGTTTAGCGCGTATCCCAACGTGACGATTGCGCCTTTGTCATCCAGTTTGCCTTTGTCGGCTTTCTCTTTTAGTGGCGTTGCAAGTACGCGGTCTACGGTGTCGAAGATGCGTTGGATGTCTGCCGCTTTACCTGCATTGAGCTTCGTGAGCGTCGCCATGTGTTTCGCTGATTCCGCTTGGTTGCCCTCAAAGCGTTGCCATACCGCTAAGTAAGCGTGCAAATCCACATCGTCTGGTGCGACCGAAAGGGCTTGTTCGAACAGTTCAATCGCGCGGTCTGCATTCTTGTTGTAGATCTGCGCATTTGCCGCAGAAATCAGCAGGTCAGTGCGGTACGGCTCAAGTTTGTAGGCCTCTAGTAAGCGGTCGGTAACAATCTCCATGTTGCTCGGCATTTTGGCGGTAAAACCCGCATGCGAGATACGCGCAGGGGATTTGAATGCCTGTACCGCGTCGTTGAGAAGTTGGTCGACAACCTGACGTTTGGTGACGATCTGTGAGTAATCGGCGGAAGATTGGACGGCAGCATCGTTAGCCGCGATAGAGTATGGGGCAGCAGTCAGCGCAATCACGCTACCAAGAGCAATGGCAAGTAAGTTCTTCTTCATGGAATGTCCTAGAGGTGCTGTAGTACCTAGTTTTTATTGTGCCTAGCGTTGTAGGTCGAACGGGGTCGATAGAATTTTTTCAGTCTAGGTTCGCTTCATGAATAATCTGTGAAATGAATCCCAACTCAGCCGAGCGAATGAACGCGCGTGGTCAAAACGCGAAGTAGGATCACGAAAATATTGAGGTATTCGTTCGTGTTCTAAGTAATTGGATTAAAAGATAAACAGCGTTTGGAAGAACGAATTTAAGCAACCAGAGTAAGAAATGAAAAAGCCTGCAACGATGCAGGCTTTTGGTTTATTTGATGGCAGTGCAGAAGCTAACGTCTGCATGGTGCGTTTGTGGGTCAAAGCTGTGGTAAAGCTCAAAGCAAGGACGGTCGTCGTTCTCAATACCGGATTCAATTACCTTGCTCATGACATCATCCCATGCTTTTGAGTATTGGCTCGGGTCAGTAATGTGCTGGCGCATCACCGCATATTGACCACCGGGGAAGTCTTGCAGCTCAATGCCTTTTGGAACTTCCGTATCTTCTGGCACCATCAAGCAGATATCAGTGCGACACTTCTCGTCTGGCGTGATTTCTGGATTGTCATGGTAGATGAAGATGCAGGTATTGTCTGCCAAACCTTTCATTCCTGCCCATTGATACAAGCGACCTGATGGCTCCTCATAGCCTTGGCCGTAAGGGCCGTTTACGCGAATGTAAGCCAGTTTTGCTTTTTCAAAGTTTTGCGTTTCCATTGTCATGCTCCATTTGGTGAGTTCAGAGCCAGTATATGAATCGCTTGGTGTTACTTCGTTTCCATTCTTGCGCAACGTGTGTCCAATCTTGCTGTTTCGTGCTAATTCAGAAAACTGCTGGTAGTTTTCGCAGTCGCGAAAGGCCGTAGGTGTAACGCCATAATGTTGTTTGAAGGCTTTGGCTAAGCTCTGTGAGCTAGAAAATCCGTACTCTAGGGCAATGTTTAATACCGGTTGCTTGGATTTGAATAAGTCATCGGCGGCGGCTTCTAGACGCAAACGTCGAATGAAATCAGCTAATGTCTCGCCTTGCACGGCTTTGAAGGTGCGATGAAAGTGATAAGGAGAAAGGTTCGCCAGCGCGGCCACTTCTGGCAGATTGAGTGGTTCATTAAAGTGTTGTTCTAAATAACGAATCACAGGAACCAGTCGTTTGTGGTAGTCGACGCGCATCGGGGGATTTCCTTGTTCTGTTCAGCTTGTTTTCTCTGCTCAAAGCCTACCGCAATCCAACAAGCTTGCAAGGGAGCAACGTGAGAAATGCGTGGCGAGATGAGCGTCAATCAGTCACACTCAACGAGCAGATGTTTAAGCAAAAACGTTGCGCCCATTATCTTTACTAACCGCTAGGACAATCATGATAGCTTGGAAACAGTCTCTGCCAGAGTACGAATGGCTCATTCATCAAGTTTGGTACTTGGAAGTGCCAGAGGGTGAAGTCATTGACCCCAAGCCGCACCTTATCCCAAACCCGCGTGCTCATTTACTCTTTACGCCACCAGAGCAAGGCTACAGCTACGACACGGGACACACAAAGCTTGCTGGCAAAGGCTGCCACTTGTTAATGGCTAACGAACATTTACTGTTGTTGGAAGATACGGCTCCCATCAAGCGTATTGGTATCACCTTTCGCCCAGAGGGTTTTTATGCCATTGAATCACGGTTTAGTGATGCATCCCAAGTTAGTGCAATTAACCAATGCGAATGGTTTGATTGGCTTAACGCGGCGTTTGATGAGCGCTTTCAACAAGGCTTATGGCAGTTAGAGTTGCAAGGTTCATCGCAATGTTTGCTGAACTACATCAAACAACATTTAGATGCGTTAGATATCGAACCTTGCCGTACCAAACCGTTTTTGGCGTCACAAAAAGCGGTATCCGTGATGGACGCTCAAGCGCTACGTTCACCTGAGTTAGCGATGGATATTGATGAGATAGCCAAACAGTGCGCCTGTTCTCGCAGAACGCTTGAGCGCAGTTTCAAACAAGTGGTGGGGTTGAGCGTTAAGCAGTATCAACAAATGGCGCGTCTGGAGCAGATGATTTTGACTCTCTACAAGCAACAAGAAGCGATTGATTGGGCGAGTTTCTCACAACAATTTGGTTTCAGTGACCAATCGCATTTGATTCGTACCCTCAAACATCAGCTAAGAAAAACGCCGAGCAAATACCTGAAAAAACGTGACTTAACCATCGATATCTATGGCGATTTTGAGTCGTAATACATTGCTAATCAGCCCGAAAGTTGTCGCAAAAATCCAATTTTTCTCTTATCCGCTGGGCTACTATTTTCAGCAGATAACGAGGTAACACATGTCATATCAAAAACTAAAACAAGGCGAAGCCATTCCATTTAATGAATCGTTGACTATCCAACTGATTCAAGGCTCTGATCTACAAGATATTATCGAGATGCTGAACGACGATAAGGTCAATCAGTATCTGTTCTTCGCACCTGCTGATAACAACCTGTATGAAGGCTTCTTTGGCCCTATTATTGAAAATACGGCACAAGCGATTAAAGACGGTGTTTGGTCAGATAGCCCAACGTTCGTGATTCGTGACCAGCAAGGTCAGTACATGGGAATGTGTGCGGTGACCGCAGTGATGTTCTTAACTGGCAACTACGAAGTGGGTTATCAGTTACCTACTTGCGCATGGGGCAAAGGCGTCGCGACTCGCGCTTGCCAAATGATGACCGAGATTGGATTTACTGAGTTAAACGCCCATAAAGTCAGTGCCGATTGCTACGCTTCTAATGCTGGTTCTTACAAGACGTTAGAGAAAAATGGTTTTACTCAAGAAGGCCGTCAGAAAGACTACTATAAACTAGAGCAAGGCTTTGACGACAAGCTCTACTACGGTATGACCGCAGAGCAATTCGCGTCTTTAAATCGCTAATAATTAGCCGACAAAAAAGTAGCTAACAACAACGTAGCGAACAAAAAAGGCCGTTAACCCACATGCTCGGGTTAACGGCCTTTTCTATATTCAGCGCTAAATGGCTAAGACTTAGTTGCCTTGGTTTTGGCTTTGAAGCTTCTCTTTTGCTTCTTCAACCTTTGAGAAATCCAATCCCAACTCGTCTACGGCTTCTTTGATTAGCGCAGGGTTTTGCATCACTTGCGCCATCAGCATTTGTAGCTTGTCTTGTGGCAAACCTAGTTGGCTGATTGTTGCCATTGCCGCTAGAGGGTTTTGCGTCAGAGTCTGAAAAATCTCGTTGATTTGCTCATCGCTGATGTTGTTCTCTTTCAGCAAGGCGATAATTGGGTTCATCATATTTCCTTTCAATCAGTGTATGACTTGGTTGCCAGTATTTGTTCTAGTAGAATAATTGGGGCTCCCGCTCAACATTTCAATACCCCGTTAGCTCCATGTAACCAGTCCCAGAATGAGAGCCCTCAATACGTACTGGGCCTTCCCAATAAGGTACCGAAAGCGGCATTTTCGCGTTCGGGTTGAGAGCAGAAACGGTAAGCTCAATTTGCTGATTTGGAATCGACACTTGCCACTGGGTTGGATACTTTCGCCCTTGGATTTCTGTTTGCTTGGTTGCTATTAAGCGAATGTCTTTTTGAGAAATGGCGATGCCAGAGCCATCTTGCTGCATCAGCTTTGCGCTGGCGTAACTAGCTTGTCCGGTTTTGGAATCCCGCAACTGGAACACCACCAAGCTGGTTTTGTCACTCAACCTCAGAGCAAACCAGTCCCAGCCTTGTTGTGAGTCGAGTAAGAATTGCGAGCTCCACTCTCGATCTATCCAGCCTTCACCCGACACTTGATGAGTTTCGCCGTCGATGGTGACTTCACCGGAGACATCAATAAACGGTTGGCTGTAGTAATACGAAGCCACCTGACCATCGGCACTTTTGGTGCTGTAACCTTGCTCGCCTTGCTTTTGATAAGGTGCGCTGCTGGTCAGTTTTAGTGAGTAGCCAAACTGCTCTGAATTGGCATTTAGCGTGGCAGGGAAGAGGTCGTTGGTTGAAGAGGTCCACTGCCAATCATCGAGGTAAACACGAAATGGAGAGCTATCGACGCCGGCTAAGGACGCTTGAGCGCGTGACCATTTTTCATCTGCATAGTGTTTGTCGGTTGTCGTGACTGCGCTGTGCGCCATGTAGATTTGCTGAGTTTGCCACTCGGTTTTCTTCACGTCATCTTCGCCCGTTGGCGGCGCAGCAGCAAAGCGAAATTGTGTCCATTGAACGCCAAGTGGGTTGCCTTCTTCATCAATTAAGTTAGCGGTTAAGTACCACCATTCATGACGAAAGTTTGGGTGCGCTTGATGAACGGTAGGAAAGGTGAGTTCAACCCCTTTTTCTACGGGTGTGAATAGGTTGCTTTCGCTTTGCATATCTCCACTGCCCAGAAAAGTTCCCATATTTTGTTGCTGCGCATCTTCACAACCGAATAGGAATAAGCTGCTTATGAGTAGAGTAAGCTTGCTTGCCAATCGAACCATCACAAGACCTCGCTTTGCAAACTGGAGACGACAGGCTTACTGACCAATCGCCACAGCGGAATCAAGGTTGCGATCACTGCCACCAAGATGGTGATTGCCGCAATGCTCAGCGCATCACTCCAATTCCACAGATAATTTAAGCTCCAACCAAAAGCTCGTAAGGTGACGATGTCTGTCAGTACATAACCCACCATCGCACCGAGGGGCAGGGCAATGACCAGCGTAAAACTGACCAAAGCGACGATCTGCCCGACCACCATGGTCATTAATTTACGACGGCTGACGCCAAGTGCATACAGCCTTGCAATGGCGGCTTTGCGCGCGTCGAGCAACATAAAACAAGCACTGAACAAACCAATCACCGCGACCATCAACGTCACGCCGTTGAGTGCGCGTGTAATGGCGAAGGTCTGCGAGAAAATATCCAACGCGATGGATTTGATTTGCGCCTGATCGTAGAGCTGACTTGGATGCAGATTCAATTGCTCGCGCAGTTGCTCGTATACGATTTGTGGGTCTCCTGATACTTTAATGCCAAGGCTTGTTGGCAGGTCGGTAAAGCCACTCTCTTGCCATAATTTGGGTGCCAATAACACTTCACCGTTGGGTGAGCCGTAATCGTGGAATACCGCACCCACAAGCAGGTTCTTATTTGGAACGGCATCAAGCGTGAGCGCGCTACCCAGTGATAAACCCAGTTTGACCGCGGTTGGTTCACTGATAGCGACCAACTCACCTTGGTAAAAGCGTGACCAGAAGTTCTCCAAATGCGATTTGAACACCATGGTTTGTTCTAAGGTGTCTTTGTCTTTGGTACCAAGCAAAATCGGTAAGCCTTGCAGGTTATCGTCGACGTAGTATTGCTTGTAGACGGTCTCAACATTATTGAACTGCCCTAACGCGCGCTCTACATCAGCGATTTCTCCTTGGGCAGGGCTGACGTAAATATCGGCGTGTAGCCTTTGTTCTAACCACTGTTTTAAGGTGGATTCAAAACTGCCCACTAACGTATTCATCCCCATATTGGCTGTAACGGCGAGTAGCAGTGCCATCATGGCGAGAGAAAGCGGAGAAATCAGCTCGCGCAACTCAGCAAAAAGATACTGCATCAAACCGGAATTGGTGCGTTTTTCACACCAATTGGCTAAGACGCTGAGTGTTTTGGGTAGATATAAAGGAATCGACACCACAAGCACGCCGAGCCACGCCATGGTGAAGCGGTGATGCTCACTCAACCATAACCCTGCGAGTGCGAGAGCCGTCAACGAAGCACCTATCACGAACAATTGGTTTTCGTTAGAGGCTTCCGGCGCTTGATAAAATCCGCCATGAGAGGAAAGCGGCTGGCGCACTCGCTGTTTAAAGTGCTGCCAACATGCCAACAGGGTGGCGACTAACGTGAGTAGCAATGCTTGTGCCCACCATTGCCACTGCCAAGTTCCGGGCAGCAGTGTCGCGCCATAAAGTTGCTTTAGAGTCAGTGCCACGGTCGGATGTAACCAGTGGCTAAGCTGCATGCCCAATACAAAACCGAGGGAAGCGCCGATGGTAACGAGAAGAGTGAGCTCAACTAACAGCGCAGAGAACACAATGCTCGGCGCAACACCCGCTTGTTGAATTTGCACTAACAGCCGATTGCGTTTCAGCAAGCTGTACTTTACGCCGTTGTAAGCGATGAACAGCCCGACTAAAAACGCGAGTAAGCTCATTGCGGTGAGGTTGAGGTGAAAGCTGTCGGTCAGCGAACCAAGGTCTGTACTTTGGTTATTGGAAATCCATTGCCCTTGATCGCTAATCAGCTTCTGCCAATTTGCCTGCGTGTCTTTATCCCCTTTATCACCCGAATGGAAAACTGCAATGTAACTGAGCTGCCCTTGTTTATTGAGCAGTTGCTGGGCAAAGCCAATGTCCATCAACATTCGGCTACCTAACTGCCATTCGTCTGGTAGCACCACCACTTGGGTTGGAATGTCATCCAGAGTTAGGGTTTCTACTTCCCCTAAGTTTTGATGTTGAGATTGGCTCATCATCACGATCGGCTTACCGGCCAAAAGCTCAGGTAAAGGTAAAGCACTGTCGAACAAAGACACGTTTTGTTGGTTTTCTGACGAATAGCGCGAACGTGAGGAAATTGCGGCAATCAACTCACTACCTTGCACTGACCAGCGACGCCCTTGTTCGTCTCTCACTCGCCCTTCGATTACAGGTAGTGCTGCACTGAGCCCGTTTTGTCTAAGGGTGAAATAAAGAGACTCGGGCAGATAGTTTTGCCCTGCTGGTGGAATAATTAAGTTCTGAGCTTGTGCGCTAAGCTGCTCGGTAGATTCCGCATAACTTCGTTTGGCATTGAGGTTGATGGCTTGCACCGCAACGAATAAGGTCACAGCCAACACGATACCGATCAGAATCGCGGCGGCTTGCAGTGGCGCCTGCCGATAGTGCGCTGCAAACAGATTCAGGGCGAGTCGAGTATGAGTGAATCTGTTGTTTGATGGCTTAGTTTGCTTCATGGTGAAGCTCATGTTTGTTTACTTGATGGCTGTTCTGTAGCTGACTGTTATCCAATCGCAGCCGTGCTTTCATAAATTCAGCGCATTCATGGCTGTGGGTCACCAAGAGCACGGCGGTATTGCCTTGGGTGGTGATTTCACTGAGTAGTTTCATCACTTCCAAGCCTGCTTTTTGGTCGAGGTTACCTGTGGGTTCATCGGCGAGTAGAAGCTTAGGTTTGTGTGCCAATGCGCGCGCAATCGCGACTCGTTGTTGTTGACCTCCGGAAAGGGCAGAAACATGCCTGTCGAGAAGTTGGCTGATACCTAGAGTCTCGACCAAATAATCGCACCAGTCGTTCCATTTCTGTTGATTCAAATGCAGAGGGAAGGCGATGTTTTGCTGCACGTTGAGCGGCGTTAATAGATTGAATTGCTGGAAGATAACACCGAGTTTTTGATGTCGAAATCGGCTCCATTGTGGGTCTTTCCAAGCCGCCGTGTTATCGCCATCTAACCACAACTCACCATCGGAAAGCGGCTCAAAGCCAGCGATGACATTGAGCAAAGTACTTTTGCCGCTGCCACTTGCGCCCGTCAGCGCAACACTCGCTCCTGTGTTCAACGTGAAGTCGACGCCTTCCAACACGCGATGTGTCTCTTTGCCATCGACAAAGCTTTTGCTGGCGTGTTTGAGTGTGACAAGTGGGCTTTCCATTTCCTCTCCCTGTATTCAAAAGGTGTCGTTTCTTTTGGCAATGCTTATTGCTGTTCGTTCTTTAGAAACTTTAGACAACAATCAGATAAAAACAGCGATTTACATCGATTTCTTAATAACTTGTACTGAAAAGAAGAGGGAAGAGATTAAATGAGGAGGGATATGACAGGCATTAAAAAAGCCCGAGTCAAACTCGAGCTTTCAAATACATTCAGCGTGGTCAGCTTACACGTAGTACGCTTCAACTTCGCCTTTAAGTTTGATTAGCATTGGGTTACCGAAACGGTCTTTTGCTTTAGGAGAAGCAATTTTTACCCAACCTTCGCTGATGCAGTATTCTTCTACGTCAGTACGCTCTTGGCCGTTGATACGAATACCGATTTGGTGCTCGAAGCATTCTTTGATGAAGAATGGGCTACGTGGGTTACCCGCTAGGCGATCTGGTAGAGCTGGTTTAGCTGTGTCTGTCATTTTGTGTGACCTAAATTCCGTAAAAAGTGCGCTATTGTAGTCAGTGCACTGTGTGTGTTCAAGATATGTTGAGAGTCGATGCGTTGTTTAACTTTCAAGTAACTCCTACAACCCCTTTAAATACTGCGCGTTGGCTGTTGGTTGAATCATGGCATTCAGCGTTTGGACGGTTTGTTCGCTGTGTTCTTCAAGTAGAGCTAAGAACGCGTCAATCAACTCAGGTTTGCTTGCTGAGACTTTCGTTTCGGTCTGGATATCACGCAGATCGATCAACACATCGGTAAACAATTGCGGCAGATCGTGCAGCACTTGCAGGTTTAAGATGTTGTGCTCGCTGTAGATTGAATTGTGGCTGCCTTTTTGTTTTTGCACCAAGTAAGGATTGTCTTTTAAGTTGATGATAGACGTGCGTTTGTCACAGCGTTTCAAACAACTTTTGTTGACCTTCACCTTACGGCATCCTTCGGTTTGTTGAAACAAACATTGGCGGCTCGTGAGTAGAGTGTTCGGGTGATAAATGCTGTAGAAGCTGCGCATGTTTTTCGGACGCTTTATGTGACGCACCTGCTTCATATTCAGCTCGTTAGAAACAAACGCGCCACTTGCCGCGAACTCGTCTTGAAGGCATTTAAACGCGTATGAGTTCACCGTGTTCAGTTGTGGGCCTGCCACCCAGCCTAAGCCGAGCTCTTTTGCGATCATGCCGACACCTGAGTGGTTGGTGATCAACAACTCAGGTTGGATGGTTTCCAAAAATACGCGCGCGGCGTGGTAGTCTTCGCCAATCAAAATGGCTGGGAACCAAGGTTTGAGCATTGGGTTGGCTTGGAACAATTCAATCATCGCGCTCAGTTCACCAGACAATCCCATTGGCAATTGATAGTAAACATCAACGTCGTGGTATTCGCACAGCATGGCTTCTTGTGCTGACGAGATCAGAACCGATAATTTTGGCGCACCTTGGCGAGGTTCTGGTTGAGGTAACGTTGGCAGAGTTGGCACATCAATCGACCCTTTCAAGCTGCTGCCGGATACTTGTGTTGAAGTGACATCGAACGACTTAGTTTGCTCTGCCACTTTCTCAATGATCGCGGTTTTGTCATCGTAGAGTTTCTTTTTCACCGCTTGTACATCATCAGCAGACTGGCATTGGTAAACCTTCGAAAAATGCTTTACAGCATGGTCGCGCGGGTTGTCGATGTACATCGCCTTGCCGAAATCACCTTGCAAAAATGCGTTGGAGAAATCACGGTTGAACACCGTGTATAACTCTGTGGTGTCTTCAGAGAGTTCCAAACCCTCGCACAAGCGATCGATTTGCTGGCGCCAATTGTCGACCACGGTATAGACGTAGTGCGATTTCTTGATTCGCCCTTCCACTTTTAATGAATACACGCCAGCATCGGCAAGCGCTTCCAAGTCCCCAAAGGCGGAGTTGTCTTTCATATTGAGTGGGTAGTTGTTGCCTGTTTTGGTCGTTTCGTACTGTTCGCGACAAGGTTGGCTACAGCGTCCACGGTTACCTGATGCGCCATTGCGAGCGGAACTGATGTAGCAAATTCCGGAGAATCCGATGCAGTATGAGCCGTGGACAAACACTTCCATCATTACGTTGTGCTCGCGACCAAATTGCGCCAGATGTTTTATCTCACTGATGTTAAGTTCGCGAGATAAGTTTACTCGGCTTGCGGTGAGCTGGTTGAGAAAGAGGATTTGGCCTTCGTTATGCGTGTTCAGTTGCGTTGAAGCGTGCACATCCAAATCGGGAAAGTGATGTTTGAGAATGTAGGCCAGACCGAGATCTTGTACGATCACGCCATCGATTTTGGTGGTGTTCAGTTGGCTGAGCAAGCGAACAATCGCTGGAATTTCACTTTCTAAAATCAGCACATTCAACGTTAGGAAAATCTTACAGCTGTGCTGATGGGCCAACGTTAACACGCCATTTAAGTTATCTAAGGTGAGGTTGGTCGCTCGGTTACGAGCATTGAAGCGGTCGAGCCCACAGTAAATTGCATCGGCGCCAGCGGCAATGGCGGCTTTGATGGAATCTAAATCACCACCGGGTGCTAATAACTCAAATTGATCGCGTGTCACTACTTTTCTCTTTCTTACTAAAATAGGCTGCAAATGTTACGTATTTCACGCTTTTGATGCTCGGCTAGTTAATGCTTTATTAATCTGAATCAATTTATCCGTGTTACACGGTCGACTCTTGAGTGGGTAGAGTGCAATTCGCGATAGCGGAATCTGACTTCTATAGTTTTCCTACACTTGGTTTTTCTATATCTAGTTTTCGACTCAGAGAGAGGAAGGGACGACAAATGAAAAAAGTAATCATCGGGTTGGTCGTGGCGTTGACGTCATTGAGTGCGTTGGCTGGTGAGGGCGTGGTAACCGTTGCGAGCACACATTCAGCAAAAGATACGGCGGATAAATTTGTCGCTATCGCGCAAGAAAAAGGGTTGAACGTCTTTGCGCGCATTAACCATCAAGAGAATGCCACGAAAGTCGATATGACGTTGCGACCAACTGAAGTTATCGTGTTTGGAAACCCTAAAGTGGGCACACCACTGATGATCTGTGCGCAGGAGGTGGCGCTCGATTTACCCCAAAAAGTGTTGGTGTATGAAGATGCTGAAGGCAAAACGTGGTTAGCTTACAACGATCCGATGTATTTAAAGCAGCGCCATCATATTGAAGGCTGTGACGAGGTATTGAACAAAATCAGCGGCGTGCTGGGCAATTTAACCCACGCGGCGGCGAAGTAGGGTGCAGTATTAGGGCTGCTTGTTATGTTGAAGAATAAAAAAGCCCCAATGATTGGGGCTTGAATGAAGCGAAGTATGCCGTTTAAAAATAGTGGAAGATCGGCGGTTCATGCATCAAGAAGTTTTGATGGGAGATGTTCCACGCATAGGCGCCTGCTAAGGTAAACACAACATAATCACCAATATCGACATGGGCGACGTGTTGATTGCGTGCCAGCACATCTTTGGGCGTACAAAGCTGGCCGACAAAGGTCGCTTGTGCATGCTGAATTGGGTGAGAAATCTCATGGTGTTGCTCGCTTTTCAGGATGACGAATGGATGGTCATGACTCTGCGCTGCTGGCGTGCGGAAGTGGTGAGTTCCCCCGCGTGCGATGACAAAGTTTTCGCCAAGATTTTGCTTAATATCCAGTACTTCCATCACGTAATAACCGCATGCCGCCGTGATGAAACGTCCGCATTCAAAACGCAGTGTCCAGTCTTGTGCTTGCTCTTTGGCGATGAGGAATTCCAACTTGTCGCAAAACTCCATCCACGGAAAGTGTTGCTCAGGGTTTTGGTAGTTAATGCCCATGCCGCCGCCCAAGTTGATCATTAGCTCACCGAGTTCGAACTCCTGCTGCCACGCCTTCACGACTTGGAAATAGCGCTGCATTAACGCTAAGTGGCGTTCAACATCAAGCTGATGCGACATCAAGTGAAAATGGAAGCCTTTGAGTGACACTTGCGGGAAATCGCGCAGCAACATCAAAGCATTGCTCAGTTCGGACTCGTCCAAGCCAAACGGAGTCGGCTTGCCGCCCATTGCCAACTTGCTGAGCGTGATGTCGCCAATATCGATGTTCATACGCAAAAAGATCGAAGCAGGGCGGTTGAGGCGCTCGGTTAGCGCACCAATGCGTTGCAGCTCAGTGAGGCTTTCGACGTGAATCGCATCGACATCAAGTTCAATCGCTTGTTGCAATTCACTTGGCATTTTTCCTGGGCCACCGAAGATCAATGGTTTATCGAGTTGTTGCTGGTGGAGGTGTGCCAACTCCCCGCCAGATGCCGCTTCAAAACCATCGACATACGGCGCGAGCGTTTTGAGAATCGGGCCCGATGGATTGGCTTTAGCTGCGTAAAATAGCTCGACATTTTTCGGCAAAACGTGACGCAGTTGTTTGATGTGTTCTTCTAAGGCGCTTAGGTCATACACGTACGCGCACAAGGGTTGACTTTGCTGCCGTGCGAGCGTGTGAACTTGTTGGCAAACGTGTGTCGGTAGAGAGAGTGAATTAGACATGTTGCGATCCTTTTTCGTGTTGCTGCCAAGGCGCGGCGACTTGGGTATAGCCCGACTCCTTATCGGCTTTTTGCATCAAACGCGTGGTGAAATTATTTTTGCTTGGGAAGTGACCGCCATTTAGCAACGTTTCTAGTTCCGGTTGTTTTCCATTCACTGATTGCCAATGCACAATGGCACTTTGCACCGCATTCCACAGCGTTTGCTCTAGTGGCTCATCACCTTCTGCGATGAAGAAAATCGCTTCGCTGATGTTGTTGATAAAGGTGCAGTATCCGATGCGATTCCAGCCTTGTTCGCGACTGTAGTAAACCGATTGTCGTGCGCGTTCAGACAAGTCAGTTAATGTTTCTGCTGGCCAGAACTCCGGCAGTAATTTAGTGCCTTCCAAATCACGAATCCAAACACAACACGGCATCTCTTGCTCAAAGCCAATCAGGGTGTTTTGCAAATGCGGCTCAAACGCCACCCCGTGTTTGAAGTAGTAATTAAATACGCCCGGGATCAGGCAATGCAAATAGCGTTCAAACCAAAGTGTCGCGATGTCGGAATAGCGATTTTGCGTAGTACGCGCTTTGTTTTTAAGGCGTTGAGCAATGCGACTGTTGCCGTTATTATCGTAAGCAAACAGAGCGCCAGCGAGGGTTGGTTTCAAGATGTCGACTTCGCTCAGCGAGAAATTTTCGCGATACAAAATCCCAAACGATTCGCGTGCTTTGGTGTTGTCGTCCCAGTTGTGCTCAGCGACACTTTCTAGATTCAACGTGGTGGCGTAAGGCTCTGTCATCACTTTAAATACGGGGTTGTGCAGCTGTTCGTTTTCTCTAATTGGTTTGAGAATCGACGTGAGTTGCACGGCGCTGTCGAGTTCGTACCACGCGTTTTTGCGCACGCAATTGGTTAATCGTACGTTGATGGAGAATTTCGCAAACCAGTCCATGTCAGGGTGGTAGAGGGTACGAACTGAAGAGGTCGGCTGCATCTTTTCACCACCTAAACCCAGTGGCGTGATCTTGCCTTGTTCAATGGCGCGCTTCACGCTTGGGTTACTCAAAATGGTGTAGCTTTCCCAAGGATGACAAGGGTAGAGGGTCTTCCCATTGCTGGTGGCGTGTTGTGGCGCGAGCCGTTGTAGCATGCGCTGCGCAGGGTTAGCTTCTCCGTCGGAACTCAGCACATCAAGTAAGGACGTATCCACTTCAAACCAGTACAACGGGACTTGCGCGCCGACTTCTGGAGAAAACGCCAAGAGATCATCCATGGTGACGCCCGAACGACTTTTCGGGGTCGGATGGAAAGTATGCCCCCAAATCAGAGATTGTTCCGAAGCGATAAATTCGTTGTGATGCGATTTGGGCGCGACGTTGAGAAACTGCTCGGTAACCAGCACGCTATTTTCTAGTTGTTCGATCAGCTCATGGTTAAACGGGATCGCCAATACCTGCTTGAGATAGTTAAGCAAAAGCGTAAGAGTTTGCGTGGCATCCAATTTCGCCCAACCAGATCCCGGCATTTTCGCCCAAGGCAGTTCTGCCAATTTGATTTTGCCCAGTTTGCTCGCGTAGTGAATCGGCAAAACCAGCACGCCATTTTGTTGAGAAAGATGAACGGCTATCCGCTGTTTAGCGGGATAGTTGCGTTTTAACGTTTGGGGTAGCGATGTCGATTGGTAGTGCCATTCCACTTGTTGATTCGGTAGCGCAAATTCACGTAAGTAACAATTAAGAACACCCATTATCGTGTTGAGTTGGGCTTTCTCACGGTTGAGCTGCACCTCATGTGCGCGCAACTCGCTAGTCTGAGAGGATTGAGTTTGTAACATGTTGATTTCCAAATTTTGAGTGGAGAACCAGCGCGATCAAGGTGATTACGCTGACTATCGCAGAAAGTAGGAAAGGAACCTCAAGTAGCCCCAAGCTAGAAATGAAAGAAGCGCAAAATCCCGCTGCCACGCCACCCCATTTGGACATGGCATCAAAGCGAGAAAATACTTTGCCACTGAGTTTGCGATCCAGATTGCTCGCAAGATGCTGATGCAATCCGTGATAACAACACACCATCGCGATGCCGAAGATAATTCTCGCAGCAATGAGTGCGGTTTCGGACGCAATCAAATGCAAGGCAGAGCTCACGGCAAGCAATGCAAACCCAAGCCACAACGTGCGCAGCGGTTGATGGCGATTCAACCCATCTGACAACACGTGAATTTTTCCTGCCAGCAACAGATAGACGCCATGCGGCAGTGCGTACAAAAAACCGATCCATGCGTGGTTAGTGATGCCATATTGCTGCACAAACGGCGAGAAGTAAGGAAAGGTCACCACCATAGAAAACGCAAACCCGAATTGAGCAAAGAAGATCCAACGAATGGCATGCATTGCGTTTTTCTGTGCAACCGGTTTTTCTTGCTGAGGTTCTGAGTTTGGCTTTTCGAGGTTTTGGTCGGCGGGTTTATCCGCTGGCAGTGTTAGCGTGATGCCCATAGCAATTAAAGGCAAAACGCATAACCACAGGTACGCGTTGAGCGGGTTGGTCTCTGACAAGCTCCAGCCGAGCCCAATGGGCGCAACGATCAGCGCCAAGCGAGCAGATAGTTGGGTTTTATTGAGTGACTTGCCGAGTGTTTTGGCTTCTTTAATTTGACTAGATAAGTAGCTGTTCGAGGCGGCCATGGTGCCGCCAAAGGTTCCTTGAACAATAAGACCAAACACAAACATGGCGAGGTTGTCTGCCAAGCCGCACAGCGCAAACCCTGCTGCAAGGCCAAGTTGCGCACGCAAGAGTGAGAGGCGGCGACCGTAGCGATCGGCAAAGTTGCCCCAAAATCGCGCCGCCAACGCAGTACAAAACGTAGGTAGGATAAACAATACCCCTGCCCAGTCCGCATCAATGCTTGCGCCTAACGTTGGCAACACGACGGGTAGAAATAGCGGCATACCTAACGCGGCAAACGCAGCGATAAAGTGGCACAACAACACACTGTAGATGAGTTTGGTCATAATCGTTTAACGTACGCTTTTTTTGATGGCTTCTAAGTAGGCGCGTTGCGCTTCTTCGTTAGAAAGCAGCAAGAAGTTCGGAGCCGACAAACCATAGAACTTATTGATGTCACTCGCGCCGGAGGCTTCTTTCGAGAGCAAACTGCCAGAGCTCAACAAGTACTTGGCGTACAAATCAGGCGCCTCTTGCAGTAACTCGCGTGCCAGTTTTGTCTCTAACCCTTCGCCTTCCAATCGGTTGAGTTGCTCTGCAATGCTTTTGGCCACGATGGCGTAAAGCGATGCTGAAGAGGCAATGCCCTTCGCTGCCATAGATTCTACAATCGCTGCGATATCCAGTTGCAGTGTGATGGTGGTAAACATCTGACCGAGCGCCAATTCATTGTCGACTTTGATGCGTTGGTCGAGCAGTTCATCGCAATCCACTGGAAGTAGTTTTGCGCCGTGTTTTTGGGCTGCATGCTCTGTTGCAAAGTGGAAGCGCTCTGGCCAAATTCGCGCCGCGTCGTTGTCTTTCATCGCGAGCGTCATTTTGCCCTGTTGATCAAATGCAATGATGGCGTTTTGCTGGTTGGACTCCAATGCGATGCCATAACGAAGCCACAAGGTGAGGTGCACTTGGAATAATAGATCGACGTAATCTTGGAACCACGCCAGCGTATCTTGTTGATAGTAATGTTCTGCCAAATGTTCTAAGAACAAGCGGTCGTCAGGCATTGGGCTTGCTAGTGCTGCAACCGGAACTAACGCTTTGTCTTCGCAATGAGTAAGTGGGTACTCACGTACGATGTACGCGAAGGTTTTATCCTCGCCGATGTGTCCACCGTGTTTTTCGTTGCAATGGAACAAGCGACTGTTTAAATCGGCGTCCGTTTGTTCAAGGTGGCTGAGTAGGCGTTCAAACCAGTGGCCGTCATACAGTGTTGAAGGCTTGATTAAGCGAATATTTTTCGTGCCTAGCGATCGCATGATCAGCGGAACCTTGATGTGAATGTGCGGTGCCTCGTTGACGACCACAGTACGAACGGAAAGCGTCGGCGTCACGTCTAGATACGTTAAAGGCGCTTCTATCACACCTTCGGGTAAGGCTTCTAAAGATCGCAGGGTGAGCGGATGTGCAGGGAACAGAACGTGGCTCAGTGCAAAATCAGCAGGAAGCCCCACTTGCTCCATGGTTGGCCAGCAATCAGGTTGTCCGCTGGTTAATGTTACCAGTGATTTTTCAATCGCAATCCAATGCAGAGCAAAGCTTTGTGCGAACTCGGGCGCGTACTTAGCAAGGTCTTCATCGCTCAGGCCAAACTTCGCCCGCGCAGTTGGATAGTACGGATGGTCAAGGTAAGAAGCGATCTGGTCGGCTAGCAGCAGTTTTTGATGCCAAGAACCAAGCTCGGATATTGGTTGAGAAATGTGGTCTGCATGATGATGAAACGCTTGGTCACACAGCGCTTTGTGTTTCTCTGCACATTCCAGTTCTTGAAGGTATCCCGCCAGCAACTCGTGAGAGCTCTCGTGCGCCAGTGTCGTTAGTAGCGCAATCCACTCTTTGTAATGCTGTTGATGCTCGACTTGGCCATTTTTCTCCACCCACCAACCTGGTGGTGTTTCGTCATTGGCGTGACCGTAGCGCCAGTGCTGCATGTAATACGTTGGCGCAACAGGTAAATACAACGTGAAATCAGAGTTGGCAAATATCAGCCAGACTTGCTCGTCTTGAGGAACAATTACCCCTTTTGGCGCGTCTCTACTGAACTTGGCCTTCGACAAAATGCCAAACATGTCTTCGCGCAAGCAAGTGTCGATCAATCGTTGCGTTAGATACAAAGCGTTGTCATTCATGCTGCCACCTCACGAGTCGGAGCTAGATCGAAATTGCTAAGCGCGTTCTGCAGCGCTTGGTCGAGATTTCGCCCTGATGGTGAGACAATCGAAATTCGGGCGAGATAATCCTTATTGGAATAACTCTGTTGGAAGTGTTCTCCAGCGGTTTTTAGTACCTGTTGCTGGGTGATGATATCGTCATCGTGTTGGATGAACGACGTCGAACCTCCGTCAATAACACCACTGTGTTCCGCAACTACGTAGTGCACGTGCGCTGACCCATGAATTTGGTAATCGCCGTCCAATCTTCGACCCAGATGCAGACCCAAAATCGTGCTAAACCAACCGAAGGGAGCGAGATTGTTGAGCAAGAATTCGCGGCCATCTCCAATACTGCGGTAGTTAATTTCCACCAGAACCGGGCCATTTTCCGTAATAATAAATTCGCTGTGGCAAACTCCAAAACCAACGCCGAACGCTTTCAGTTGAGCCAAGCAAGCTTCTCGGTGAGCAATGCCGTTTGGTCCGTTCCAGTCTGCGGCGGTTTCGATAAAGTAAGGCGGCTCAGAGAGCGACACATCAAAACCGCCCACGGCGATAAGTTGGTTACCGTCTCCTAAAGTTTCGAGCGTAACCAACGGTCCTTGAAGAAACTGCTCCACCAGAATGGCGGCGTTTGGGTGCTTTTGCCAAAACGCCTCGCAGTAAGCATCGAGCTCGCTTTGGGAGTCACAGCGCTGTACATCTAAACTTGCCACGCCTTCTTTGGGTTTTGCTACGACAGGGAAGGCCATGCCTAATGCCACATTCGAATGGCGATGCAGCAAACAGCTTTGTGTGTTGGGTAAGGATTTTTCATTTAACACTTGTCGAGTTAAGTGTTTGTTTTTGGCCTTTAACGTGACAGACCAATCTTTGGATGGGAGGCCAAAAAATTGCGCGCAGATGGCGGTGGAAGTTTGTAAGTGATCACTATTGCTGAAAATAGCGTCTGGCTTTAATTCATGCTCCGTGATGGTTTCGATGAGTTCTAATGGGTTGAAGACATCACATTCTAGAATGGTATCCGGATTAAAGTGACTATCATGACTCGCCAACTCTAAATGGCTGAGCTTATGGTCGGTGATAAGAACGACGTGAAGGTCCATCGCTTTAGCTGCAGGCACAAAGCCGTGAGTGACTGCATCGTTAACGACATGACTTACGATAATCATCGTAGATTTCATGAGCTTTCCTAATTTTCTAACATTTTCTTCTAACGTTGATAAAGTCGCTCACGGTCGTCTTCCAATGTGCCTCTCTCGAGACGGAGGGCAGAAGTTTTAGTATTTATTGTTATGATATTTGGTTTTTTTGTTGTTAGTTGTGTTTTTAGGGTAAATAAATATAGAGCATAAAATTAATATTGCAAATAGAAATAATATTTGTTCTTATTTCCATCCGTTGGCTTTATAACAACTAAACGGAATTATGGAATGAATAAATTATTGACCCTGACCCCCTTGGCGGTCGCGATTGGTTCTTCATTAGTAGCACCAAGCGCAGTGGCTTCAGAAGAGACGAACTCAACCCCATCAGCAACTGAAACGATTCAAGTCTTCGGTCATCAGTACGAAGGTTATGCTGAACACATGCCTCAATCAGGCACCAAAACCGATGTGGAATGGCTTGATGTGCCACAAGCGGTATCCGTAGTAACGAAAACAGAAATGCAAGACCGAGGCGCGGTGCGCTTAGTGGATGCGCTAGATGGGGTAGCCGGGGTCAATAACACCTTGGGCGAAGGCAGCCGCGATCAGTTCATGATACGTGGTTTTGATTCACTCAACGATATGTACCGTGATGGCTTGCGAGATGACGGTACGTTGCAGTCTTACCGCAGCTTAGCGAACGTTGAACGCGTTGAAATTGTGAAAGGCCCTGCGGGTGCTTTGTATGGCCGTGGTTCGGCTGGGGGCATCATCAACTTGGTGACGAAACGCGCTAACGGTGAGAATTTTACTCACGTAAACGGTAGTGTAGGCAGCAACAACCAGTATGTTGGTCAGGTCGACAGCTCAATGGCGTTTACAGATAAGGTCAACGGGCGTATTAACTTGGAATACCGTCAAGCCGACTCGTACGTTGATCATGTTGATTCAAACGATTTCTTCATTGCACCGACCATTCGTGTGTTACCAGCGGAAGGTCACACCATTGATATTGACGTGGAATACGCCCATCAAGAACTAGTGCCGTATCGTGGTGTGCCATCAAAAAATGGCAAGCCAGTTGATTTGCCAGTAAGCACTTACTTTGGCGGCACAAACGACTATCAGGAGTCAGACAGTCTCCGTATTGCGGTGGATTACGAATGGCGTCTGAATGATCAATGGGTATGGAACAACCGAGCGGCGTTCAACCATATCGAACTTGAGCAAAAAGGCACGCGTCAGGGCAAAGTGACGGGTAATGAAGTGTCTCAAACCGTTAACAACTTTGGTTACGATCCACGTACTACGACCACTTTACAATCTGAGTTGGTTTGGGAAACCAGGGACAATCAATTGATGGTGGGTGCAGATTTCAACCAGATCGATATCGACCTAACGTTGGCAAGTGACAAAACGCTTCCTCCGCAAAATATCTACGACCCAGTCGTTGGTCCAACGCCTGATCCGGGCTTTAAGCCATTTCGTGACAATACCACCACCACGACAGGTTTGTATGTGCAAGACGTCTATACGTGGGGTGACCTTTCTTTGATCGGTAACGTGCGTTACGACTCGATGGAGCTAGAACAACAAAAAGCGGGCTCAGATAAGGAAAAATTGGATGATGACAAAGTCAGCTACCGTGCTGGTTTGGTATACCGCATCAATTCCGACACATCCGTATACGCCAGTTTAGCGCGCTCTTGGCAGTTACCGTACGCTGGTATCTACATCAATCCAAAATTGGCGGAATTCTTCCACACCGACTTAAAAGAGGTGGGTGCGAAAGCGTACCTTTTGGATAACGCATTAATGTTGAATGCGGCACTGTTCCAGATTGATCAAGAGCAACCACAAACTAACGTGGACGGCGATGTGATCGATAAAATTGAAGTGCGTCACCAAGGTATTGAATTAGAGGCTCGCGGTCAAATCACCAAACAGTGGGACATCTCTGTGGGTTACAGCTACTTGGACGCGGAAGACAAAGCCACAGGCAAAAAGCCGAACGATGTATCAGACCACTTGTTCTCTCTTTGGAGCACTTACCAATTGGATGACAACTGGCGTTTAGGCGGTGGTGTGAAGTACGTGGGCGACCGTTACGCAGGTAACGACGAAGCTGTCGCACTTGGCGATTACACAACGGTGGATTTGATGGCGGCGTACACCACTGGTCGTCATAAAATCCAAGCGAACGCTTACAACATTTTGGATGAGAAATACATTCTTGGCGCAACAAACGGCACGTCTGGCTTAAACCAGATTGGCTACGGCGCACCAGCCGAGTTTATGCTCAGCTACGGATATCAGTTCTAGGCTTTTTGTGCGTAGTTAGCGCCTGTTAGCCAATTTTTACCTCATATTGAGGATGTTTAGCCCCGAGAGCTTACGGGATGTATTCTGCCCGAGGCTCAATTTCTCGCAAAGGAGATCTTAATGTCTTACCAGAATTTGGATGGTAAAGTGCGTGTACGTGCTGGTTTGTCTACCACTTACAGTGTGCTTGCGATTGCAATCGCTTCTGCCACATCCATGAGCGCGGTTGCCGCTCCTGCTAAAACAGAACAAACTACCGCGATGGAAACCGTCGTTGTCACTGGTAGCGTGATTGGTAAATCTGAAATTGAAGACGTCAAAGAGTACCCAGGTGCTCGTACCGTCATTACCCGCGATCAAATCGAGAAAACCGCCGCAGGCTCGATTGATAACGCGCTACAGCGCGTGCCGGGTATTAAAGTTCAGGATGAAAGCGGAACGGGCGTATTGCCCAACATTTCCGTACGTGGTTTGAAAGCAAGCCGTAGTGGTCATGCTCAGTTCTTGATGGATGGTGTACCGCTAACACTTGCGCCATATGGTCACACTGGTCAGTCTATCTTCCCAGCAACACTGTCGATGCTTGATCGTATTGACATTGTACGCGGTGGTGCTGCAGTACAGTACGGCCCAAACAACGTCGGTGGTGTGATCAACTTAGTGACCAAACCGATTCCACACACGTGGCAAACTGAAATCAGTAACCGCCTTACCGTGTTTGATGGCGGTGATGCGCCGCTGAATGATTTTTACCTACGCACGGGCGGCTGGTTAAGCGACACATTTGCACTACAGTTGGAAGGTAACTTCCTAAAAGGTGAAAGCTTCCGTGAAAATTCCGATACGGACGTGAAGAACTTCCAAGCCAAAGCACAGTGGCTACTGAGTGACACTCAAGAGATTCAAGCATTCCTGCAACGTTACGATGCTGAAACGCAAATGCCGGGCGCACTTTCGCCACAAGATTACGAGCAAGATCGTCACCAATCGAAACGTCCTTACGATGATTATGAAGGTAAGTCGACGCGCTGGAGTGTTAAGTACATCCACGATTTGCCATTTGCCGACAGTGCTGAGCTAGAAGTGCTAACGTTTGGCCATAAGTCAGAGCGTCTTTTCAAGTGGGGCTTTAACAGCGCGGGTGGCCATTGGGCGGATCCGGCTCTGCCAGCGACGGACGTTCGTACCTCTCCACGTGAATTTACCGTGTATGGTATAGAGCCAAAAATGGCGATGTACTTTGGCGAAGGTAAATCCGTTACTCAAAACTGGATCGTGGGTACCCGTTATGTTAACGAAGACATCGACTACAAACTCACTCAGACTCCAATCGCCGGTGGTGCAACCAGCGTTCCGCGTGATTGGCATTTAGATACGGACGCGTTTGCTGGATACGTTAGCAACGAAATTGGTTTGTTCAATGATACATTGAAGGTAACGCCTGGGTTGCGTGTTGAGTCGGTTCGAATGACGTTTACCGATCGTGGTAAAAAACAAACGGCAGACAACACCGTGACGGAATGGTTGCCAGGTTTGACGGTGGCATACAACTTAACTGACCAGTGGGTGACGTATGCGAACGCGCAAAAATCACTTCGTGCGCCACAAATTGCCTACATCCGAGGTTTGGGTGAAGAAGGTAGCGAACTGGCTTGGAACTACGAAGTCGGCGCGCGTTACACCCAAGATGCGACCAGCTTTAACGCTGCACTTTATCGCATCGACTTTGAGGATCAATTGCAATGGCAAAGTTCAACGCAGACCTTCGATAACATCGGAAAAACACTTCACCAAGGCATAGAGCTTTCTGCTCGTTACGTGCCTGAAGCACTACCTGCACTGAGTTTAGGCGCAAGCTACAACTATCTAGACGCTACGCTTGAAGAAGAAGGCGCGAATAAAGGTAATCAACTGCCTTACACCTCTAAGCATCAGCTTGGTTGGGATGCAACCTACGCATTTTACGGCATGGACACCACGCTATCGGGCTTCTACTTCAGTGACTCGTATACCGATAACGCCAACACCAGTGCCGAAGATGCAACAGGCGCAACGGGTAAAGTACCATCTTACATGGTGTGGAATTTCAATTTGGGGACGGATTTATACAAAGACGACAAAGGCAAGTTACGCATGAATGTTGCGGTGAACAACTTGTTTGACGAGGAGTATTACTTCCGCGGGATTGATACAAGCCCAGTTGGTCGGTACCCAGCTCCGGGACGCTCTTACACACTGGATCTGAACTATCAGTTTTAAGCGTTTCGTTCACCGAGTTTGAAAAGAAAAGTCGCCAATTTACCTTGGCGACTTTGCCGATCTTAGGTACTGGAAAACACTTAGCACTGGAAAAAAGCAAGATGAAAAATAAAAAACAATTTACGATCAAACACTTTTCAACCGTTTTGCTGATGCTGTTGAGCTCAGTTTTTATGTCATTTTCCGCAAGTGCTCAGGTGCGTAGCGTGCAAGATGAGCAAGGCACTTTTGAGCTAGAAGCGATACCTCAACGTATTGTGGTTTTAGAATTTTCGTTTGTCGATGCATTAGCGGCAGTCGATGTCTCACCGGTAGGCGTTGCCGATGACAACGATGCCACACGAGTTATCCCTGCTGTTCGAGCCAAGATTGAACCTTGGCAATCGGTCGGCATGCGCTCACAACCGAGTTTAGAGGCGATTGCGGTGCTCAAGCCGGATTTGATCATTGCTGATGCAGAACGTCATCGTGCGATTTATCAAGATTTGCAGCGAATTGCGCCAACCTTGCTGCTAAAAAGCCGTGGTGAGACATATCAAGAAAATCTCGAATCCGCACACAAAATCGGCGTGGCAATTGGCAAACAAGCGAAAATGACACAACGAATTGAGCAGCACAAACAGACAATGGCGGAGTTCAAACAGCATTTTGCGACACAAGAAACCATTCAGTTTGGTGTGGTTTCTGACAAAGGGATGTGGCTGCATAGCCCGGTTTCTTACGCTGGGGGCGTTTTGAGTACGCTGGGCATCCAAAGCCCGCTGGCTCCATCTGAGCAAAAAGCGTATATCCCAACCAGTTTCGAACTTTTACTAAAAACCAACCCTGATTGGTTGTTAGTTGGACTTTACTCTCAACCAAATATTGTGGATGAGTGGCGCAAAACCCCATTATTTAAGCTGCTAACCGCTGCGAAAAAACAGCAACTTGTTGAGGTCTCTCCTGAGCTGTGGTCGTTAAATCGCGGCATGTTGGCTGCGGAAGAAATTGCCCGTAATCTTGAAGCGTTATTGGAGCGCTCATGAGTGCGTCGATAATCTCAGAAAGCCCGACTTCGGTTAGAAAACCGCATTGGAAAGCGAGCTTGTTTGTCTGTGCTATGGCGTTGTGTACGCTGTCAGGCTATACCGCCTCAATGATTGGCTGGTCTAACTTTTCTTTGAGCGTTAATGACCTGACAAGCTATTGGTTTGCGTTTGATGAGGGCAATATGCTGCATCAAATCCTCGCGACGTTGCGTGCGCCTCGTGCCTATGCTGGGTTATTAATTGGCGCTTCGCTTGCGGTATCCGGAGTGCTGATGCAAGGATTAACTCGTAACCCTTTGGCGTCGCCATCCATTCTCGGCATTAATGCCGGTGCGGCGTGTTTTATGGCCTTGGCGTCCATCGGCGTACCATTCTTTAGTCAATTGAACCCAATCATCAACGCAGTACTCGGCGCGCTACTAAGTGGTGGTGCGGTCATGTTGTTGGGCGGTTTTTTTTCCGCGCGTTCTCACCCATTGCGTTTAGTGCTAGCGGGCATTGCCATCAGTGCACTGCTGATAGGGTTAACTCGTGCGTCGGTAATTTTGGCGGATGACATGGCTTACAGCGTGTTGCATTGGTTAACGGGTTCACTCTCCGCGGTAGATTCTGAACAGTGGCAGCAACTGTGGCCTTTTGCGACTTTAGGTTTGGTGCTCGCCATGGGCTTAGCGCGAAACTTAAATTTACTCGCGTTGGGGGACGAAGTTGCTGTTGGGCTAGGTGGTAACATTCGTCTTACGCGATTTATCAGTGGTTTAGCGGTTGTGCTGTTGGCAGGAACTAGCGTAGCGATTGCTGGGCCAATTGGCTTTGTCGGGTTGTTAGTGCCGCACTTGGTACGCCCGATTGTTGGTCACAACTATCACATTCTCATTCCGGTTTCCGCCTTGTGTGGCGCGGCATTGGTGACGTGGTCAGATGCTTTATCACGAGCGATTGCTTTTCCGGCTGAAACGCCAGTGGGCGTGATTACCGCGCTGTTGGGCACACCTTGCTTTATCGCGATTGCAATGAGGAAATCATCATGATGAATCAAACCAAACTGTTTGCATTAGTTGGATTGTTGCTGATTGCGTCTTCTCTCACGCTGTTTGTTGGTGCGGCGAACATGTCGGCTCAACAGGTTTTTGCATTACTGTTTTCTTTCTCTGACTCGGACTTTGTGATTCACCAATATCGATTACCGAGAATGTTGCTCGCCATTGGCGTGGGCGCTGGGTTGGGGCTGTCAGGCGTTTTAGTTCAAGGCGTCATCCGTAATCCACTTGCCTCACCAGATTTAATGGGGATAAGCGCCGGAGCAGGACTGGCCGCTACCGCTTGTTTGGTGCTGTATCCGAATGCGCCAGTGGCAATGTTGCCGATGGTCGCCATGGCGGGAGGCTTGCTTGCTGCTGGCTTTATTGCTGTGCTGGCTTACTGGTCGAAACCAACACCAGCACGTTTGGCGCTGATTGGTGTTGCTGTCAGCGCATTTTTAGCCAGCGGTATCGATTTTCTTCTGATTGTGCACCCTATCGAAATCAACACGGCGATGGTATGGCTAACCGGCAGTTTGTGGGGACGAAATTGGCAACAAGTGCCGTTTATTTGGAGTGCTCTATTGCTGCTACTACCATTGGCGTTTTGGCTGGCTTGGCGGCTAGATGTTATGGGACTGGGAGAAGAAAGCGCCACTACACTTGGCACGAAACCAAGACAGATCCAAATTCTTGCGTTGATTGCTGCCGTGCTATTGGCGAGTATCAGTGTGTCTGTGGCAGGCACGATCAGCTTTGTTGGCCTGCTTGCGCCGCATCTTGCGCGTTTGCTGTTTGGCCACAACCACAAGTTGTTGATTCCAGCCGCTGCAACCCTTGGCGCTTTGTTGGTGATTTGCGCCGATGGTTTAGCGAGAGGCTTACAGCCACCAATTGAGCTACCAGCGGGAGTGCTGACATCTGTTATTGGCGCACCATATTTCATTTTTCTTTTGTATCGTTATAGAGGTTGGTAAGCATGTTACGAACGCAGAACTTATCCGTCGCGTACGGCAAACAGACCATCATTCCAGATCTCTCTTTGTCGATTCCTCAAGGTAAAATTACCGCGCTTGTTGGCCCAAATGGTTGCGGTAAGTCGACACTATTAAAAACCTTGGTACGCATCAATAAACCAGCTTCTGGCCAAGTGTTGTATGGCGACAAACCACTAAACAGCTACGGTGATAAACGCTTGGCGCGTTCGTTGTCTTTGCTGCCGCAGATTCTTGTCAGTCCTGAAGGTATTACCGTCAGAAAACTGGTCGAATATGGCCGCTCGCCTTATCTCTCTCATTGGGGCCGGTTAAGTCAACAAGACAAGACCTTAGTCGAGCAAGCAATGCAAGATACTGGCGTGATTGAGTTTGCTGACAAGCCAGTTGAATCGCTGTCTGGCGGTCAAAGGCAAAGAGCGTGGATTGCGATGGTAATGGCGCAAGATACCGACGTAGTGATGCTTGATGAGCCAACCACTTACTTGGATCTTTCTCACCAAGTTGAGCTGATGAAACTCATGAGGCAGATGAACGACAAAGGCAAAACTGTGGTGGTAGTACTGCACGATCTAAACCAAGCGTGCCGTTATTGCGATCATTTGGTGGTGTTGGAAAAAGGTCAGTTAGTCACGCAGGGAACACCGCAAGAGGTACTGACAGAAGGTATGTTGGCATCGGTGTTTGATTTACAAGCGAGAGTATTTAACGACCCAATCTCAGGCACGCCGATGTGTGTGGCGGTGTAGGTCTTACGTCTTTCGAAAGCTATCTGCAATAAAAGCGTCGAGCCATAAAAATAAACCCCGCTAGTTATACATTTGCTAGCGGGGTTTGTTGTTTTTAAGTGCGTTCCTAACGTGGCGTTTAAGCCAGTTTAAACGTCGCTACTTTCGAGTTGAGATCCTCGGCTTGTGATTTCAGCTCAGCAGATTGATTCATCGATTCTTCGGCACCAACCACCAAGTGATCGGTCACATCTTTAATTGACGTGACGTTTTGCGTGATTTCATTGGTTACGTGCGTTTGCTCTTCGGCTGCGGTTGCAATTTGCGTTGCCATATCGCTGATCAACGCAACGGCCGCGTTGATTTCATCCAGAGCCAGTGCTGCGCGATCGGCATCTTCCACCGAACCTTGGGCAAGTTGAGAGCTTGTATCCATGATGGTCACAGCGCGTTGTGTGGTTTGCTGCAAAGTCTCGATCGTCGAGCGAATCTCTTCGGTTGAGGTGTGTGTGCGTTGTGATAGTACGCGAACCTCGTCTGCAACAACGGCAAAACCGCGACCTTGTTCACCTGCACGCGCCGCTTCAATCGCCGCATTCAGAGCCAGTAAGTTGGTTTGTTCTGCGATGTCTCGAATCGTTGATAGTACGGTTGAGATGTCTTGCGCGTGCTGGTTGAGCTCGCCGATGACAACGCTCGCTTGGTTGACTTCAGAAGACAAATTATTGATGGACGATTTGGAATTGATCACCAACTCATGACCATTTTGTGTGCTCGCTGAAGAGTCTTGAGCGGCTTTAGCCGTCTGCTCTGCATGTGCTGCAATCTCTTGCGTTGCCGATGCCATTTCGGTCACAGCGGTCGCCACCATAGTGATTTCTTGTTGCTGATGGTTCAGATCAGAAACCGATTGATTCGCGCGATTCGTGCTCAGCTCCGATTGTTGGCTCAGTTCTTCCGCTTGGTGACGAATGTGACCAATAAGTTGCTGCAAACTTTCAACGAACTGGTTGAAGTTTTCAGCCAGCTCACCAACTTCGTCACGGTTTTCTACTTTGATGCGTTGAGTTAGGTCGCCGCTACCGTTGGCGATTTGCGCAAGCGCATTCGAAACATTGTAGAGCGGACGGAACAAGATGTTACATAGCAGGTTAAACAAAGCCACACAGATAACGACGACGATAGTGGTTGCGATGATTTGATCCCAAACTGCATCGTAAAGTGGGGCAACCAACGAGTTTTGATCTAACACTGTGACCGTTGTGAGTTTGGTACCCTCTATGTGGCGCGCGTAAATCACATATTCGATGCCGTTAATAGAGACGCGACGTTCTGTACCTGAACGTGCGGCTGACGTAATGTCGTTGTTGTTGAGGCCTAGCTTGCTAACCGGTTGATTCAGCAGTTTACCGTTGTTATGAGTGAAAATATTGCCCTGTTCATTGGCAATAAACATATAACCTTCACCCGGTAGGATCACTTGGTTCAGACTGTTCAGGATATCACCGATCTCTACGTCAGCACCCAGAACGACGGTTTGACCATGCAATTGCAGGGCTTTACCGAGCGACACCACATTCGCACCAGTTGCAGCAGCAACGGTCGGGTTATCCATAAAGACTTTCGATGGGTTGGCGATTGCATTGGTATACCAACCCCACTTACGAGGATCGTTATTACCTGGTGGCAAAACCACCCCATTAGCGTTGTCTTGTGACCCGTCCGGGTAAGCGAGGAAAACGTTATCGAACGCGCCAGAGTCTCGGACTTGTTTCAAATGCGTAACCAGAGAACGTTTCTCTGAATCAGAAGAGAGTGAAGTCAGTGCGCGCTCTTTAGAGAGTAGCCAGTCCTTTACGTATTGATTGTAAGATGCGCTAGTGCTTTCTAGTCGCTGTGCGACTTCGACATCGAGCCTGTTTAATGAATCTCGAAAAGACAGCCCCTCTACCAGCACTCCCCCGAGAATGATGGCGGCACTGGCAGAGATTGCCAGTTTGTTTTTTAATGATAGATTTTTGAACATAAAGCGAATAATAGATCTTTGAATAATAGTTGTTGTGTTTTTATTCTCATCAGTGCTCTCTGCGCTGTTGAATATGCAGCAGAAAGTCAGATTCGAATCTGTTCAATAATTATATTTTATTGCTCAAAATAAATACTGACTCCATGTCGCGAATTTGAGTTTTACATCAAATAAGCAAAAGGATTTGGAACGATATTAATTATGTATTTGTAAAGTAAGGATTTGTCGATTTTTGTAAATGAGAATTGATTTCAATAAATGGTGATCTTTATCACATTTGCGTGTCTGATAATCCATTAAAAATGTGAAGGTTATAGCACCGGATATATATTGATTAGCTTAATCATTGTTATGGGCAATCGTTATGCGCAGTATATTGTTAGTCCCCGCGTTATTAGTGTCAGGGTGTGCTCTGATACAACAGTCGACGCCGATTCAACCTGACGCCAACTGGCACGTGGACCAGTTATCGAACGGTATGAAATACCATCTTTATCCAACAGAAGACCAAGAAGTCTCGGTCCGTTTGGTGATGAACATCGGCTCATTCCAAGAAACATCTTCTCAAAAGGGTTACGCTCACTTTGTTGAGCATATGGCGTTTAATGGTAGTGAGCATTTTACCGGTAACGACGTTGTCAAACTTTTCGAGCAATCTGGTGGTAGCTTTGGCGCTGATATCAACGCTTTTACCAGTTATCAGCAAACGTCTTACCAACTTGACCTTGCGAATAATACGAAGCTAGAAGATGCCCTGAAGTGGATGAGAGATATCGGTAACGGACTTGAGTTTGCTCCTGAGCAAGTAGAGAAAGAAAAAGGGGTGATTCTCGGGGAATGGCGACGTGCTAATCCGGATGATAAGTCCTTTTCTATGCATGCTTACCAAGCCTCGATTGAAGGCACTATGTATGGTGAGCATGACCCAATTGGTACTCGCGAAGCGATTCAAAACGCTTCCTCGAGTAAGTTAAAGGCGTTTTACGACAAGTGGTACCAGCCACAAAATGCCGAGTTGATTGTGACCGGTAATATCGACATAGATTCACTGTCCAAGATTATCAAAAGCAAGTTCTCGAACTGGGAAAGTACCTCGGATACGGTAATAGAGAAGCGCCGTGATATTCGAGTGAACAACGAAAACAGAATCTTGCCAAGTAACACGATGGAATCACCAAGTCTTCATTTAGTGATTGAGCGTGGTCTAAGTGGCGGTACGACGATTGAGCAACAACATGAAGTGTGGCGTGATGAAGTCGCAACACAACTCATTCAACAGCGTTTGATCCGTGTACTCAGTGATGCCGCTGAACCTTTTCAATACGCTTATGCAGAGCCCTATTACTCTAACTATCAGCGTATGATGTCGGCAGGGATTTCGTTTGCACCAGATCGCCGCGAACAAATGCACCAGACTTTCATTCGTACCTTGGCGTCGTTGAGAGATTATGGTGCGACTCAATCCGAGTTAGATAGCGTTATGTCAAATTGGCAAGGTGAACTTGCAAATATTGATTCAGATTGGAGTCAGCGTAAGCCAAACAGTTACGCAGAAGCACGTGTTTTTCAAATTGGACAAGACAGTGTCAGCCAATCAAAAGAGAATTATGCCCAGAGTTTGGCAGAATTCATCAACAACGAGAATTTAGAGAGCATTAACACACAATTGGATGCCTTGTTATCTCAGCAGCCAAGCTTTTTTATTGGTTTGGGGAAAAGCGAAACGTCAGAACAGTTCAATGGTGTATTTGCCGCTCTAAACAGTGCCTATCTTCAAACTGGCGAAAAACCGTTAGAGATGTATGACAAAGTGGATGGATTCTTAAAGCCTACCCAGGAAGGCAGCATCACGAGCATGCGTCAGGAAGCGGGTGGTTTTCAAGTCTATACGCTATCAAACGGTGTCGAAGTGTGGTTCCAAAAAGATACTAAAGCGGGTGGTCGAGCGTATATTTATTATGCGAGTCAAGGTGGTAAAGCCGCTGTTGATCCGACGTTGTATGCCGCTTATGAAATCGCAGCAACAACGGCAATACGCAGTGGGTTAGGGGCATTTTCTGGTTCAGAGCTAGATAGCTACTTACGCAAAAACAACATTGCGCTTGGCGCGATGCTTGATGCGACCAGTCACGGAGCGCAAATTACGGCGCCAAATACGCACCTAACTGATGCTTTGAATGGACTATACAACCTAGCGACGGAGATTAAAGTCGACGAGCGCCAGATGGCGGCAGCGAAGCAAGAGTTTAAACAGCAGAGCGGCGCTTTTTTTGAATCACCGATGGGAAAACTGATTCAAAAAGCAAACGGCAATTCTTATTTGCCGGGTAGTCGTCATCGTATAGTGTCCAGTGATGATGTTGAACAAGTGACTTCCGAGCAGATACTAGCGGTGCATGAGCAACTTTTCAAAACCAATGATGGTTTTAAGATGGTTATTGTTGCAAACGTAGAGCCGGAAGAAATTACACCACTTTTGCGTAAATATGTGGCCTCTATCGAAATGAAACCGAGTCGTTCGATTGATTATCACGTTGCGTTTAACCCGGAAGTACCGGAGCGAACTGTGGTTGCGGATGGGCATGAACCTTCATCGTTGTATGTAATGCGTTTGACTAATACGAGCGATTACCAACGTACGGCAAGAGACACGGTTATCGAAGATATTTTGCAACGTATTAGTAATGCACGTGTTTTGGATATTGTGCGAGAAGAGTCTAGCCTTGATTACAGCCCGAGCATTTACACCATGACACAAGATCGCGAACCCATCTCTGATTGGCTCTTGGAGTCTCAAGTCGAGCCCGAAGAGGTGGCACTTTTAGAGAGTAAACTGGGCAAAGTGTTTGATGGTTTAGCGTCAAATATTACCCAAAAAGAAGTGGATACGGCCGCGAAACAACTGGCAGTCGCGATGCAAGGATTGGATGACAATCCAGCACAGAGATCATGGGCATATACTCGTTATTTGGTGCATGATTACGGCGTCGATGTGTTGCTTGACGTTGAGAAAGTGGCTAAGAGTGTGACGTTAGATGAAGTGAAAGCGCATGCAAAATCAGCTTTTGGTCCACAAGCAAAACGCTCGGTGATGGTTTTAAATCCGGCTGAATAATCACGTAGTTTCTGACGAAAATCGTGGCAATAGTAATAAAAAAGACGGCGTGAAAGCCGTCTTTTTTAAGCACTTTAATCAAAGCGTTTTATGCTGATTTACGCGCAAGTCGCTTTTCATTGTTGGTGTTGTTTTCTTTTGTGATCGCACTGTCTTGAGCCTTACCCTTTAACGTTACCACTTCCTTTTCAGGTAATTCGGCTGCTTCACCAAAGAATTTGCCACCAGGTTCAATGCTGAGGTTATTGCTCCAGATCCTACCGCTTACGCGTCCCTTGGCAAGCACTTGAATGTGTTCTGCGTGACAGTTTCCGTCCATCATGCCGTTAATGATCAGCTGTTTAGCGTAAATTTCACCGTTTACTCGCCCGCTTTCTGCGACAACGAGAGTGCCTTCCACGTTAATTTGACCATCGACGATGCCATCAATCTGGACATCGTTTTCTACTTTGAGTTCTCCGCTAAGAGAACAGCCTTTGGCGATGAGAGTTGAAGCTGCTGAGCTACTCGTTGTTCCACTGTTTTGATTAAAGATTCCCATCGTATTCTTCGCTCCTTAGTAAAAATGTCTTCGAAATCATTAAGGCTCCAATCGACAAATGGTTTCGGATTCAGTGCTCGCCCAACAAATCGCACCTCGTAATGCAGGTGAGGGCCAGAAGAGAGCCCACTGTTGCCGGAAATTGCAATCAGCTGCCCTTTTTTGACGAACTGACCACTTTTTACTTTGAACGCTTTCAAGTGCGAATAAGAACTCGAAAAACCGAAAGAATGTTGCAGCCTGAGGAAGTTACCAGAGCCTTTATTACTGCGGCGGGTGACTTCCACTACCCCATCGGCAGGGGCATAAATTTTGGTGCCGATATTTACGGCAAAATCGAGCCCACGATGCATCTTGGCAACTTTTGTCACCGGATGGATACGCTTACCGAATCCGGAAGATAGTCGTACGTTGCCGACTGGAGAGCCACTTGGTATTTGGTTTAATAACACCATGCGAACGTTTGAGGTTATCGCCGCTGCATCGAGCCTAGCATCCAAGTTATTTGTCGAGGTATGTTCTCCAACCCCAAGCACTTTCTCTAATTCACCCAAACGTTCCGAAACAAGTTGTACCCGTTCTTCCCGTTCTGAAAGGTCATTTTCTAGCTCTGATTTAAGTGTTTTCAGTGTGCTGAGCTCTTCACCCATGGTGCGTGAATGCTCTGTCAATTCAGCTTGTTTTAACGCTGCATTATCAACGCGAGTGTACAAGTGATGAATTAAGATTACGGTCGCGGCCAGAGCAACAACAAAAAAAACGAAAAACGTTTTTATGTTGCGTTGCATCCTTTTACTGAAGTACCAATGTCTTGAGCCATTGATAGTTGATATAGAGATCGTCAACTGGTCTTTCATCGTCTTCTATTGCTCGTATTTGGTATACGTCTCGTCACTGAGTTAGTAGGAATGTAAGGAAAACGAGTAGGGACCGCCAGAGGCAAATTGGAAAGAAGTGTCAGGTCGTGAGGCGTTTTCAGATATTAGATAAAAGACTCAATAAAGATTTAATATTCTGCTGATTTTGGTCGTAATTACTCCAAATCGCTTCATTTAACTGAATATTATGATTTTTAAGGCGGTTATCCGAGAAATTGGATTGTGAATATTGCCAATAGCATCCGCACGCAATTCAACTTACTTCACGGTTTGCCTTATAAATGTTGGATAATTTATCAAACCGACATTCATTACATCGATAACTTGTTTATGATAGCGGTTGATATAAAGCACTATTCATTGGCTTTAAACCTAAGCGTTACATTTCGTTTAGGAACACATAACTATGACAACGGAGTTGGTCGTGAAAAAACTACTATTGGCTACAGCAGTGGTCGCAGCAGCAGGGGGCGCTGGCTACCTGTACCAAAACAATACTACCGCGAGTGATGCAGGCTCACTGTTAACGCAAGTTCCTGCAGATTCACTTATGGTGACGTATCAGACAGAACCTTTTAACCATTATAAATACATGAACGCATTCGGTACGGCGAATCAAGGCTCGATTGCAGAACTTTTTGCCGATGAACCACTGTCTCCACAACAGCAGTTTGCAGTTAACTTATTCGATGGATACCTAGAGAGTGCTGCGTCGCCAGAAACATTAAAAGCTTATTTGGGCACCGGGGAAAACATTAATCCTGTGTTGTACACAATTGGTATGGTACCGGTGTACAAAGTGGATATTGAAGACCCTGCCGCGTTATGGAAAACACTGGATCATGAAGAGCAGATGAGCGGCGCTAAGCATGAGTTGGTTAAGCTTGGTGAAGTCGAGTATCGTCGTTACGAGATGACTGATTCAATTGACCCGCAGGACGGTATTGGCTTGGTTGTAGCCGTGGTTGATAACGTGCTTACGTTAACGGTTGATGTTCCGCAACTGGGCGTTCAAAACCCGATTAAAATGGCATTAGGGCTTGAAGCACCAAGTCAAAATATTGCTGACAGTGGACGCCTTGAGGCGTTGCAAGCCAAATACGGTGAAAACAACAACTCTTTTGGTTACTTTGATCATCGCGAAGTGATTAAAGGTTTGACGACGAAAGATGGCAATATGTTTGCTCGTCAAATCAGCACGTTGGATGCAATAGATCCTGAACCAACGATTGAGGAAATGCGTTCACCAGCCTGCCATACTGAGCTTACTCAAGTTGCAGAAAACTGGCCTCAGTCCGTCGCGTTTGCAGAATACAAGATGAAAGGCGATCAGGCGTTCATTAAAGGTTCTTTTGTTGTTGAGTCCAACAATAAAGTGATTCTAGATGCGCTCAAGTCGATTCGTGGTGTATTGGCTGAGTCTAAAAGTGATAAGAGTTTCTTTAGTATGGCGCTTGGTTTAGACATTAATACTCTAGCGCCATCGATTGGTCAGATTTGGGCTGACTTGACCCAGCCTCAATATCAATGCTCTTTATTGACACAAATGCAGCAAGAGATGGGCGGCCAGAATCCAGCAGCCGCTGTAAGCATGGGGTCAGGCATGGTTAATGGCCTTAAAGGGTTAAGCCTGCAAATGTTTGATATCAAAGTAGATACTAATGCTCAGCATGGTGAAGTATTTAGCCAGCTAGATGGTATGTTGTCTCTTTCTGCCAATGATCCAATGATGCTTATTCAAACTGCGCAAATGTTCGTTCCTGAACTTGCTCAATTGCAAATTCAACCGGATAACCAACCTGTTAATGTCAGTGACCTATTAGAAATGCATACTGGCATGAAGGTGGACGTGTTTGCTCGTCTAAACGAAAACCATTTCACCCTTTACAGTGGTGATAGTGCTGCGGAAGCAAGCAAAGAAGTGATGGCGCAATCACTTTCTCCAAATGGCTTGTTCAGCTTTGATTTTGATTCAGAGCGTATTTTGGAAGTGTTAGAGAGTGCGTCGTCAATCACAGGGGAGCCGGTTCCGGATGATGTTGTCAAAAGCTTACAAGGCGAGCTTGTTGGTGGTATGACGATGGACGTGACAGACCAAGGTATTGGTTTTGAGTTTGATTACCGCGGTGCAACTAAACCTGTAACGGTTGCACAGCAGTAACACATTGCGTAGAAAAAGGCGGCTTGAAGCCGCCTTTTGTTATTATGTACCGTATTAAAAAGCGAGTGGGAAGAGCGACGCTTACTCATCTATTTGAGGATGAGAGTATTGCTGATATTCAGGTAACTCTTTTCTTAAATTACTAAATGTCGCCCATGCACTTTCTTTTGAGAGTTTGTTGATCAGCCAGTTTGGCAATAGACCTCCGGGGTCAGCAAACGCCTTGTATTCCACGAGTGTTGTATCGTTTGTGAGTTTTTGTAACTCCCAAGTCGCATCAACCGAGCGAATTCGAACATAACCATTTTGTTCAGCAAGATATGAGTCAGGTGCGCTTTTGATTTCTATCGTGAATCCCAGCTCATCGACCCAGTACTTTGAGTAGGTGACCATATCCCGATTTTTGGCAGGCCATGGTGCTTTAAACTGGGTGTAAACGATGTTCTCGGTGGCCGATATCTGATTTAAAACCCGGCTATGACTGGCATTGTCAATCCAGTTCGGGATATTGTCACTGTCTTCCAGTAGCGTTAAAAATGCACCATAGCTGGTGGGTGTGAACATCCGGGCACGGATCTCAACTAAACCGTCACTATGTTCTCGGGAGTAAATTGTGATTCCATTCTTGTCACTCTCGAACTGCCAGTTCTCGTTGGCGCTCGCATCAGTGCCAGCGGATATCAATGTGGCGAGTGTTAAGGCGCCCATTCTTAAATGCAACATCATGTTAGTATCCGCCAACTTTTCCTAAATTTAAGTTTATACGATTTGTCGTAACTATAAGGACAATAGTATGTTTTTTGTTATCGTTCTGAAGGTTGCTCTGCACTGAAGCCACGTTGAATGTTGGTGAAGGTAAGCGATGCAAATATTACGATAACGATCGCTAGATGCCATGCTTGACTCAATCCAAGCTGCACCAGAGTTAAGCTGACCAATGAGGAGACGACCATTTGTCCACCACCAGACATTGCCGCTGCGGCACCTGCTTGCTTTTTATAAGGTTGCATTACCATCGCTTGTGCACAAGGTAGGGCAATACCATTACCCAAGATCATTAATAGCTGTCCTAGCATCAGAAATAGAGGCTCAACAGGACAGAAAAATAACCATATTGCGGCAGCGAGGTGAAGAAATGGGGTGCAGAGCAGCATTTTTTTATTGCCAATAATTGGCCTTACTCGGTTACAAATCGTGGTACCACATAACATACCCAAAGCGGGAATGAGCGCCCACATCGCGTATTGAGCGGAGGTCATGCCAATTTGATCTTGCATGATAAATGGCATCACAGAGACTGTCGTAATCATTAAGCTGAAGTTTAACCAACTGATACTGGCGAAACTCATAAAGTAACGAGACGTAAGTAAGCTCTTGTATTGGAGTAACATTTTTCGGGGTGACGGAATGACAGAACGTTTTGTGATGGTTTCTGTGAACTTAAAGGCGATGATTACCCAAGCCAGCGAGACATAGCCCAACAGAGAAATAAACACCATACTCCAACCGAAGTGGAAGTTGATAAAGCCGCCAATCACAGGTGCAATAAGTGGCGTGATTGAAGCCGCCATGGCGATGTAAGACATTGCCACTGGGAGTTCATCCCCGCTAAATCTATCTCGAGTCGACGCCCTCGCGAGTACCGCGCAGCATCCTGTACCTAACCCTTGTAAAAAGCGCCCCATCACCATCCCTGTAAATGTGTCACTGAAGAAAATAATTATCAGCAGACCAGACATCGCGATGAGTAAACCGGTAAGTAATACTCTTTTTCGTCCTAAAGCATCTGACACTGGCCCGTAGATAAATTGAGAGGGGCCGAAGCCGAGCAAATAAATACTCACAAGCAGTTGAGCTTGGTCGAGGGAGATGGAAAAGTCTTTTGCTATCCATGGCAAAGAGGGCATAACTAGCCCCATGCTCAACTGGCCAACGCTAATAATAAGACAGGCGAGTAGTATAGTATGAAAGTTGATTGGGCGACTCATGACTGGTCTCCATTCAAACAACCTTTTTGGCGTCGTGAGCTTAAGCCGCCTTCGTCATCCACTTCATTTAGCTTTGCTTTGACCCGCTTCACAGTCGATAGACTGACTTCGCATTGCTCTGCTACGTTTTGCAATGTGTAGCCTTCTAGCAGTAACGTTGCGATCTGTTGGTGTTTGGTTTTGTTTGCGGGGCGGCCGCGAAACTTCTGTTTCCATAATTCTGGCTGCTCTTTAATGGCCTGTCGCCCTTGCTCTGCGGCAAACAGGCGATGTTCAGTCTGCACTTTCCCATATCCAGATAACACTGTGAGTAGTGTTTGAGTCTGAACAGAACCTGGCTCAAAAGTTATTGATTCACATGCAGTTTTCAATGTTACCCCTTTATCGAGTAGCATTTTTATCGTGTTCAATGCTTGACTAAAGTCGCGACCAAATGCGGTCAGCCACCAGAGCACAATCGTATCCCCAGCTCTGACGGAATCGAGCAGTCGTAAGAATGCCTCTCTCTCGGTTGGAGGCATGCAACCACGAACCTTATCCTCAAAATGCTGAGCTTCGGGCGCAAAAGCTTTTAGAGTATTAAGGTGCTCTTGGTAAGCTCGATTTTTTGGCGAATAACGAGTGTAAAGATACGTGGTCATAAGGATTATGAGCCTCTTTTTGTTTGGTTCATATAGTGTAATGGCTCATAAATATACATGGGTTCATTAATGCTTACAACACTAAATGAGCCGTTTGGGAGTCAGAGGCAAATAAAAAAGCCAACCGAATGGCTGGCTATAGCTATTTAAGCTTTTGTTGTCTGGCGCTCGATTAACTTCACTGGCACCATCATTTTTACTAGGCTGCCGTTTTTCGTATTAATTTGATCAACAATGATCTTCACGCACTCGCGAGCGAGGCGACGGAAATCCTGGCGGAACGTGGTTAATTGATAGCTTAACCATTCTGTCTGAGGAATATTATCAAAACCAATGACTTGTAAGTCCTGAGGAATCCTCAACCCGCATTCTATACGGGCGATATCCATGACCGCCATCGCAAGGTTATCGGTTGCACAGAACACCGCTTCAGGCCGATTTTTGTCTGCCAGTATGGCACGGACTTTATCAAGTGAGCTCGCGTAGTCATAGCTGGCTTCAATGATGCGTGGCGTCTTGCCGGTTAGGTCTTCAAATTCAGAGCAGAAGCCGCTTTGACGTTCGTCATTCGTAAAGGTTGGCACTTCTCCCGTCAAATAAACCGCGTTCTTCACGCCACTTTTGTGCAGAAGTTGCGCAGCTTGTTGGCCTGCTTCGTAGTTGTCACTGATAACGTAGCTACTCCTAGTACCTTCAACAACTCGTGCGTATTGAACAATTGGGATATTAAACTCTTCACATTCTTCATAAAGGGACTTATTGAAGGTTGCGGAAGCAGCAATGACACCATCGACGCGATACTGGAAGATATTTGGGATTGAGTGGCCCTCTTCTTCATCCACTTGCCATGGAATCAATACGGCAGAATAACCTTTTTTCTGTAACTCACTGGAAATTAATTGCAGTGTTTTCATATGGATAGGGTAATCCGCATCAGGAAACACCAAACCTATCAATTTCGATTCGTTTGTGGTCAGGCTACGTGCAAAGGCGTTAGGGCGGTAGTTAAGGGCTTTAGCCGCTTCAAAGACTTTTTGCTTGGTCTTTTCGGATACTGAGCTACCCGGAACAAACACGCGCGATACAGTAGATTGAGAGACGCCTGCCATCTTTGCCACATCTTTTGATGTGACTACGTGTTTAATTGATTTCATGAATAAAACTTAGTTGCCAGTAATTGAGGTCATAAGACTAGCATAAATAGGTACGTATTCATAAATGTTCTGACGGGGTATCCTAAGTAGAATAATGGCTTTGGAGTGTTAAAAAGCAAAATGTGGGTTAACCCATTTGGTTTGCTTTGAGCTAGCACTAGATCTAGAGCGTAGATACTGTCCGTTTGTTGGACGTACAGTATCTACGTAAAGAACATTAATTTGCTTGTTTGACTGCAACTTTACGTTTTGGGGAGAGGAGTGAATACCCCATGTATCCGATGCAAGCGGTAGCGACAAGAATAGAGCAGCCACGCATAAAGTTAATCAGCATAGGAGCGTTGTCGGTAAACGCGTTGATCCCCCAAAGCATCACGATCGAGAATACAAACATCACTAGTAAGCCATAACATGGAGCATCGATTTTGCCGGGAACGACATACCAACCATCTTCCTTGATTGGTTTATTTAGACGAGCATATTCCGCTTGCTGGCCTTTCACTGTGTAAAGATGCATTTCATCTTGTTTACCCGTCAGGAGAAGGCTAGCAATGTAAGCGACAACGGCATTCACAAGGACGCCAATCACGCAATACCAAGGCCACGCAATATCGGTCGCAACGGCTACATACCAAATCACCAAGAAGCTAGCAGCAACGCCAATCAACAAGCCTTTTTCCGTAATGTGTTTTGAGTAGAACCCAAGGACAAACATACAGAAGCTTGCACCGACAAAGTAAGAGCCTGCCTTACTCAGCACTTCCAGTACCGAGCCTGTGCTGGTGGCAAACATGATCGCTGGAATGATGACCAAAATCGCCCACGCCACCGTGAAGAAACGCGATACCTTCAAGTAATGCTCTTCCGACTCGTTTTGCTTGTAGAAGCGTTTGTAAAAGTCAGCCACAGAAACGGTCGCCATTGAGTTAAATGCGGAATCGAGACTCGACATACTTGCCGCCAGAATCGCTGCGGCAATGATGCCCATCAAGCCTGGCATTCCATATTCACTCGCATAATGAAGAATGATGGTATTGCCGTTTTCAAACTCTTTACCGTCGTAATAAGCGTTGAACAGGACGCCAAGCAAGATAAAGACAAAGTAAATAAAGAAGGCCACGTAGCCCATCATCAACATTGCCTTTTTCGCATCGCCCATGTTTTTCGCGGCCATACAGCGTTGTACCATCATCTGGTTACCGCCATACACGGTGGTGTGGAACATCGTCATTGCGATAACGCCGGCCCATACCGTCGTTACTTGGCTTAGGTCAAAACTTGTTTGTAGGGCATCTGTCATTCCTTTCGCTTTGAGTTCTGCCATGACCTCCGTCATCGGGGCAGGCATGCCATTCCACACGGCTTCGATGATGATGAATGCGCCAATAAATAAGATTACTGCTTGAATAACATCGGTCCAAATGACAGCCGCTATACCGCCCATTACGGTGTAGATGAGGGCAATTGCAGTGACGATCATGATGCAGTACATCACGTCGATACCAGTAATGAACTCTAAAATCATTGCTGTCGCGTAGAGTACGGCTGCCGAGCTCAATGCTTGTTTGATAAGGAAGATAAACGACAAAGTCAGTCGTGAAGCCTTACCGAAGCGTCGTTCTTGATACTCGTAGATAGAGGTTAAACCGTTGTTGTAGAAAAACGGCATAAACACAGCCACGATGAAGAAGATCACCAGCGGATAATTGAGGTGAATCGCGATAACCGACAGGCCTTCTTTGTAAGACCAAGCTGGCCCGCCAAGGAACGACATGGCACTGACGTAAGTACAAACGACTGAAATACCGATCGCCCACCAAGGGATGTTCTTATCACCCAAGGCGAATTGGCTAGCTGAAGTTACTCGCTTACCAATCACCGCACCCAATACTAGCGTTAGGGCTATGTATCCACCAAGGATGCTCCAGTTAAGTGCGCCAAACTCATGCATAATTAGGTCCTTCTAACTGTTCTTTCATTTGTGCAAACACGTCATAGCCAAGTTGCAGCAGGATATGAACGATGTCGATCGCCACCCAGTTTTCTTTCAGTAAATCGCCTTCGCGTCGCCAAATGTCCATAACGCGAAGTTCGATGTGTTTTCCGGTTGGGGCAAGACCGAGCCATCCACTGTGACCAGTGTGAGTACCATGCATATGTGGCCAACCACCTGTGGATACGTAGTCATTTTTGGCCAAAAAATTGACCTCAATATCGACACTTCGGTCAGGGAAGGCAAACACAAATGGCGCTTGATGGTGGTTACGGAAACCTTTGATACCGCGTGTAGTACCAATACCAGCAGGGCCGTACCACATGAAGTCATTGTGCCAGTAGTTTTCTAAATCCATCGAGAAAAGATCTTTGCCATCAAAACGACCCAAGCAAGACAGCATATCTTCAACCAGCTGGGCGCTCTTTTCACTTTCTTCCAAAGACACAATAGATTGTTGAATACCGTTAGAAGTTGCAGGAGAAGGAACCAAGCCATCGTGACCTAAGCTTTTACGAAGAGGGTTGCAGCCTGCTTGATTCATCGCATCGATGAAGTCTGGAATCATGTATGATTCGGTGATTTGGTCGTTCTCCACACACACCATTTCGGTGTAACGCAAGTAGAGTGTTTTCCCTGTTGCTGGGATGCCAAACAGTGGTTGTTCAAATGTACCGATAAAGTAGCCGGTAGAGTTGTACCAAGTGCGGCCTTCGTATTCGCCGTGCATCACAATTATTGGTCGGCGCTCGGCGTCAGGCAAAGCATTCACAAGTGGTGAGAGGAAAGATTCGTGGGTTGCATCTGGGCCATTAAGATCGTTCACAGGGTGCGCCACGCACCATTTTACGTCAGGGTTCAAAGTTTGCAGAGCGGCCTGTTTTTGCTCGATGTCTGCGGCTTTGAAGTAGTTCTGGTAGAACTGTTCGATGATGTTGAGTGACATGTTGCTTCCTTACTGTCTGTGATTTTAATAAATAGTGTTTAGTCAGCCGTTAGCCTTGTTGTAGCAGGATTTGCTTCCAGATTGCGGTCTCGTCAAACAAAGTGAATTCGCGACGAAGACCCCAAGGGCCAAACTCAGCGTGGCTGATCCCCATGATGTAAACCTCTTTTCCTGAAGGCTTACCAAACATCCCGTATCCCTCATGCTTACCGTGCAAAGACCATCGAATTGCCGCGCGTGGTGACATCATGTCGTCATCTCGGCCAATACGATGGTGAACGGTAAATTGAGCATTTGGGAAAGACGCACGAAGTGCCATCCAAAAATGATCGACTTCCGAGTGTGATAGGGCAGTTTGACCGCCACTGTATTCGCCGATGCAAGCGCGGTCGTACTCTTTCGGTACTATAGAGAACTCGGCATTCATAAGGCTTCTGAGAATTGCTTCGTATCGCTGACCATATTCGTTGTCGTTGCCTACGCCCAAATAAGGTCCAGGAATGTCGACTTCAGGTGTGAACGGAAATGGGCTTGATTCCACGCCACCTTCAAATTCGATTTGTTGGCGTGCAAACTCTTCTGACGTCATACCCAGTTGTTTCGCGATATCGGCTTGATCGCGAACCAACCATTCGTCATTGATTTGGTTATTGATAGCGTGGCAATCTGCGATAATACGGAAACGAATTTTGCGGTTCGAGGCTTGCCCGTAGAAGCCGTTGCCACTGTGTGTTGCAGTAGAGATGATTCGATGAGAAGAAAGCATGCCTTGTTCCGGGGTGCCTGACCAAATGACGTCTTCGCCATATAGCGTGCGATCGGGAAACTCGGCCAGTGTCGCCATTGTTGCACTGATCACCCCTTCGTTTCCTTGAACGATAGAGAGTGGAGTACGCACAACAATGTCGGGAGAGTAGTAGTGTTCTAAGGTGTTTAAACCTCGGTCTTCCCAAATCTCTTTTGTGATACCAAGAATGTAGTCGGGAAAATCACGCCACTTTTCATCGAAGCCAACCATGGCCATAAATCACCTCCGTAATTGAATAATTATGTTTTGATTACGTATTCAAAATATATCATGTTGCCATTTTGTCAACGGATTGTTTTTCGGTTGTTTAAATAGCGTGCTGATGATCAGATTTTTAACAATTGAGCGGAAAATAAACTAAAAAAGTACAGGCGAGATGGAAGCTATCTCTTATCGAGACGTGTTAATAAGAAAGGAGGTCAAAGTTTTTTGTATGAATTTTCTAGTATCTTATTGTTTTTTAATCGCTTAATTTATTTTGATCTGTTTGAATGGAAACAAATGATTAAGCCAAAACTGATAATCATGCAGATCAAGGCACCCAAATAGACTTTATCGCTAATATTCAGCTATTTTGGTGTCAATTATCCTAATATCTTTCAGATTTTCCCTTTGCATACGAATGCTTAAAGGCTTTTTTATTAAATCGGAAGTAGATAACGAATAAGCCACTAGAAAGGTGTTTATCTAGTGGCTATAACAGTCATAAGCGCTCTATGAGTGCAACGATCAGGATAAAAGCGCAGGTAATGATAGCGAGATGGCAGGGATGAAGGTAATCAACATCAAGGCCACTATCATTGCACCAATCCAACCCATGATGGCTTTAGAGAGCGACTCTATCGGTACTTTGCCTACCTGACTTGCCATAAACAGGTTGGCACCCAGAGGAGGCGTAACAAAGCCAATGGCCAAGTTCACGATCATCACGATCCCAAAATGAACGGGATCCATGCCGAGTGCTGACGTAATGGGTAACAGAATTGGCGTGAGAATAACAATGGCTGCCAGCGTTTCCATAAAGGTACCGACAAGCAACAACAGGACATTGATGCAAAGCAGTATCAGAAGTTTGTTTTCAGTAATCGATAGAATGAACTGAGCAATCTCGGTCGGTAGACGTTCTAGGGTCAATATGCGGCCAAACGTCACGGACGCACCCACAATGACGAGTACTGCGCCAACTAACAGTGACGACTCTAGAATGATTTTCACAACTTGCGCTGGTTTGAGCTCTTTATAAACAAACATGCCAAAGAATAAGCCATAGAGCACACCAATGGCGGCTGATTCGGTAGGTGTGAAGATACCGGAATAGATACCGCCGAGAATGATCACGGGGAGTAGCATTGCCCAACTGGCTTCTTTTAGCGCATCAAGACGCTCTGCCCAGGTCGCTTTGCGCTCGTTACCTGTGTAGCCCCGCAATTTTGAGACAATTAGACAATAGCCGATCAAAACCATACCGACGACCAAGCCAGGAATGATGCCCGCCATGAACATCTTAGTGACGGAGACTTCAGCAGTGATCGCGTAGACGATCATCACCACAGAGGGTGGAATAATGACGCCAATTCCGCCGGAGGACGCGATTAAAGCACCTGCAAAGCTGCGGTCGTAGCCTTTCTTCACCATCGAAGGAATCATCGTCAGGCCGATAGCGGCAACAGTGGCAGACCCTGTTCCAGAGATGGATGCGAAGAACATACACGCCACAATGGCCACGATACCAAGCCCGCCAGTAAAGTGGCCAAAGAAGACCTCCGCCACATGCAATAATCGTTTTGAGATCCCTCCTTGGCTCATAAGGTTACCTGCTAAGGTAAAAAGAACGACGGCGAGGAGAGGGAAGGAGTCGAGCCCTGTCACCAAGCCTTGTACTAAAAACTCGATGTTAAGGAATGGCAGGCTTAATATCGCGACCATACTGGCTGCCGCCAGAGCAATACCGACCGGAACGCCAATGAGCAGAAGCAGACCAAAGCTGCCAAACAAAAGTGCAGACGTCATGCGTTAAACTCCAATAGTCGGTTAGAAGTACGATACTTTGCTTTGATATGGCGATAGCGTTGGCGAGAAAAGCGAACTCGTTCATTGCTGGTGGAGCACGCGTTCACACGTTGATAAATGCTTGTCACTAGGCGCGCGCAGCTTAATAGTGCGCAAACTAAAACAGAGGCATACAAACACGCAATAGGAATTTCCATTGCGGGTGCAATCTGACCGAGTTGCAGGCTGCGGTTTATAACCTTAAATCCAAACCAGGCGACAGTTGCACTAAAGGCAAGGTAGATAAGATCAGAAACAATCAAACTGAATTGCGTCCAATTGCCCGGAAGTTTATCGATGAACACACGAATGCGGATGTGCCGATCATCTCGGATACAATAGCTGATACTCAGGTACATCGCCCATACGAATAAATAACGAGCCAGCTCTTCAGCCCACGCGATCGTTGCATCGAACAGGCGTAGGGCGATTTGCAAGCACAGTAAAGTTGTCATCGTTGAGATCGCGATAACGATAAGGGTTGGTTCTAGGTATTTGCCTAGTAAGCGAAACCACTTCATGTTCACCTCCAAAACGAGAAAGCACGACCTGTTGCCAGATCGTGAAAAAGAGTGGGAGTTATAGGCGTTCTATCTCGGCCATCACGTTGTCAAACAAGTCTTTACCCGTTTTACTGCGCAAGTCCTGGTACACGGCCGCATTCATTTTCTCTTTCATGATGCTGCGTACCTCGTCTGGGACGATGTTAACCGTCATGCCTTTTGCTTCGAGCTCTTTGATTACTTCTTGGTTTTGCTTAGCGGCGAGCTCACGCTGTTTTACGATGGTTTCTTTGCTTACTTCACTGATCAGCGCTTGTTGTGCGGCCGGCAGTGAATCCCAAAACGATTTGTTCATGAACAACACGTAGTTGGTGTATATATGGTTAGTTAAAGAGAGGTACTTTTGTGCCTCGTAAAAACGTTCGGCATAAATAGAGTAGATAGCACTTTCTTGAGCGTTAATCAGGCCTTGTTGTAACGAGGTGAAAATTTCTCCCCAAGACAGAGGTGTTGGTGCAGTACCAATAGATTTCCACGCGCTTATTTGAGTGGGGTTAGATGCCGAGCGAATCTTTAGCCCTTTCAGATCCTCAATACTATCAATTGGCTGTTTGTTGTTGGTTACGCTACGAAAGCCGACCTCCATAAAGCCAAGTCCATGAAAGCCTTTTGATTCCATAGCATTCAACAATGGTTGTCCGATCTTCTCACTGTCGAGCGCTTTGTGTGCTTGCTCTTCGCTATCAAAAAGGTAGAACACGTCGAGCACGTTAAACTCTGGGACGTAGGGAGAGAGTAAAACTGACGCACCAAACGTCATTTGTAAGTTGCCTTGCTGCACGAGTTCAGTCGTCTCACGCACATCGCCTAGTTGTCTTGCCGGATAGATTTCAACTTCTATCTCACCGTTTGAGCGAGCTTCCACTTCTTGTTCGAAATAGAGCATTGCTTTGTGTACGGGAGAGGTTTCTTGACTGTCATGAGCAAGACGAATAACACTGGTTGCAAACGTATTCATACTGCTAAATGCAAGCCCCAGTGCGGTAAGTGAAGTAAGGATTGCTTTCTTCATCGTTCTTCCTTGTTTCTGGTATGACCTGCCATGGGCATTCGTCGGCAAGTCACACAACTTTTTATGTTTTTATAAATTAGTTGAGCAATTCATATCCATTTTGCATACGAATCCAAAATAAAACATTAAAGTAACAAGTCAATAACAAGATTGATGAATTGATGAGGTATTAAATAACGATTGGTGAAAATTTAATCGTGATCACAGAAAATGCCTTACTCGAAAGCAAGGCATTTTGTTTTATGAAGAATGAATAAAAATGGATTTATTAAATGGTGCTACTACGTTCGATCAAGGTGCCTTGCTCGAAAAGGTATTCGCCAGTTGCATCCAGGTTGCCGTTGATTCGATTCATCAAGTCTTCAACCGCTCGTTTAACAATTTTGTCGACTGGTTGAGCAATGGTGGTCAAATCATAGCTCGGCCATGCAGACATCGGAATGTTATCTACACCCATCACAGAGAAGTCTTGGGGGATCTTTGCTCCGGCTTGTCGCAAGCCATCCATCACACCCATGGCGAGGATGTCGTTTGCACAAAAAATTGCATCGGGTTTGCTAGTGTGCGACAAGATCGCTTTCGCCGCTTCTAAGCCTGCTTCAAAGCTGTACTTGGCTTGGATAAAGGTTGGTGACGGGGAGCCGAGTTCTTGCAATTTTGAAGAGAAACCCAGCCAACGCTCTTCACTGGTCATGGAGCCAGCATCGCCACTGATATAAGCACACTGTTTTGCGCCTTTCTGCGTTAAATACTCGGCTGCTTGTTGGCCCGCCAAGCGGTTATCAATACCAGAGCTGTTGGCATTAATACCCTCGGCGTAGCGGTTGATCAAGCTTAAATGAACGCCAAACTTTTCGCATTGGGCAAACGCGCGTGAAGTTAAACGGCTGGTGGCGATAACGAGTCCGTCCACTTGGTATTCAATGGCGCGTGAAATGGCGAGATCGAGGTCGTCCTTGTCGATAGGGCAAAGCACAACTTGTCCGCCACGCTTTTGAATTTCGACAGCCAAAGCACGAGATTGCATGTCGTACATTGGGTTTGATTCGCTATCTAACGCAATCGCCACTAAGCCTGAACGATTCGAAATCAGACCTCGGGCGATGGCATTCGGTGTGTATCCGAGCTTAGCTGCGGCATCCATCACCATTTTGCGTTTCTTCTCGCTAATACTCGCAGTCGGGCTGAATGCTCTAGATACCGTCGATTGAGAGACGCCGAGCATCTTCGCGACGTCGATCGAAGTTACTTTCGCTTTAATGGTGATACTCCTTATTTAAGGCCATTGAACCTGCTCATACGTGCTGAGTGTATGGGCTAGGGGATTTCTGTGTCTAGAGCATTACATTGATAAGGCGTAAATATCAGAGAAAACTCAAGAATTCATCACATTTCTCTCTTGTTTGAAGGCATCAATGATCATTTTGTGTTCAGACCCAACACAAAAGAAGCTAACGCCGAGTTCACGCCATTCCCGAGCTTGTTGAGCCGTTGCGACAAACATGCCAACAGGTTTATTGGCGGCTCTGGCCGCTTCGATTACTCGCATACTTGCTTGTGCGACTTTCTCATCATGAACGCTATCAGTACCATAAGCGACAGTGAGATCAACTTGGCCAATGAAGAGCGCATCAATACCTTCAACATTGGCAATCGCTTCAACATTTTCGACCCCTTGAGGGTCTTCAATTTGTGCAATGACAATCGTATTCGCACGGCTGTCTTTTAAGTGTTCAACCATGGGCTTAGTGGCGTATTGCGCTGCTCGACTGGAACCAGCATACCCTCGGCCACCTTCGCCGTAATGGCAGATTTTCGCCAGTTGCGTCGCTTGCTCAGCAGTACAAACATGGGGAATTTGTACACCCGCCGCGCCACAGTCAAGCGCGTTCAAAATGGTTGAAGGAGCGCTGTCTTGTACTCGTACCACGCACGCGAGGTCATTCGCTCTGGCCGCCATGATGCACAGATCAAGCGAGGAACGATCGAAAGGTGCGTGCTCTGCATCCAGTACCACAAAAGGCAACTCTGCCAGTGCCAATACCTCGATAATGTGAGGGTGAGGGGTTTTAACAAATGTACCTAATAGCGTTTCTTTAGTCAGACGTTGCTTAAAATTGCTCATGATTATCTCCTTTGCAAAGGTATGCAAAAACTAACACGGAGAAATGTAAATGATGAGTAAAAATGATGTGATCTAAAACTCATTTTTGATTAAAAATTAAACTCAATCAAGGTCCTTATTACTTGCTTTTATTTGTTTAAATTAATTAATACAAAGGCTTAAGGGTGGTTTTTGTGGTTTGTTGACTTAACTTGTCAAATGTTAATTAAGTGTTTAATCTGATTTTGCATTCGTATCCAAAAGCATAAAAATAACCGTTCGTCAGCCTCAATGTTCAAGGAGAAAACCAATGGCACGCATTTTAAAAAACGGAATCACTGAAGAAGCATCAGCATCAAACGACGCAAAAGTGCGTCAGATTGTTGAAAACATTCTTGCTGATATTGAATCGAAAGGTGATAGCGCTGTACGTGAGTTGTCTGAAAAGTTTGATAACTGGTCGCCGGAGCAATTCCGCCTGTCAGAAGAGCAAATCCAAGCCTGTGTGGATGCGCTTGATGAATCGACTCGTCATGATATCGAGTTCGCTCAGCAACAAGTTCGAAACTTTGCTCAAATTCAACGTGACTCAATGAAAGACGTCGAAGTAGAAACCATGCCTGGTGTGGTACTGGGGCATAAGAATATTCCAGTAAACAGCGTGGGTTGTTACATCCCTGGCGGTAAATACCCATTGGTTGCATCCGCTCACATGAGTGTACTGACGGCGAAAGTCGCGGGCGTAAAACGTGTTATTGCTTGTGCGCCACCGTTTAATGGCCAGCCGAATGTGGCGATTGTCGCTGCGATGGCAATGGCGGGTGCGGATGAAATCTATTGCTTCGGTGGTGTTCAGGCGGTAGGTGCAATGGCTCTGGGGACGGAGACTATTGCACCGGTCGATATGATTGTAGGGCCGGGTAACGCATTTGTAGCAGAGGCAAAACGTCAGTTGTTTGGTCGCGTCGGTATCGATTTGTTTGCAGGCCCAACGGAAACCCTAGTCATTGCCGATGAGAAAGGCTGTGACCCGGAATTGGCAGCGGCGGACTTGCTTGGTCAGGCCGAGCACGGTTACAACTCTCCAGCTGTCTTGTTGACTAACAGCGAGACATTTGCACAAGAGACCATCAAAGAGATTGAACGTCAGTTAACCATTCTCCCAACGGCGGAAGTTGCGGGTAAAGCGTGGGCAGATTACGGGCAAGTGATCGTATGCGATAGCTACGAAGAAATGGTGGAAGTGGCAGACGATATCGCTTCTGAACACGTTCAAGTGATGACGGAAGATCCTAAGTACTTCCTGGATAACATGACCAACTACGGTGCCTTATTCCTAGGTCGTGAAACCAACGTTTCTTACGGCGATAAATGTATTGGTACCAACCATACACTGCCAACGAAGAAAGCGGCGCGATACACCGGTGGTCTTTGGGTAGGTAAGTTCATTAAGACTTGTACTTACCAGCGTGTAACGGAAGCGGCATCCCTAAAAGTCGGTGAGTACTGCTCTCGCTTGTGTGCACTAGAAGGTTTTGCTGGCCACAAAGAGCAAGCGGATATTCGTGTGCGCCGTTACAAAGGCAAAGTGGAAGAGGCGTAATATGTCGAAACTTGCCTTAGTCACAGGCGGCAGTGGCGGACTGGGTGCCGCCATTTGTCGCAAGCTAGCTGAATCGGGATATCGCGTAATTCTGACTTACAACAGTAATCAGAAAGCGGCCGAGGATGTGCTTTCCTCGCTGCCACGTAACGAGCATCTAGCATTCAAATTGAACGTGGCAGATTCTAGTGCGATTGAACAGCTTAAACATCAAGTCAGTGAAATAAGCGACAAGCTGGATTTGTTGGTCAACTGTGCGGGGATGACGAAATTCGTCGCGCACTCTGATTTGCAAAGTTTAGATGACCAGCTGTTTGACCAAATTTTCCAAGTGAACGTCCGTGCGCCTTTTGCCATGGTTCGAGCGTTTGAGCCTTGGCTCAAGCAAGCCAATGGTTGTGTGGTGAACATTACTTCTATCGCGGCACAGACTGCGATGGGCAGTAACATTGCTTATTGCGCGAGTAAATCTGCCGCAGAAAACATGACCCGTTCTTTAGCTCGCGCTCTGTCTCCCGAGGTTCGAGTTCTGGCTGTTGCTCCAGGGCTTGTCGACACTGAGTTTGTCAAAGGCTTGGATGACGCATGGCGTAATCAACAAGAACAATCCACACCGCTTAAGCGTTTAGCCAATGATGAAGAAGTCGCTCAAGCCGTGTACGCCGCGGCAGATCTTCTGACCTTCTCGACAGGCAATACCATCGCGGTTGATGGTGGGCGACCTTTAGGTCTGTAACACACTTTCGGTTTGTAACTAACAATTCAAAGGCTAGGTCCAAACAAGGACAACAAGGATTTACAATGACTCTACAATCTAAAATGAATAATAATCTGGTCCGCTACATGGAACTGATTCCGGGTACGAGTGCGTTTATTGATGCGCGCACGCCAGGCAGTGATCTGAAAGATAACTTCTGCATTATCGGTGCTGGGGTGGCAGAAAGCAGTCGTCAACATGTTCATATTCGCGATACGGCGGGCTTTAACATTGGTGCCGCAGGCCAACCGCCGGGCATCAAAAATTCGTTGCACTCTCATCGTACCGCCGAGCTTTTCTTGGTGTTCAAAGGTCAGTTCCGTTTTTATTGGGGGAACGATGGAGAGCATGAGGCGGTGTTGTCTCACGGTGACGTCATCTCGATTCCAACCAATCTCTTCCGTGGATTTGAAGTGGTTGGCCGCGATTACGGCTTTATGTTCTCGGTACTTGGCGGCGACGATTCAGGTGGCGGCGTTATTTGGCATCCAAACGTTATTAAAGACAGTCAAGGTTATGGTTTATACCTCAAAGCCGATGGCACACTCGTGGACACTATTAATGGCGACCCGGTGCCACAAGAATCAGAATTGATGCCGCTGCTTACCGAAGAAGAGCTCGCGACCTTCGATACCTACACCGCAGAAGAGATGATGCCATTTGTCGCTCTGCAAAAAGATTATCGTGAAATCAAAGGCGATTTCGGCGGAAGCAGCGTGAAACAATACGCCTTAACGGGTCATCCTTTGGCGAGTTATGACTTCCAAGTAAAGAGTGAAGATGAAGTGAGCATCATGGCTTATGAGCTTTCTGAAGGTGGCTCGATTCCTCAACACTGGCGAGAAGAAAAACAAGTGCTTATCAACTTTGATGGCGATACTGAAGTGGTCCTCACGCATCAAGGCGAACAAGCGAGTGTTGTTTTAACGCGCGGTGATGTGCTGAATGTTCCAGAAGGTGCGTCATACTCACTGACGAACTTGCGTGGTAATAGTTTGACGTATTGCATTCTTGGCTCTGATCAACCAAAGCCGCTGGCAGGAGAATAAAATGACGCAACCCACCTCGTTAGTTTGGCTACCCGGACTACTTTGTGATGGCACATTGTTTGAGGATATCAACCGAGCGTTGCCAAGTTGGGTTGAGCCTACATGCCCGACGCTGGCTTCATTGCCGTCAATGGAACAGCTGGCGCATAGAGTGTTGCAAGACGCACCGCGGGAGTTTGTCTTGGGGGGCTTATCAATGGGTGGGATTCTTGCCTTTGAGGTGTACCGTCAAGCGCCAAACAGAGTCAAAGGCTTGATCCTCATGGATACCAATGCAGCAGATGAAAAGCCAGAGGTGACACAAAAGCGTGATGCACTGGTTAGCCGTGCGTTAAGTGGTGAGTTTGAACGCATTACAGCTGACACTCTGATGCCTGTGCTGATTCATCCAAGCCGTTTGCAAGACAAAGCGTTAACTGAGCGTATCGAAGGCATGGCGGTTAATGTAGGTTTGGAGGCATTTGAAGCACATGCTAAAGCGTTAGCAACTCGCCCGGATGCTCGACCTTTATTGGCGGACATTCAAGCTCCTACGTTGGTGATAACAGGTAAAGAAGATAAGCTTTGTCCGCTAGACAATCATCTGCTCATGGAGAGATGCATCCCAAACGTCACACTTCATGTTATCCCTGAGTGTGGGCATCTATCTACGCTTGAGCAGCCTTTAATTATTAGTGAAGTGATGACTACTTGGCTTCAAGATAACTTTGCTTAGTGTTGATAAGAACTTCATCACTCACCACCTTAAGGTTACTTGGGTATAGGTGGTGAGCGATGAGTATTATCAGAAGTAGTAGCGAATACCTGCCGCGAATTGATCATCACGGTTTTCGAATTTGCTGCCATCGTACTGATCTTTACCTAGGTCGAACTGGTATTCAGTCCAAACTAGGAATTTGTTCTTCTGGAAGTGGTATTCAAGACCAGGAATCAGCAAGTTACGCTCGTAGCCTTGTGTCTCGTCACCGCGATCTTCCATGTAGTTGTAGTTCAACGTTGGGCGTAGGCCGTTATCGAAGTGGTAGTAAGTGTAGATTTCGCCACCTAGGGTATCGAACATTACGTCCGTACCGCCTTGGCTCACTGCTTCCCAGTTTTCGCCAACGTGGAAAGTCGCACCCGCGTAGAAGCCACCGTTGCTGTAGTTTGCGCCCAATAGCATGATGCGCATGTTGTCGCCGTTTTCTACGCCAACCACGCTTGCGTCTAGATCCGCAACTTCATTTTGATGGTAAGCCGCACCCAGTGTTACGCCATCAACGGGTTTGTAAGTGATAGACGCACCTATGCCGTTTTTCAGTGAGGCTGTCGCATTATTTGCTAGAGCAACACCTTCACGCGTGGTTTGGTAAGTAAAGCCGTAGCTCACTTTTTCATTGATTGAATTACGGTACGTAATTGAGTTTTCTGCACGACCCGCGCCGGATGCGATACCCCAGTCAGCTAGGTTATAAACACCTGAGCCACGAGTACCGAATACACGACCTAAATCGGTGTACCATGCTACGTCGTAGAAGGTAGACCACTGCTTAGTACCTGCAGCAATCTTGCCGTATTTTTCGTGATCAACACCTGCGTATAGCAAGCGGTCGTAAATGTTGTCACCGTTCGCGCCAGAGTTGTAGCCCCATTCCGCGTGACCGAAACCAGTCCAGCCGTTATCCAGACCCATTTGGCCTTTCAAACCGAAACGTGAGCTGCCGCTGTTCCATTCGCCGTTGTCATCACCGCCACGGTCTTGGTAGCGAAGATCGAAACGGCCATCGATGGTTAGGCTGTCGCCAGCGTCATTAACAAAAGTGTGTGCAGCAAAGGCTGAGCTAGAAGTAAGCGCTGCTAAAATCACTGCAGAAAGGGTCGACTTTTTCATCATCAATCTCATTATTCAGGGCGCAGAAAGCCACCGTGCGTTCATGCCCGTTTTGAATAAGGGTTCTATCTTGAGGTTGTGCCCCATCCTTGAGGCACGAGTTGGGAGCATGTCGCCTGAACCGAGAGGGGATTCAGGCAACATAAAGGCGGGTTGACAATCCGCCCCTAGGACTTCTTATAGAGAAGGGTTTAGGATCTGTTGAGTACGCTCGAATACGTCTAGACCTTGCTGTTTTAGCCAGTAAGGTAGGTCGATCAGTACCCAGTTCTCAGATAGCTTGTCGCCGTCACGGTAGTAAACGTCAACCACTTGCATGTCTGCACGTACTTCACCACCTGTCATACCTAGGAAACCACCGATTGGCGTGTTAGATAGGTTTGGCCAGCCGAAGAAACAAGAGAAGTTACCTTCTGCGAAACGACATACGTGGCCATTAAACTTCTTGTCTTTCAGGTTGTTACGGAACGGCAATTGGTGCTGCTGTTGGTAACGAGGGATTGTGTAAGACGCACCGATACCACATGGACCGTACCAGATCATGTCTTTAGACCAGCTCTTTTCAAGAACTTCTGGTGGGCAACCCATAGCGCCGCTGTCGTTTAGTGCAGATAGGTCATCAACCATCTTGTTCACTAGTGCTAGTGTTGCTACGCCTTCTTCTGGTGCTGCGTCTTCGAACAGTAGGCCGTCGTGGTTACGAGGACCAGGGTATACGAAGTGCTTACCTGTTGATGGTGGTAGTGGGTAACAACCCGCTTGGTCCATTGCACCTAGAAGGTCTAGGAATAGGCCAGTCTTAGTGATCTTGCCGTTTTCAACACAGTTAAATTCTGCGTAACGGATGTTCATGATCTTGCCAGTTGGGCGCATGCCTAGGTATTCAGCGTCGAATAGACCCATGAAGTGACCCATGCTCATTACCCAGATTTCACCTGATGTTACTTCGTTCTCACCACCGATGAAGATGTCTTGACGACGCTGCATGCGAGTCATTGATTTCATCAAAGGAGCCCAGAAAACGTCAGCCGCTGCTTGAGCGCCTTGTTGCTCACGGAATGGGTAAACACCACGCCATAGGTAATCTTCTGAAGTGTGTGCTTTTAGTACTTCTGCCACGTTCTCGTGAGTTGCGTTTTCCATTGCGCTGAAGTATTCACGTACAACGTGTTTCGCTTCTCGATATTTAGACATAATAAACTCTCTTATTTGCTGTCGAGTCGGCTTTGGGAACAGGACTCGAAATTAAGTTTTTTCATCCGGCCGGGGAGCCAGCCGGAGTTTTTGAAATTCAGTTACGCTTTTGCTGCTTCGGCTTTTTTGCTCTTATTGAACACGCCGCCTTTTAGTGTCTCTGGCAGTGATAGCCATAGAAGACCAGCAAGGATCCATACGATTGGTGAACCCCACATTGCGGTTTGTAGGTCGGTACGCTCTTGGATGAAGATAAGTACCATTGGTGCCCACATACCGAGGATACGACCGCCGTGGAATAGCGCTGCGCCGTAGCTACGTAGGTGTGCTGGGAACAGTTCTGAGAAGTAACCACCCCATACCGCTGAAGAAGACAGACCGAAGTTGTAAATCAGACCAAGTAGAGCCAGCATGTTTAGGCCGCCAATCACCATGTCGCCAGGTGCAACAAAGAAGATTGAAACCATGATGCCCGCTAGGATGAAGCCAAATGCGTTCACCTTACGACCGAATTTGTCAGCTACCCAACCCCAGAACCACGCACCAAACAGTGAACCAAATGCTGAGATAGAGAAGATGAGACCGATGGTTGCACCGTCGAACATACGTACATCACGTAGGTAAGTGGTTACGAAGCCACCAAAGAATTGGAAACCGTAGAAGTTAAGGCCAGCCAGTAATAGACACGTTAGTGTGATCTTACGGTAAGGCTTGCTTAGCATTTCGCCCCAAGAGCCTTTTTTCGCTGGTGCATCTGATTCTTCTGCTTTTGCTTGCTCTTCTTCACCGTAAGCGATTACTTTGCTGTCGCTAGGTAGTACAAAGATCATGACAACAGCGGCTGCCAATGGTGGGATACCACCGACAAGCATTAGGCTTTCCCATGGTGCATCGATGCTTGCAATAAATGCTGCATACGCACCCATTACCATCAGTGCTACAGAGAACATAGAAGACGCGAATGCCGTCAACTTACCACGTACCGTTGGCGTAAATAGGCCGATCATTAGGCTTACTGCCACGGTGAAGTAACCACCCAGTGACAAACCAATGATGAAACGCATTGCTGCCCATGTTGTGTAGTCGGTGAACATCATATTGATGATCGTTGCGCCACCGTTTAGGGCTGTGATGGTAATAAGAGTGGATTTCTTACCAAATTTTGTTGCGAACCAAGCACAGCTCAATGCACCGATAAGTGCACCAACCGACTGCCATGTATAGAACTGGGCAGTGTCTGACAGGCTAATACCATCATACGCTTCAACGATGTATGGGCGTACGTAGTCAATAATTACAAAGTTATAACAATAGAAAAAGTAACCAACCAGTATCGCTAGATAGGCAGCTACCCTTTGAATCATAGGAACTTCGCTCATGTGTCTTTTGGCATTCATGACCGATAAACCTCTATTTCACTTAGGATTTGTTGCTATTCAAACTTAAAGAACACGATCTTATTGGGATCATCTTCGATTTCGTGTCGTGGTGAATCATAGTTTTTTTAAGGTCATTAGATCCGTGATCAATATCAATTTTAAAATGAATGCGTACCCAATTAGTGGTTTTTAGTGATGGGAGTCTCATTAAATCGGTCTTTTTGGCATTTTTGAATATATAACCGTCTATATTGGTGATTATAGTCACAGTTATGGCGGGATTATCGTTTAGATATGCTTTTTTAAAGTAATATCCAAGCACAAATAATTAGCACCCAGAATTATGGAAACCCTGAAATGGTTACGTACTCAAGTTTTGTGGTGATTGCGTTATACGTGTTAATCACCATATTAATCAGCTATTTAGTGAATAAGCGCTACAGCAATGGTGGCGACTTTTCTACGGGTGGAAAGCAATTTGGCTGGTTTACGGCGGGTGTTTCGATACTTGCGACTTACATTAGTGCGATGACGTTTGTAGGGATGCCTGGTTGGGTTTATAGCTCTGGCATGGAAGCGATGAGTATTCACCTTAACTATCCCATCGTTATCTTTTTCACCGTCATTTTCTTTGTGCCTGTCTTCTATAAGCTGGGCTTGACTTCGATTTATGAATACCTTGAGCACCGCTTTGGGGTGTATGCAAGAACCATCAACTCGATTGTGTTCATTGTGGTTCAATGTATCTCTGCGGGTGTGATTTTGTATGCCGTGGCGCTGATCTTAGTGCAAGTTCTGCCTATCAGTATTTCTGAAGCCATTATCTACATTAGTATTTTCACCGCTTGCTATACCTATGCGGGCGGAATTTCCACGGTTATCTGGACCGATATGTTGCAATCTGCAGTATTGGTAGCAGGCAGCATCGCTATCTTTGCCATTCTAATGACAGAGATTAATGCGGCAGATTACCTTTCTCGTAATCACCTGAATATCATCAACTTAGACTTTGATTTAGGCGTAGATACCACACTCTGGGCTGGCGTGGTTGCCGTGAGTTTTTTGCATTTGAGTGTGTACGGCACCAACCAATTGATCATCCAACGCACGTTAGCGACGAGATGTGAAAAGACGGCGCAGAAGTCGATGCTGTTGTGTGGTTACGGTGCATTTTTTGTGTACTTATTCTTCGCGGTACTCGGTGTTCTTTTGAGTGTTTTCTATCAAGATCAATCGTTTGAAAACAGCAACGAAGTGATTTTGGATTTCGTCTTCAACCACACTAACCCAATCGTCGTTGGTTTGATCATTTCCGCATTGGCGGCGGCCGCAATGTCGACCTTGGATTCTACCTACAACTCAATGGCGACCGTCGCAACGTTCGATATCTACAAGCGTTTCGTTCGCAAGAGTGCCGATGATGAGCACTACGAAAAAGTCGCAAGAAAGATGAGTTTGCTCGCTGCGGCTATGGTGGTAGTGCCAGCTCTTCTGGCGGTATCGAATGAATCGGTACTCAAAACCATCGCTAGTCTGACTTCTATCTTTGTTGGTATCCGTTTGGGTTCATTCGTGCTTGGTTTATTCTGGGTGAAAGCCAATGAGAAAGGCGTGATCGTTGGCAGTATCATGAGTGTGATTGCGGTGTTTACTGCGATGTATCTCGACGTGGCTTGGCCGTGGTTCGCGCCAATTGGTACGTTCGTCTTCCTTTTGTTTGGTGTGTTAGTGAGCCGTCGTTGGGGCGCTGTGACTGCCGAGCAACAAATCTTTATCAATAATCAAAAACATCTTTTTGCAAAGCCAACCGCAAGCCATTATGGGCTGTTGGTGTTCGCTGTGGCGACCATCGCTGCTTGTATGGTTCTCCCTGATTGGCTTTATGCTGCATTGTCGTAATAGGTAAGTTTATGCTGTCCATCTTTGATATTTACAAGATTGGTGTGGGTCCTTCTAGCTCTCACACCAATGGTCCAATGATCGCGGGTTACCACTTCACTCGTTTGATTGAATCGAACTTGGCAAAAGTGGTTCGTATTCAAGTCGATTTATACGGCTCACTCTCGTTAACGGGGATTGGTCACCATACTGACCGTGCAACCATTTTGGGTCTGTTGGGTAACAAACCAGATACCATCAAAATCGCTTCTGCGAACAAAGCGATGCGCAAGGCGATTGAAGAGGGCATGATGTCTGTCGATGGCCGTCATGAAATCGAATTCAACTACAAAACGGACATGTTGTTCCATGAAGAGAACCTTCCTCTGCATGAGAATGGAATGACGATTACTGCGTTAGATGCGCACGGCAATCAGGTTGGGTTTGAAACTTACTACTCTATCGGTGGCGGTTTCATCGCAACGGCGGATGAACTGCAAAATGGCAGCGCGACTGCGCCCGTAGAAGTTGAGTTCCCATTCTCCAGTGCGGACGAAATGTTGGCACAGGCAGAGAAGAATGGCATGAGCCTTGGCGGCATGATTCTGAAAAACGAACAAGCGTTTCAGGATATGGAAGCCATCAATCAACGCGCAGAGCAGATCTGGCGTGTGATGACGCGTTGCATGGAGCGCGGTTTCGAGACAGAAGGTATCTTGGATGGCGGCTTGAACGTGACCCGCCGTGCGCCAAACTTGCTGAAGAAGCTTGAAGCAAATGCAGCAATCGAAAACGATCCGATGGAAATCATGGATTGGATTAACCTGTTTGCTTTTGCTGTGAGTGAAGAAAACGCGGCTGGTGGACAAGTCGTAACGTCGCCAACTAATGGTGCGGCGGGTGTGATTCCGGCGGTATTGATGTACTACCATCGCTTCATCAAAGAGCTCGATACTAAACAGCTTAAAGACTTCCTTGCTGTATCCGGTGCGATTGGCATCTTGTACAAAACCAATGCGTCTATCTCGGGTGCCGAAGTGGGTTGTCAGGGCGAAGTCGGTGTATCTTCCTCTATGGCGGCAGCTGGCTTGACCGCGCTACGTGGTGGCAGCAATGAGCAAATTTGTATTGCGGCTGAGATTGCCATGGAGCACTCACTAGGCATGACCTGTGACCCAATAGGTGGCTTAGTGCAAGTACCGTGTATTGAGCGTAATGCAATGGGCGCAATGAAAGCGATCAATGCATCTCGCATGGCATTAAAGCGTAACAGTAAATGTTTGATCTCGTTGGATAAGGTAATTGAAACCATGTACCAAACGGGCAAAGACATGAACAAGAAATACCGTGAGACGTCACTGGGTGGGTTAGCTTTGATTCACCTAGCGCCGCCTTGCGAATAATGAGTTAGGCAAATCTAACCAACAAAAAAGCCGAAGCACTGAGATGCATCGGCTTTCCTTTTTTGGAGCGTTTATAACTTAGCTATGCGTTTGCTCACCTTTTGGTGTGCTTTGGTTTGGTTGATAGTGCAAAATCACCATCGAGGTGGGTGACAGCAAGACTTCGCCTTCAGCATGTCCTGGGTTGAGGTTACGTACGTTTGTATCACAGATCGTCACCCATTCTTGCTTTCGCTCATTGGGGAGCTTAAAGCGCGCTGTGGCGTTAGTTTGGTTGATGAGGTAGACCAACTCTTGTCCTTCTTTACCGATACCAAGGTGAAGTGCGACAGAGCTTAAACGGTTCCAATCATCGTGCTCCATTAAGCGACCGTCTGTTCGGCGCCAGAAAATGCGGTTGTTATTGCGGTTTTCGCCACTGAAAGCTCGGATAAATGGCACCATGTATTGATTTCGGTTGGCGACCATTTGTGACATCCATGCTTTGAAATGTTGCTTACGTTCTGTCTCTTCCCAGTTCAGCCAACTGGTTTCGTTGTCTTGGCAATAGGCATTATTGTTACCGCCTTGGGTGTGAGACAGAACATCAGCAGTGAGAATGTGTGGGATACCGAAGGCAAACAGCAAGCTAGCAATAAGGTTGCGTTTTTGCTTCTCACGCGTGGCGATGATCATCAGATTTTCGGTCTCGCCTTCAACACCGTAGTTTTCTGAACGATTGTCGCCGTGACCGTCGCGATTTTCTTCGCCATTGGCTTCGTTATGTTTGTGCTTGTAAGACACTAAATCTTGCAGTGTGAAGCCATCGTGATACGTGATGTAATTTACGGTGAGTTTGTATGGCCAGTTCGCTGCACTATAAATGTCACGAGAGCCCATTAATCGAGTGGCAAACTCTTTTAAATAGCCTTGATCACCGCGCCAAAAACTGCGAGAAATATCACGCAGTTTGTCATTACATTCGTTCCAACCAAATGGAAAGTTACCCACTTGGTAGCCATTTGGACCAATATCCCAAGGCTCGGCAATCAATTTGGTTTCACGCAAAATTGGGTCTTGCGCAACGGCTTTAAAGAAAGCTGCTTCTGGGTTGTAATCATCGCCCTGTCGACCTAACGTTGCAGCCAAGTCAAAACGGAAGCCATCGACTTTAAATTCGCTAACCCAGTAGCGCAATGTATCCATCACAAGGTTTAAGGCTGGTTGGTAGGTGAGATCCACTGTATTTCCGCAGCCAGTGTAATTGGCGAAGTGGTTGCCATGTTTGATGTAAAAACAGGAGTCGAGGGCTTTCAGGTTGAAAATTGTAGGCCCTTCACCACCTTCAGCAGTGTGGTTGTAAACCACGTCGAGAATCACTTCGATGCCGTTTTTATGCAATTCGCGAATTGTTGTTTTTAATTCCGTAACGGCGTCTTGTTCTGCGTAGCGCGGATCGGGCACCATAAAGAGATAAGGGTTGTATCCCCAATAATTGACCTTTTCCATCTCTAGTAGGTGAGGCTCATGCATGCATGCTGCGACAGGTAGCAATTGCAGCGTGTTGATGTTTTGCTGTTTGTAAAAGGCCAGCATTTCAGGTGATGCAAGACCTAAATAGCGCCCCTTCAGCTTGTCCTCAACCTCAGGATGGCGTTGGGTAAGCCCTTTGACGTGCGTCTCAAACAACACCATCTCTTCTCTGGGTATACGCGGGTGATCGGTGTTTTGCCAGTCAAAATCATCTTCGATAACGACGCACTTCGGCATATCGAAACTTTTGGCTGGAGAGTAGGGAGGATGATAGTGGAGGGCTTTATCTATTGATTTTGCGTACGGATCAGAAATTAACAGTGGCTCGTCCTTGTGGGAGACAAGATAACCGTATTTTTGCCCTGGCTTAATATCTGGAATAAAAGTATGACGTATGCCAGCGTATTCATTCGGTAAACCGTGAAGCTCGTAGCTGCCATCGTCTGCAAACAATGCCAGTTGAATGTCTTTTACGCCCGGAGCATGAATAGAGAAGTTACAGCCTTCTTTATTCAATGTTGCGCCCAGGGGGTAGGGGCGAGAGAGAAGTCGTGTCATCGGAGATACTTTATTTAATATTTATTGCTACCTTTAGGAAACTATAAGTTAAAAACTTTGTCTTACTAAGGTCAACCACCCTAAATATAAAAATATTCGTGTAATTTAATTACTTTATGTGACGGCTTAGAGTCAAAAATATGAAATGGCTATCACTTTGTAGCGGCTCAAAACCGAACAAACTTACTAATTCCTCCCTAGATTGGTGATCTGACTCGAAAAAACACCATTCGGTAAATTTTCTACTCCCTTCTCATCCCCCTTAAATTAGTTTGGGGCGGAGGAAGTCATCCTTGTACGCCTCGGGTAATCTCACAACTGTTGAAACAAACGGGGATTCGTTCCCATCTTACCTCTCTTTCTTTAGGTGTGTTTTTACTGCCTATATTCACCTAAAAGAGTGAGCAGGGAAGACAGAATTATAAATACCCTTAATGGAGTTAAGAATGAAAAAAGTAAGTGCAATTGCTGCTGCTGTAGCTGCAACTTTAGCTGCTGGTTCTGCATTCGCAGTGGATTTCCACGGTTACATGCGTGCTGGCGTTGGCGTGAACGCTGACGGTGGTCAACAATTAACATTCGAAAAGAACAAGATCGGTCGTCTAGGTAATGAAAGCGATATCTACGGCGAGATTCAACTAGGTAAAGAAGTTTACAACAACAACGGCAAAACGTTCTACGTAGACTCTATGGTTGCAATGACTTCTAACGGTTCAAACGACTGGGAAAGCACTTCTGCTAACTGTGGTTTGGATAACGGCGAAGTGAAATGTGTAGACGATGCACAATTCGCACTACGTCAGTTCAACGTTCAAGCTAAAGGCCTACTAAACTTTGCTCCTGAAGCAACGCTTTGGGCAGGTAAACGCTACTACCAACGTCACGACATTCATATCTCTGACTTCTACTACTGGAACATCTCTGGCGCGGGCGCGGGTGTTGAAGGTATCGAAGCTGGTCCTGGTAAAGTTTCTTTCGCTTGGGTTCGTAACGACCGCGGCGATATCGCAGACCCAGGCAACGATGGTGGCGCAACAAACGTAAACACTCTAGACGTACGTTACGCAGGTCTTCCTCTATGGGACAACGGTTCTCTAGAAATGGGCTTGAACTACGCAATTCTTAACGAAACTGACGCTGCGCCAAACGGCACTAAAGATGCGAAAAACGGCGTAATGTTCACAGCTGAATTGACTCAAGGTTTAGACGCTGGTTTCAACAAAACAGTGCTTCAGTACGGTACTGAAGGTTACTCTAAAACAATGGCATTCTACGGCGACGGTAGCTGGTACGGCGCAGAAGCTGACAACGGTGCATCTGGTTACCGCCTAATCAACTGGGGTGTAATCGGCATGGGCGACAGCTGGGAAATGGGTCACCAGTTAGTGTACGGTGTTGGTGAAGACATGTGGGCTGGCCAAGACAAGTGGGAAACAATGTCTGTTGTTGTTCGTCCAATGTACAAATGGGATGACAACCACAAAACTATTTTCGAAGCTGGTTACGCTATCGACGATAACGACGGCGAAGAAAACAAATACGGTAAGCTAACTGTTGCTCAAGCATGGTCTGCTGGTTCTAGCTTCTGGGCTCGTCCTGAAATCCGTGTTTACGCTTCTTACCTAACGGCTGACAAAGAAGACAACTCAAACACATTTGACAACGGTCGTTCAGACGATACGTTCCAATTCGGTGTACAAGCTGAAGCTTGGTGGTAATCATCTAACCACTAAGTCCTAAATTGTCCTAGAATGATACAGCCAGAACTTATCTGGCTGTATTTATTTAAAAAACAATAAAGAGTCGAGGTAGACAGTAATGAAAAAATGGCTTGCTCCCGTACTGCTGGGCATGTTGGCTACTGGTTGTGCGTCTGTAGAACAAGTAGAGATGAGTCCAAAAGGTCAGCAACAAGTGATCACGCAATCGGGTGATATTCAATGGGTACCGCTTAACGTGCCTGTGGTTACTGAATTCGCTTTGACTGATAAAAGCCAAATGTTGTTGGATGGTAACAGTGCTGGCGCTATTGCAGCGTTTGCTCTTCCAGGTAACCGTGGCAGTCTCGATATCAAATTAGAGACATTCGTAAGTAAAGAACTTCAATTTTATGCTCCTAATGTCGCAGTGATGAACTCGGCAGGAGAAACCATTTACCAAGCAGATTTTTCAAAGTTTAAGTACGAACCAGCAAAACTGTTGGACAACGATAAATTCGTACTTGATCTCAATGTGATTCCAGACATGACAGGTAACGATCTGCATGTGTTGGTTTACACGACTTCCGCCGATCTAAAAGGAAGTACACAAGTTTTACACCCTGCAAAAGCCTTCGCCATGGCGCGTCACACTCAGCCGCCAGATATTGCAGACCCTCTAGCGAAACATAGCCCACTCGGTCAGTTCCGCTTTTCGGTATCCGCGAATGATATTGTGAATACTAAGATTGTTGCGAAAAACGACAACATTCCCCAAGGTACGGACCTTACTAGCTACTACTACAGCTCAATTGAAGCGGCAGTCGCAGCGAATGATATTCCGAAAGCGCTCACTTTGCTTGATGAAGCAAAAGAGCTAGGTATTGAAGGTGCACAACAAGTGTTTGTGAAAGCCGTAAATAGAAAATAATCAGATAAAAAAAGGTCAGCGAAATGCTGACCTTTTTCATAGAAAATAAACTAATAAAAATACCCCTACATAGAGTTACCTTATTCACATAATTATTTTTATTACTTTGTTTTTTATATAGGTTGGATCAATAATTAATGGCAGTTCCTAATTTATTTTTTGTACTTAGGAAATAAACAAACTTCTCGAAGTGATTTAAATTCACAATCTGACGATATTTATTTGTCGTTTGATATTTCCATTTTAATAACGATTAATACTTCTTTTAACCGTTGAGTTTATTTTACTTTGGATATACTAAAAAGGAATTACGTGAAATGAACATGATGAAGACCTCTCTTGCTGCTGCTCTACTTGCTGCCTTAGTGGGTTGTCAATCGACTGCAGAACCAGAAGCGGCCGCAGAGCCTGTTGTTAATATGTCTCAAGACGAAGTGGTTGCTTTCATGAAAGCGTGTGACAACCCAGATAGCACAGCGAAAGGTCCTATTTCTAAACCACTATTTGTGGTGGGTACGTTTGCGGATTCCGATTGGAAACACGTGCCTCAGCGTCAATACACCTACAAAGGGAATAATTTCTACCAAGCCGTGGTTCAAGAAAAAGTAGGCTCCTACAAAATGCAGTACGCGACCGAGTTGTGGTTCCCACAATTTACCGCAAAAGGTAATAGAATGAACGTTGGTGAATTAACACCATTAACATTTGGTGGTTACGGTACGGATACTTCGGTTGATATTAAAGAAGATGGTAAATATGTATGGAGTCTTCAGTTTGAAGGAAAAGGCAAACCTGTTCATGTCATGGTAAATAAGTGCCAATAATATTCCATTCAGTTATTTAAAATCTATTTTTATTTATTAACCCCTGCATGAAACACATGTCGGGGTTAATTTTATTACTCAAATTTCCGTAGTTTATTTGAGTAAGTTAGGGAGAATAAAATGCGTAATATCCTACGTAACCATCGCCTGTCTCGATCGTTGCTTGCGTTAAGTGTGATTGGTGCTTTATCTGCGTGTAATTCTTCTGGTGGTGGCGACACTAATAGCAGCACTCCGCTACCGGATACCAGTTATGCTTGCCAAGCCAATGTCATGGCGCAAAGTAACCAACTTCGTACTTATCAAATCATGGTAGAGAGTTTTGTGGATGGTGATGCGAGCATTGGTCACGGTACAGGTTATGGCACCAGCCATCATAACGGCGATTTGCAAGGAGTGATTGATTCACTCGATTACATCCAAGATTTAGGGATGAACGCGATTTGGTTGACGCCAGTTTTTGAATCGGAAGCGATAGTGGGCCAAGAACACTGGGCCGATCGTCTGGATGCCACGGGCTACTTTGCAACGGATTACTTCACCATTGATCCACGTTTTGGTGATTTAGAAACGGCGAGAACCTTGGTCGAGGAAGCACACAAACGCGGCTTATACGTGTTTTTTGATGGTGTATTTGGTCATCACAAAGATGGTTTGATCAAACCATCTCCCTCCGGTTTGTTGCCATCGGGATCGAGCAATCCCGTTGATTACCCGGCCAGTCTCGATTTCTACAAAGAAGTGGCAACCTATTGGATCAAAGAACTGAAGATTGACGGCTGGCGTTTAGATCAAGCCTATCAAGTTCCGACAGACGCTTGGACACAACTTCGTAAAGCCGTCGATGAAGCCTCACAAAGTGTGACGTACACCAATAGCAAAGGCGAACAAGTGAATCCGTTGGGCTATATGGTGGCAGAGATTTGGAAAGGGGAGTCTGAAATCGCGAATGAGGCGTATGGATCGAACAGCGATCCAGCATTGTGCTCTGCGTTTGACTTCCCTATGCGATATCGCATCGTTGAAACTTTGGCCGTGAATGAGAGCGGCGTGGGTGGTCGCGGTGCGGATTGGTTAGACAACGGCTACAGCACACACAACCAATATCCAACACATGCGCAGCCGAATTTGATGATCGGCAACCATGATTTAGTGCGCTTTGGTGACTTGTTACAGCGCGGAAACTTGGCGGATGTGAATGATGCAGAATATTGGTTACGCCATAAAGCCGCGTTTGCTTTCCAAGCGGCGTACACCGGGCCAATCACGTTGTACTACGGTGATGAAATCGGGGATCAAGTGGATGGTTTTGCCGCAAAAGAAGACAACAGCACCTGCGCCATTCAAGGTTTGTGCGATGATCACGTTGCGCGCAGCAGTGCGAAAATTGAAGGCGTGACGGCGACGCTTGATGCAAACCAAGCCGATCTCAAATCTTATGTGACATCGCTGATGACAATGCGCGATGCGCATCCTGCACTTTATCAGGGGTCACGCACGAATTTAGTTGCGAGTAACGGCAGTTATGTGGACTTGAAACAATCTGGTTCGGACAAAGTCTTGTTTGCGCTAAATACCTTAGAGAGCGCTAGAAGCGTTACTCTTACTCAGGAGAGTGTTGGTACTGGTGAGTTGGTGGATTTGCTCACGAATGAAAAAATTACTCCGAGCAATGGTCAATATCAGATTCTGATGTCGCCACTACAAGGACGATTCTTTGCGGTAAAACCTTAAGGAATTATCCAGAATTGATGCTCACCAGTTGAGCTGACCACAAGCTTTCTTATAAACAAGCCAAGTGTTGTTGCTGACCCCCATAGGCGCACACTTGGCTTTTTTCTGTCTGTTTTACTTTTCTCTTAATGGTTTTACGACGATGTAGCCAACAAGTTGCTTCGCTTTTTGTATTGGCATTTGTTTTCAGCAGATGGATATTTGTGAGATAAGCTGCACATTAAAAAGTAAATTAACACTTGTGCAACGTAAAAATGTGACTGAAGGATTACTTATGCCCCACTAATATGTTTATCGTGTTTGGGATTTACATAACTAATGGAAAAGTATAATGAAATCCATAACGAAACCCCTCTGTCTTCTTGCTGTTATTAGCTCTCCGCTTGCATATAGCCAAATTCTCAATGGTGACTTTGAACAGTGGAATGGCAGTGCGCCTACGCAGTGGTCGGAGATTGACGCTGGCATTACAGTGTCGCCAAGCAGCGAGCAAATCAAATCGGGTGGTCTGGCTGCCCAGGTCGTCGTGAATACAGGTACCCAAAGCAACACCGACTTTTTGCAAACCATTAATGTGGAGCAAGGGAAAACCTATCCGTTTTCTGTCTCGGTTTATCATACCGAAGGAAATGTAAAAGCACGTCTGGTGGTTGATGGTTATCACAATTACTCGAACCCACAACAGATAAACCAGTGGCAAGAGCTCGCGCACAACTACACAGCGAGCTCGAACAAGACCATCAACGTCGGTTTGCGTTTTTACGATGAAGCCAGTTTTGATGGCTCAGAAGTTGTCTACGTCGATAATTTTCAACCGACCGAGACAAGTACACAACCTCCTGTAGAAAATTGTAGTGATCATGAGGTGGTTCTTACACTCACGACGGACAACTATGGCTCAGAAACTAGCTGGGAGTTGAAAAATAGCCAAGCGCAAGTGCTTTTCTCTGGTCAGGGGTATGAGTCGTCAACCTCTGTTGAAAAGACCATGTGTTTGGCCGATGGTAACTACCAATTTACGATTCAAGACAGCTATGGCGACGGCATTTGCTGTGGCAATGGTTCGGGGTCTTACGCGTTGAAGGTGGGAGATAAGACTCTTGCTTCTGGCGCTGAATTCTCGAAAAGTGAAACCACCAATTTTAACTTAGGTGACACAACGACGACCCCACCAGTGGTTGATGGTTACTATCAAGCGGCATCTGGTAAGACGGGATACGCTCTAAAAACAGCGTTGTTTAACATTATCAATAATCACTCCAGCCGAGGCTATTCTGCGGTCTGGACCTTGGTAAAAGATGCCGATATTGATCGTTATTACGAAAATGATGGCTCTATTCTCGATATGTATTCTGAAAAGCCATCTGGTAGCGATACAGTAAGCTTTACCAAAGTCACAGACCAATGTGGCCAATACAAAACGGAAGGGGATTGCTACAACCGTGAGCACTCTTTTCCGAAAAGCTGGTTTGGCGGTAAGGTTGAGCCGATGAACTCAGACGGTCATCACTTGTTTGCAACTGATGGTTATGTAAACGCGAAGCGCAGTAATTGGCCATTTGGTGAAGTGGGCACCGCGACCTACGTGTCTAGTAATGGCTCTAAACTTGGCCAAGCAAGCACTAGTCTGGGCTACTCCGGTACGGTTTTTGAGCCGATCGATGAGTTTAAAGGCGATTTTGCTCGTGCCTATTTCTACATGGCAACCCGCTATGAAAATATTGTAGGTAACTGGGAAGGCAATTCAAGCAATGCGGATGCTGTCCTTGATGGTTCAAGTTCGACGGTTTTTGAACCTTGGATGTTAAACATGCTGAAACGTTGGCACAAAAATGATCCCGTTAGTGAAAAAGAACGAAACCGCAATCAACAAGTGTTTGATTTTCAGGGCAATCGTAATCCATTCATTGATCATCCTGAGTTTGTTGAACAGATTTGGGGAAACTAACACCTTTTTGATTTTGGTATCCACCATTTAGTGACGCCAACAAAACAAAGGGGAAGCGTGATGCTTCCCCTTTTTCATTACGGATGTTTTTAAATGAAACTAGTTTTTCGTTACCGTCACGATTGGCGCCGACTTGTCAGCCGCGTTGAAGTGGAAGTTGTAATTTCCTGCTTCTGCAATCGCAATTTTCAGGTTTGCACTACCACCACCGACTTCCATCGTTAGCGCTTTACCAAGCTCAACACTGCCTTCGCCACCGAAGTTGGTGTCTGCTGCCCAGTCTGCGCTCGCAACTTTCATCTCGTAGTTGCCCGCCGCTAGGTCAATGTCTAGCGAGTAAACGTCATTTGCAACATAGCTGAACTTCGCAGTGGAGTCTTGCGCTGGAGTGTCCCATGTGGTGATAGTGCCACGTAGGTAAAGTGCTGTTTCACCGAATGTTGGTGCATCTGCTGACTTGGTCACTGACACGACCGGTTTTTCTACGCTTTCATCTTGAACATGCAGCGCGTTCAGAGTGAAGTTGTACTTACCTGTTTCAGCAACAGACAGCTTACAGTTACCTTCTGAACCTAAGTCTAGTGAACCAGAAGCTATATTCGCAGCATCACAACCGATGTTTGGATTTGCCCAACCAGAGTCCGCGAATTTGAACTCGTGCTCACCTGCTTCAAGAACGCCAGTTACAGAGTACATACCGTTGCCAATAAAGGTCATCGCCCAATCACTGCTATCAGACCACTCGTTCATCGTGCCTTTCACGTAAACAACCGTTTCGCCGTAAGGAGGAATACTCGATACGTCTTTGTTATCCGTGTTTACTGGTAGGCCAGCACCTTGCGCGCCGTTTTGTGGCTGCACGAATACCGCTGTTGTCAGTGCTGGTACTGTGAAGGTTTCATTGGTGAAGCTTGCACCTTTCACGATGTCATCCGCAGAGTTTTGTTGAACTTCATGTAACTCGAACCCAGTTGCGCCAGCAACTTTGAAAGATTTCTCAGTTGATGTTGAGTTCACAACGGCCACAACAGCATCGTAGTTCGAATCTAAATCGGCACCTGCTGATGTACCATCGTCGATAGACATCACAATCAAGCCTTCCACTTGGTCTTTCCCTACGTTGCGGAAGTCCACACGGTTCATCACTTCTTGCGCGGTATCTAGGCGGAACAGTTCGCTTGTGCTACGGATTTTTAGTAGCTCTAGGAATTGTTGCTTAGTCAGCTCGATGTCGGTTGAATCTGGTTTCGCCGTGCTGTCACCAACGATGGTTTTGATCAGCTCCCAGTTTGCACCGTCTTTGTCTTCACGTGGTAGACCAACGTTCCAGTTATTGTCGCTTCCGTCGAAGAATACACGGTTGAACCAGTCACCAGAATCGTACGAGTCGCGCTGCATGGATTTAGAGCGCAATAGCTCAGAACCCATGTGGATAAATGGAATGCCTTGACCAAGCATCACCGTTGATAGGGACACAGCCTGCATACGTGCACGCTCGGCAGATGAAGTGCCAGTCGCAATCTTGTAGGCGTTGTTATCCCACAATGTTTGGTTGTCGTGCTTAGACACGTAAGAGATGTTCTCTGATGGCACTTTTGTGTAGCCTGCAGGCGCACCATTGTAATCAACGTTCTTACCCAGTTTGGTTTCGCCTTTGTAATCAAGAAGGATGTAGTCAGCCAAGTTACCAGCCATACCTAGACGAACCAGATCTTGGTTGTGTAAACGACCATTCACCGATTCTGCGTCAGTTTTGGTTTCTTCGTTAGGATAAGCGGCGTTACCAAAGCCTTGGTTAAAGCGAAGTGGGTGCTTACCTTCAGAATCTACACCGCCATCAAACGGGCTTCCGCCACGAACTGCGTCACGCAGACGATCAGAGAAAGTACCGATTTCTGTCCCCGCCATGTTGACTTGTGTCGCCTGATCGAAGCGAGCGTTTTGCGCGACTTCACCAAAGTCCCAACCTTCGCCGTAGAACAAGGTATTCGGGTCAATTTCACGGACTTTTTCAAGTGCGTAAACCATCACATCTTTCGGCTGGTGGCCCATAAGGTCAAAACGGAAACCATCGACTTTATAGTCATCCGCCCATACCATCAATGAGTCAACCATTAGTTTACCCATCATCAAGTTCTCGGTTGCGGTGTTATCACAACAGGTTGAGTTTTCGACTCCGCCAGTGTTGACGTTTAGGCGGTGGTAGTACCCAGGGACAATCTTATCCAGTACTGATTTTTCGTTCACACCAGATGCATTTGTGTGGTTGTACACGACGTCCATGACCAGTTTCAGATCCATTTTATGCGTCGCTTGAACCATTTCGCGGAACTCTAGAATACGCTTAGACCCGTTAGGATCGGTCGCATAACTGCCTTCTGGCACGGTGTAGTGGTAAGGGTCGTAACCCCAGTTGAAGCTGTCTAGCATGCGAAGATCGTTCATCAACGCTTGTGCTTTGCCCGTTGTTGGGTCGTAGCTATTTAATACCTCTTCAATCACTTTGCCGTCATCTTCGGTCTCACAAATGGAGGATTCTGGCTTGATGCCACAAAGTTTACCCACGGTGTCGGTGATATCGACTCGCTTGTCAGCGTCTTCATCCACGGTTGCAATATCAAATGCTGGCAAGATATGTAGCGTTGTTAGGCCAGCATCTTTTAAAGCTTGTAAGTGAGATACAGACTCACGCTCAGGTTCTGTAAGCGCCAGATATTTGCCATCAAGACTTGGTGTGCCTTTGCTGTCGTTAAAGCTGAAATCACGAATGTGTGACTCGTAAAGGACGTGGTCTTCGTCTTTTTTAACCGTTGGGCGTGCGTAGTTTTTCCAATCTTGAGGCATTAAGCTTGGATCATCTAAATCAACCACTTGCGAGTATCGTGAGTTCTTAGACAAGCTCATTGAATATGGGTCTGTTACCAAACGCGTTTCAACGACGCCAGTTGTTGGGTGGTATACCTTAACTTGGTAGCGATAGTATTTGTTGACAACGTTGCTTTGTGCCTCAGAAACCCAGATACCTGTTGCTGGGTCTTCCGTCATGGCAACGGTCGCTTCTTCTGCTAAGTTTTCATCGTAGATTATCAGATCAACATCTTGGGCAGTTGGTGCCCATAGTTTGAAGGTTGCGGCACCGCCTTCCACAATCGCACCGAGTTCTTGACCGATCGCGTTACCTGCCTTGGAATCGGCAAACACCGCATCCAAAACGCCCGGTTTTTGCACTTCAGTTGCAGAAATGACGTCACCATTTGCGTTGTAAGCCACCATAACGATTTGTGACTTCAGGATCGTACGCAAGGTCGCGTCATCGACATCGATACCCGCAGCTTGAAGGCTAGCAAGGTGACGGAAGCGTGATTTCAGACCATCAGACAACTCACCAGCCTTTGTCAGCTCAACCGCTGTACCGCCAGAGATTTGCTTATCTTCATCCATTTTGATGTCATTGCTAAGGCTGTAGAACAGCTTCATGGAATCCGCATTGGCCGCCGCTTCCCACGCGATGGTGTTGGCGTCTAACCAATGCGCTTTTTGACCATCAATATCAACAGGGCGTTCTTCGATTGGCTCGTAGTAAAGCTCACTGCTGCCGTGGAAGCCAAACAAACCTTTCGATTCGCCGATTTTCGTCAACTCTACTTTTGAGTTTGCGCTGCCGAACGCTTTCTCATCACCTTTGTGCAGAATGAAGTTCATGCATTCGTGTGGGTCAGAGGCGTCTGGATTTATTTTCAGTACGTAGTAAGCACCGTAGGTGTCGTTGATGCCATCGAATGGGTGTGGCGCAGACCAATCCGTTCCTGTTCCCGGAATGCCCATTGCGTCTAAATCTGTGCTGGTACAGCCCTCACCGTTCCATAGGTGCAAGCCCCAACCTTCGTAGTCACTGGCTGTTGAAGCTGATGCTACGTCACGTTTGTAATAAATGACGACTTCGTTCTCTCCCGCAGGGTACAAGCCTGAGCCAGGGGTCGTCGTATCTTCGTTCGTGCTATCACTACCACAACCGCTGATTACCGCGACGGAAATCAAAGGCAGTACGGTTTTGGCAATTGTTGATAATTTAAATGTCTTATTGTCCACGTTTACAAATCCATTGTTATTGAATTGATATTGAGCTGCGCGCTGCCTTCGCTGACTCAATCATCAAGAAGGTTTTGCACACGCTAGAAAGGCAGATGCCAAAAAAGGAAATGTTCAATTAGATGCTAATACACTGAATCATCAGCAAAATGTGAGAGCAGGCTGTTAAGTTTTTTACAGGTGCAAATTTTCTGTCACAGTCGATTTTGTTCACAAATTAAATAATAAAACAGGCGCATAGTGAGAGATTCTGCACATCATTAAAATGTGAATTTTTATGGGAGGAGTAAGGGGGGATGATAGGGGATGAGAATATCTCAGCCCCAAAACCGTGATTAAGTTCTATAAAAATGAGGGCCATATTTTTCTTTTAAAAATAAGTTGCAGTGATGTTGAATAAAATACCGCCATTAAGTCTTAGCAAGCTTCAGATTTTCGCTAAGTGGTCGTTATATAATGAAGGTAGTCGGCGTTATGTCGGCGCATAATCATAAGATTTCCCTGAAAGGGAGTTGAATTGGGCCCTGAAACCAAAAGAGGCTATTTATGAGTAGTATGGGCATTGCCATTGCGGCAACTGGCCTTTCACTCGTCCTGATATTTGTGTGGATGATCTCGTTGTCGATGCGGAAACAAAGACTCGAGGCAGAGAGGAAAGCTCGCGAAGCCGCTTATCGAAAGGCGATGCATAAAGCGCGAGAGCAAGAGCGTAAAGAGCGAGAGTTCAAAGCCGAAACTGGGCATATCCCCACCATTTTATTTCTAGCGAAAGAAGCCGAAAAGGACAACATTCGTCAAGCGCTGTATTGGTATGATAAAGCCGCTAAACTGGACAATGTGACGGGGATGTACGGCATTGTTCGCTTAAGTGAACGCATGCGCGAAGATGTGATTTTAAAAGAGCAGGCAAACTTCTGGCGTACCGCAATTGCGGGAATGGAAGGGGATACCGAAGCGAAATTTTCGACGGGCAAGGCCTTGGTCTTTGGTCGAGGAACTGAAAAAAATATCCCAAAAGGTAACCAACTGATTGAAACTGCCGCCGAAGAAGGCTGCATTGATGCCATGATTTATATGGGGGAATGGCAGCTTTCACCAGACAATAGTGCAGGACGCAGTGCAGATGCGCTTTACTGGTTTATGAAAGCGGCGGAAAAAGACAGTGCAGATGGCAAGATCCAAGTCGGCTTATGTTACCTAAATGGCATTGGTACAGAAAAAAGCATGGTTAAAGGTTGCTACTGGCTGGAACGGGCCGCGGAAGGTGGCAGTGCTAAAGCGATGTATCATGCTGGCGAAGCGTGGAAGGATAAAGGTAAAACGGGTAATGCAATTGCTTACGTTTGGCTGTTTCTTGCTGCCAATATGGGCTACCAACCTGCACGTACGTTGCGTGATGAAGTGGCAACCAATATTGGTGTTGATGTTGTCGTTGGATTGCAGTCCATAGCGAAGCCGTTGCAAAGAAAGCTGGCATCAGGAATGGTGAGAAAGCACTCTATTATTCGAGCCCTTAACAAAGTGTACAAACGCGAAGCGTATTTTCCTGCGGAAGAGGAGCTCAATGCGGTGTTGAATGACGAGAGTAAAGAAGCCTCCGAGGCTTGGGAGGAGGCATCAACACTAGATTTTCAGCCTAACATGACAACGGTAACAGCAGAAGGTCAGGCAAGCACATCGCCCAACGAAAAAAAACTTTCTAAAGAGGCGCTCGATTTCACTCAAAACTTCCTTCAACCATAACCTATCTTATCCAGAAGCCTCAAGATTGAGGCTTTTCTTTTGCTCTTTTGCCAGTATCTCTATCAGTCACGACAACAGAATGTAAACTTACTTAAGCAGTCATTTTACTGATGTGCATACTATTTATGCGATTTTTCAACATATTTTTAGTACTTAACTAAGATGGGATCTGTTTACCTTAAAAAAGAGGTTTTTCCCTCTTTATTTACTTCCGCTATTGGGCTTAGATCAAGACTTTTCAATTGATAGTAATAATGATTGAAGAGCAATACTTGATGCCCCGATTTATAGGTGAATAGTACTCATTACTTTATCTAATAATGTAAATTAAAAAATGTATTATAAATCTTAAATTGTTCTTTTATATTTAGGTGTTGATTATTGATTTTATGATTAATTAGGCGCAAGATAACGTAAAAATAAAATAGCATAGTTAATATGCAGAATTACACTAGAAAGTAACTTTTTCATTACATGTTTCATAATAAATAGAGATAATTGTTTATCTCTGTTTTTATTTATATTAGAGATTTGTGTATGTTGAGAATCATTAGTGCAGATAAATTTATCTCTTCAAGGTTTATCTTAGAGTACAGTAAGGCTGAGTTCGCTTCTTTATTAGGTGTTTCCGTCGCTAAAATAAGTAATATTGAAAGTGGAAAATCTTCAATCCCCCCGGTGTATGATTACGCCATTAATTACTTGTTGAGTGAACATCCATTTAAAGATAGTGCTGTTGATGCTTTATGTTCTCATGAAACGTTAAACTTTGCTCGTCGTATTGACGTCAATACCAAAGTAAAACGCTTGTCCTGCAAGCGTTGCGATAGCCGTAGACTGCACGTTATGGCTGGCATGAGTGGCTTGTATTTTGTCGAGTGCATGGATTGTAAACACACTATGTACTCGTCAGGCATGTCTGTAAAACGTTATCAGCAATGGTCGAATGATGGAGTCAAACTAGATAGTCATTTATTTAATTGAATTATGTTTCCTTTGCACCTAAAGTAAAAAGCCATCAATACATGTGTTGATGGCTTTTTTATTATGTGTTTAAATTTAGTTAAAATTAAAACATTTATTATTCCTAATAATATAGTCCTAATAATTATATAGTGATGGACATCTCAAAAAATTATTTTCTTGATATTTTATTTCTAACAATAATGGTTGTGGTCACACAATTTTTAATTATTTTTCCTTTTAATTCTGGTTTCAATATCATTGGACTATCAATTGGAAAGTGATGAAGGTCGCGAAATTTTAATTCGAGGAAATAAGTCTTTTAAATGTGAAAATTTAATCACGAAATTTGTTTTTTGAATTTTAAATATCGTTTTAGTTTGTAATATCTGTACTTGTCAATTTTAAAGAACAAAAAAGAGATATTCCAAATGAAAAGTTTAATTATAGGTGTTAGTAATTACATGCCAGAAGACTTCAGTTTATTAGCTGAATCTTTAGATGAACAATTTAATCGTCATTTACAACCTTTAGAGCAAGTTGAATTAACCGACGTTGGTGCGGCTATTATTACTTCAGCAGACATTAAAGCAGGTCTGCATAAAATGATTTCCGAAACGGGTTACGGTATTCCAGTTTTCTTAGTAACGGATGAAAACCCAGTTTCGGCAGAAGATTACGTTTGGCTAACTGGCGTTATCGATTTAGAAAGACAATCTATTGAGTACTACTGTCGTCAAATCAACGAAGCAGTAACCAAGTACGAATGTCGTCTGCTTCCTCCTTTCTTCAAGCAATTAACGCACTATGTTGAGATGGGTAACTCAGCGTTTGACTGTCCGGGACACCAAGGTGGTCAGTTCTTCAAAAAACACCCAGCTGGTAAACAGTTCTACGATTTCTTCGGTGAAAACCTGTTCCGTAGTGACTTGTGTAATGCGGACGTGGATTTAGGTGACTTGCTGATCCACGAAGGTTCTGCACATCAAGCGCAGGCGCACGCTGCAAAAGTATTTAACGCGGACAAAACTTACTTCGTACTTAACGGCACTTCTGCTTCAAACAAAGTAGTCTGTAACGCGCTGGTAACTGAAGGTGATTTGGTACTGTTCGACCGTAACAACCACAAATCGAACCACCACGGTGCGTTAATCCAAGCGGGTGGTATGCCAGTTTACTTAGAAACGGCGCGTAACCCTTGGGGCTTTATCGGTGGTATGGATGAACACTGTTTCGATGAAGAATACATTCGTGCTCAAATCGCGAAAGTGGACCCAGAACGTGCACGCGATGAACGTCCTTTCCGTCTTGCTATTATCCAACTTGGTACTTATGACGGTACTATCTACAACGCTCGCTACGTGATGGATAAGATAGGTCACCTTTGTGACTACATCCTGTTTGACTCTGCGTGGGTTGGTTACGAGCAGTTCATCCCGATGATGAAAGACTGTTCACCACTGCTGCTGGATTTGAAACCAGAAGACGCAGGTGTGATCGTGACTCAGTCTGTTCACAAACAACAAGCTGGCTTCTCTCAAACATCGCAAATCCACAAAAAAGACCGCCATATCAAAGGTCAAGCTCGTTACTGTAACCACAAACGCTTTAACAACGCGTTTATGATGCACGCATCGACTTCACCATTCTACGCACTGTTCTCTGCGCTTGATGTGAACGCGAAGATCCACGACGGCGAAGCAGGTCTGCGTTTATGGCGCGATGCGGTTAAGACAGGTATCGAAGCGCGTAAAGAAATCCTTAAGAGTTGTGAATTGATTCGTCCGTTCATTCCAGATGAAGTCGAAGGCCAACCTTGGGGCAGCTACGACACTGACGTGATCGCAACGAACAAGAAATTCTTCATGTTTGAGCCAAACGCAAGCTGGCACAAATTCGAGGGGTACGGTGAAGGTCAATACTTCGTTGACCCATGTAAATTGCTACTAACCACAGCAGGTATTGCTGAAGATGGCAGCTACGCAGATTTCGGTATTCCTGCAACGCTTTTAGCGAACTTCCTTCGTGAAAATGGCATCATCCCTGAAAAGTGCGACTTGAACTCTATCTTGTTCCTACTCACTCCTGCGGAAGATATGGGTAAGATCCGTCACCTTGTGGCTCAAATTAACCGATTCGAAAAATTCATCCGTGATGATGCCCCTTTAAGTATCGTACTTCCAAGCGTCTACGAAGCGAATAAAGAACGCTACCGTGGCTACACCATCCGTCAGCTATGTCAGGAAATGCATGACATGTACAAAGAGCTGAACGTGAAACAGTTACAAAAAGCGATGTTCCGCAGCGAGTACTTCCCACAAATGGTTCACAAACCTGACGTAGCAACACGCAAATACTTCCGTGGTGAATGCAATTACCTACCACTTAAAGAGGCCGTGGGCTGCGTAGCCGCTGAAGGTGCACTTCCTTACCCTCCAGGTATTATCTGTGTGATCACTGGTGAAGTCTGGACTCAACAGGTGGTGGATTACTTCCTATCTCTAGAAGAAGGCATTAACCGCTTCCCAGGCTTCGCGCCAGAAATTCAAGGTGTGTACCTTGAAGATGTTAACGGTCGCACTACCGCACATTGTTATGTCCTAAAAGATTAATCTACCCGTTCGCACCACGCTCCGGCGTCGGTGCGAACCGCTTATTCGTGGAGAATAATTTATGAGTACTGAAACTAAAAAAATGTCGGTGGTGCAGTTAACCATTCTGACATTCATCAACATGGCCGGCTCCGGCATCATCATGCTGCCAAGTAAACTGGCGCAAGTGGGCACCATTTCTGTGTTGTCTTGGCTGATCACGGCAGCGGGCTCTTTAGCGTTGGCTTACGTGTTCGCAAAATGTGGTCGCTTTAGTAAACGTGACGGCGGTATGAACGGTTACGCGTCTTATGCATTTGGTAAATCGGGTGCATTTATGGCGGGCTGGACTTACGGTTTGTCACTCCTTATTGCGAACATTGCGATCGCGATTACTTGTGTGGGTTACGGCTCCGCATTCTTTGAAGTGACCCTATCTCCGGTCGAAACCTGTTTGTACACTATCGCCATTCTTTGGATTTGTACTTTCGCTAACTTCGGTGGCGCGAAAATCACAGGTCAAATTGGTACATTCACCGTGTGGGGCGTAATCCTACCAGTGTGTTCATTGGGTATTGTTGGGTGGTTCTGGTTTAACCCAACCATGTACATTGAAGCTTGGAACCCACACAGCTTGCCATTTGGTGAAGCGATGAGTGCTTCTATTGCGATGACTCTATGGGCATTCCTTGGTCTTGAATCAGCTTGTGCGAACTCTGAAGCGGTAGAAAACCCAGAGAAGAACGTACCAATCGCAGTGCTAGGCGGTACGCTAATCGCGGCTGTGGTTTACATTGTATCGACAAACATCTGTTCTGGTATCGTTGCAAACTCTGAGCTTGCCGCTTCTACAGCGCCATTCTCAACCGTATGGACAGTGATGCTAGGTTCTGCTGCTGGTAAAGTGGTTGCGGGTATGGCGGTATTGGCTTGTGCGGGCTCTCTATTGGGTTGGCAATTCACTATCGCGTCAGTGTTCAAATCGTCTTCTGACGCGGGCTTCTTCCCTAAATTGTTCTCTCAAGTGGACAAACGCGGCACACCGATCAAAGGTATGATCGCGATTACTATCATCCAATCAGTATTGTCTCTAATGACGATTTCTCCAACGCTGAACGAGCAGTTCGAAGCACTGGTTAACCTAGCGGTAGTAACAAACGTTATTCCTTACATCTTATGTATGGGCGCAATCTTTATTATGCAGCAAGTGGCGCACGTGCCAGAGCGCGAGATGAAAACCACCAACGTTATCGCTCTGATTGGCTCTCTGTACAGCTTCTATGCGCTTTACGGCTCCGGCTACGAAGCGATGATGTGGGGCTCTATCGTAACCTTCCTAGGCTGGAGTGCTTACGGTCTGATTGCTGCGAAGCATGAGCCTTTAGCAAATTAAAAAATAATACAAAAAGAGCCTTCCCAAACGCGGTGTGGAAGGCTCTTTGTTTTTAGGCATTTACGCCAAACCCAAGTCAGCTCAACGTATTTGAGGCTAGACATCCAATGACGTGAAAACTCATTTTCGACATTTGGAGGACGAAAGATGATAAGTCAACCTGTTAAAATCGGTGACGACACCGCCGTAGTCATTCCAAGCGTAATCCTGGCTCAGCTCGGGATAAGGGAAGGAGATACCCTAGAAATCGCACTGAATAAAGACAAAATGGAAATTAAGAAGATGGTGTTGAAAACCAACGCTCCAACTTACTCTGAAGATATTGAGGAGAATTGAGTTAGAGAATCTTGGTTTGTCGGATACACTACTGGTTTCGCAAAACTGGCGCTTGCCGCTGTCTTTGAACTATCGATAACTACAATAAGAGGTAAGGTACTATGCAAGGTATCCTCTCTATACAATCTCATGTTTCTTTTGGTCATGCTGGTAACAGCAGTGCCGTTTTCCCAATGCAACGCATGGGCTTCGAAGTATGGCCGATTCATACCGTTCAATTTTCTAACCACACGCAGTATCAAGAAGGCTGGACTGGGCGAGCGTTTGCGGCTGAAGACATCAGCGAGTTAGTTCGTGGACTTGGTAACATCGGCGCGCTGGAAAAGTGCCAAGCGGTATTGACGGGCTACCAAGGTAGTGCAGAGCAGTGCCTTGCTGTTGAAGATACCGTGACGAAAGTGAAACAAGCAAACCCGAACGCACTTTACGTTTGCGACCCTGTAATGGGCGCGCCAGACAAAGGCTGCATTGTGGCTCCGGGCATTGCTGAAAATCTTCTAACGCGTTTGATGCCAATGGCGGACGTGATCGTTCCGAACCAATTCGAGCTAAGTCAATTTTCTGAGATGGAAATCCACTCACTAGACGATGCGATCACCGCATGCCAACGTGCGCTAGAAAAAGGTCCAAAAGTGGTGCTAGTTAAGCACCTTTACTGCCTAGAAAATGGCAGCTTCAACATGCTATTGGCTACGCAAGAAGGCATTTACCTTGCGAAGCGTCCTCAATTTGAGTTTGCTAAACAACCTGTTGGCGTGGGCGATCTTATTTCAGCTATCTTTACCGCGGGACTCTTAAAAGGCTGGTCTCCCAAGCAAGCTTTCCAACATTGTCATGACGCATGCTACGGGGTGTTAAGTGCAACGTACCATGCAGGCGAATGGGAGCTGCAAACTATTGCTGCGCAGCAAGAGTTTGTTGAGCCAAGTAAGCATTTCTCAATTGAAGAGGTGGCTTTGGTCACCGCGTAATTGAGCGCAATTAAACAAAAAAGGGGAGCCATCATCGGCTCCCCTTTCTCTTTGTTCTGTCAGTCTTACTGAGCTTTTTGCTGCTCTGATTTACAAACTGCTGCCGTAAAGACAACGTCTGTTGAGCTGTTTAGCGCAGTTTCTGCAGAGTCTTGAATCACACCGATAATGAAGCCAACCGCTACAACCTGCATTGCTACGTCGTTTGAGATACCAAACAGGCCACACGCAAGTGGGATAAGTAGTAGAGAGCCACCTGCAACACCTGATGCGCCGCATGCAGAAACCGCAGCCACAATACTGAGCAGTAGCGCAGTCAGTAGATCAACTTCGATACCCATAGTGTGCACAGCTGCAAGCGTTAGTGTTGTGATAGTGATTGCAGCACCAGCCATGTTGATGGTCGCACCTAGAGGGATAGATACTGAGTATGTATCCTCGTCCAGTTTTAGCTTCTCACATAGTGCCATGTTTACTGGAATATTCGCCGCACTTGAACGAGTGAAGAACGCAGTTACACCACTTTCACGTAGACAACGGAATACAAGTGGGTAAGGGTTTTGTTTGGTTTTAACGAACACGATCGCTGGGTTTACAACGAGTGCGATGATCATCATTGCGCCAAGAAGAACCGCCAGAAGGTGTGCGTAGCTTGCTAGTGCGCTAAAGCCCGTTGTCGCAAACGTTGAAGCAACCAAGCCAAAGATACCAAATGGTGCAAGACGAATGATAAAGCGCACAATGTGAGACACGCTGTGGCTTAGATCTTCAAATACGGCCTTCGTTGTTGCCGATGCGTGGTGTAGTGCAAGACCCAGACCCACACCCCAAGCAAGAATGCCGATGTAGTTTGCTTCTACTAGTGCATTTACTGGGTTGTCGACCAGTTTAAACAACAATGTGCGTAGAATTTCAGCAATACCTTGAGGAGGCGTTGCACCTTCAGCGCCGGTGACAAGCGTTAAATTGGTCGGGAAAAGGAAGCTTAGAACCACTGCTGATAGCGCCGCGAAGAATGTACCCATCAGGTACAGTACAACGATTGGGCGCATGTAAGTGTGTTGGTTTTTCTTTTGGTTTGCAATTGAAGCGGCAACCAAAATAAACACAAGAATTGGCGCGATCGCTTTAAGCGCACCGACAAAAAGGCTACCAATTAATCCCGCGCTTTCGGCATGGCTTGGAGAAATTGTCGCGAGCAAAATACCAAAGACGATACCGACAAGGATCTGGACGACGAGGTTACCACGAGCATATCGGGCAACGAGGCTGTTGTGTTGCATACATCATTCCTGCAATTTTATGCCAGAGTGGCAGGGCAATAGTCCATCATTACACGGCGATAATGCCCTTGTATTGCAAGGGGTGAGCATTGCTTCTGGTCACTAAGACACATGATTATCAATTATCCTGTTTTTATAAATTCAGCCATTTTCTTGCTGAATATCACATATCTTAGCTTGGTAATATTTTGTGTCTAGTTTTAGTTTGTTTTTGGATTAAATGTTTGCTCAATGTTATTTAAATAAGATTTTTATGTTGAAAATTATCATTAGTTATGAGTAATGGTTTTTAATAAAGTTGTTAAAAAGGAGACTTTCGTCTCCTTTGATTTTATTGACAACTCAAACGCAACAAATTAATAACTTTGTTGGCGCCTGCGCTTATCATTCATGGCATTGCGAGCAAGTTTACCGAATTGTCGACTTTGTGCTCGTTGCTCTGCCAAAGTCGCGCCGTTAAAGGCTTGTTCTCGCGTTAGTTTTTGATAGTTATTGAAACGACGAACCTCAAGTGTGCCATTTGCAATCGCAGTTTGAACTGCGCAGCCTGGCTCAGTTTGGTGCTTACAATTGCCAAAGCGACAACGCTGAGCGAGCGCCTCAATGTCAGAAAATGCCTCACTGACCCCCGATTCACAATCTGCTAGTTGAAGCTCGCGCATTCCCGGAGTATCAATCAAGATGCCGCCATCAGGTAATAGATGGATAGAGCGCGATGTAGTTGTATGTCGCCCTTTGCTATCGTCTTCACGAATATGCCCAGTTGCCTGTTCTTGTTGCCCGAGTAATGCATTAACAAGAGTTGATTTGCCAACGCCTGAAGAACCGATAAAAGCGAGGGTTTGTCCTTCTTTGCACCAGGTCATGAGTTTAGAAGCACTCTCTATTTCTAAGCCGTTGACTGTCTCTATAGCTAATAGAGGGTCGAGCTTCTGTACTTGGCTTTTTAGTTCATCAGTATTGTCACACAAATCGGCTTTGGAAAGCACGATGACGGGTTCGACTTCGGCTTCATGAGCCAAGGAAAGATAACGTTCAATACGACTTAAATTGAAGTCGTCGTTAAGGGAACAGACGATAAACACTGTATCCACATTGGCTGCGATGAGTTGCTCTGCCACTTTGCTGCCAGCGGCTTTGCGGCTAAAGAGGCTCAAGCGATCCAGTAAGCGAACAAATTGCTGATCTTCATTTAAGATTACCCAGTCTCCGACGGTCATATTGGGTAAAGAATGGTGGGCATTAAGATGAACTTGCCCAGTTTCTGTTGCCAATAAATAACCACTTCGGTGATGCGCAATTACACGAGCAAAGATAGTGTTGTCGTAATCGTCTAATGTCAGTTGTTGCTGAAAAAATGGTTTCCAACCCAATTGTTTTAGAGGGTTTGAAGTTGAAACTAATGTGTCACAAAAAGTATGTGTTTGATTCATTATTGAATTATCCCAGACGCAACAAAGCGCCTTAATACAAATCGCATTAGGGTCTAATTCGGATAGAGTTGACCCCGGTGAAGACCGGGCAGAGAAGGGGAAGTTGTGGTTATGCCACAGAGTTGGTGCTGTTAGGGTTACCCTTGCGATGCCCAGTTAGTGTTATTCAATACAATCATCTTGTGTCCTCTTCGTTGGTTAATAAATAAGTGAGTTAATTAAGCCAAAAGAGTATAGCCGCCGTTTTTTAAAGAGGGTAGCTATACTGCAAAAATATTAACTTTGTTTTGTGATGCGCTCTTCCACAATTTGCGAATACGTGTTGGCTTTTAAGCCGTATATGATTTGGACATGACGATCATCCAATATCACGACGCCATGCGCGCCATGATTTTTGAGTGCGTTCTTATCGATGACGGACGTCTCTCTGAGGGTAAGACGCAGCCGAGTCGCACATGCACCAGTTTCTAGCAGGTTCTCTATGCCCCCAATGGCGTCAATGATCGTGTCGACGTCTTGTTCGACATTGGGGTTGGTATGAGTTAGGAAATTGAAAAATTGCTTCAGCACTGACTTAACCGTCATTTGAAGAGTCTTCGGTCGTTAGTTTTGAAATGGCTTCAACAATCGGTGCCGGTGAGAGCGTATGTGGTACTTTAGTGATTAACGTGCCATCCGGCTTCAAGAAGTAAAAGTAAGAGCTATGATCCAGCGTGTATTTTAGTTCCGAGCCTTCCAATTCTGTCTTGCGGAAAATGACACCATAGTTGTGTGCCAAAGGTGTCGTTACATCAAGTGGTGCCGATAGGCCTTCAATCATTGGATGGAAGTAATGGGCATATTTTGCTGATGCATCGGCCTCATCACGCTCTGGGTCTAAAGAAATGAACATCGGGCGTAGTTGCGCTTTTTGCGCGTCGTCAATTTGATTCAGTGCTCCTGCCAGCATTGCAAGAGAAGTTGGGCAAACGTCTGGGCAGCGAGTAAAGCCAAAATAGACGACTCGGATGCGAGGGTCATTCACATCGAAGATATTGACGGCTTGGTTATTTTCCCCAAACAATACCGTTTGTTGAGAGGTGGAACTGTCCACTTGCTCTGGCTTCGTTTTTTGATTATCTAAATAGCTCTTTACGCCAAACCCGAGTGCGAAAGCAGCTACGAGAAATAGGGACCAATTGCGGCTCATAACGATTCCTTATCTTTGCATTTTTATAGCAGGGTAAACGGTACTCTCTCCATCACTGAGTTCACCAACCCAAGTCATTGCATCCTCCGTGCAAACCGGGAGAATGATGTCACCTTGATATTGGCCAGGAGCGATTTGCTTCAGCAAAAACTTAGGCTCACCCATCTCCATTTCTCTTCCTGAAAGACTTAGGATGAGTTGCTTAGCATCGCTTGTATGCCACTCAACATTTAGAGTGGTAGGAACCAAGGGTTGAGCAGTTTCTGAGTTTAGCGTCATCGTAACATTTTCTTGGACGCAAGAGGTTGTAGAGAGAAAGCAGTATTCATCTATTGACTTGCTTTGAGTGGAAGAAGAAAAGCTTTTTATTAGAGTCGGGGCATAAAATCCCGCAACTAATGCGGCTGAAACAGCGGCGATTTGTAACAGTTTCATTAAGGTTCAGCATTTATCACTTAACATTACGAGCATCGTAGCACAGATGCGCCGCTCGCCAACTCGTGACCTCGGTAAATTGTGCGTTATACCTCGGTGACCAGCTTCTTAGTAACGCGACGGACTTTATTGCATCAAATACAGCAGAGTTTTCAATTGAGATGTTTTGCCCTTAGCCAATAGATAAAAACGGAGCCAATTGGCTCCGTTTTTATTTGGTTCAGTATGTGTTTGATACCAAAGTTATTTATCTGAATCTGCGAATTTCTCTAGACCCAAAACCAGAGCAATGGCTGCAAGCATCATCACGACAGCAAGTACTAACTGAGAAGGTTGTGATGTCACGTGTTCAAATTCAAATGGTGATAGGTTGTGCTGTAGCAATGGCACTTGTTCGCCCTTCGAATTGGTGCGCCAAGTGATGGTTTCTTTCCATGGCCAAATCTTTGGCAACGTACCAATCATTAATCCAGTCAAAAACATCAGGGTGAAATCACGGAACTTGCGTAGTAACCACGACAATAAGTGAGAGAAGGACAGTAAACCGATCACGCAGCCAGACAAAAATAGCGCTAATGTATCGACTTGAAAACCTTTCACTGCGGCTAATACAGGAGCATACATGCCAATCAGCAGCAAAATAAAACTGCCAGAGATACCCGGCAAGATCATCGCACAAATCGCGATAGCTCCAGCGAATAAGGTGTTAATGGCCGTTGGTTCCATGTGTAAAGGTTTGAGCACAGTAATACTATAAGCAAACCCGACACCAACGAGCAGAATGACAAAGCGGACAAGATCGCGTTGCTCAACCTGACGAATAATGTGATACACAGAGACCAAAATCAGACCAAAGAAAAATGACCAAAGTGGGATCGGGTGTGTGTCAAGAAGCCAAGTAATCAACTTTGCTAGCGTTGCAATACTGGTGAAAATGCCGGCAAACAGAGCGATTAGGAAGAATCCGTTGATGTGATTAAACGCGGCTTTAACCCCTTCTTTTCGCCAGATAGAGAAAAGTGAGGGGTTAATGCGTCGAATGCTTTCAAGCAGCGTATCGTAAATACCAGTGATAAACGCGATGGTGCCGCCAGATACACCAGGTACAACATCTGCTGCACCCATGGCGATTCCCTTGAAGAAAGTAATTAAGTAGTTCATTGCTCTAATGCTAAGTCGTTTCGATGGCAGAGAGTATACAAACATTGCGATGAAAAAAGTATGAAATAGTGCTGTAACTACTTGGTTTTATATCCAATCTGTTGCCTATCTTTATTACCCGCCAAGAGACAATGCCGCCGTAACGAGCTTTTAATGCTTGGTTTACATTTTTGAGATGATTAACTCTACTATCAATTATCAATCTTGGTTGCATTATGCAATTGCAATTTGCATTATAAAATTGCATTTTGATAATTTGCGCGTGAGTAAATCCAGCTTATATGAGATCTTGTGCCCAAAAATAAGTCTTTGCATTTTGGCATGATTAATGCATAATACTGCTCGACCCTTCTTAAGCCGAGGGTCACCTAGCCAACTGACGTTGTTAGTGAATACAATTTGTTCACACTAAATATAAGCCAATCGCGATTATTGCGGTTGGCTATTTTTTTATATGAACAACGTTACTTACGTGCTTTGCAAATTGCACTTCTCTTTCTGTCAGTCATAAAAAAGGGCTGACGTGTTACGTCAACCCTTGTGTTTTACTTTACGTTTTAACCCGTTTATCTAGCAGTTCAGTATCCCATTAACTGTAGCAAATTTTCAGCTGTCACAATGGCTTCTTTACGATTAGCAATATTAAGCTTTTGGTACAGGTTGCGAATGTGGGTTTTAATTGTCGTACCTGCCACATCCAGCTCTTGTGCGATTTGCTCGTTACTAAAGCCTGAATAAATCAGCCCCAGAACCTGCCATTCGCGTTGTGTTAATGGGCTAGTACGTACTAGCTCTGGCACATTAGGGTGATTCACCAACTTTTCAATAAAGTCTTCATCAAAGTGAATCGACCGGCTACGTTGATTCGATGAAATGTCCTTCATTAACTGTTGAGCACGGTGACGCTCAAGATCGCCCAGTTCATGGCGGAGGCTCAACTTCTCCAGCAGACCGCCAATGGTTGCACCATCAATCAGGAAGTTTCCGACCATGCCAGTTTGGTTCGTCATTACTAATGCTTCTTTTAACAGAGCCTTGGCTTGCTCCTCATCTTTTTGGCGAGCAGAAAGGACCGCTTCAACCACTAAGTTGCGATTAGTATCTGTGATTAGGTTAGTGCGACGAGCTTCACCTTGGAGAAAATCTAACGCAGCACGAGCGTCGGTATATTGGCCTAAGTTAATGTGGGCGCGAGCAATGTTACGCCATTGCAATTGAGAAAAGTGGTTGCATGCCGATTCAGGACGAACCGCAGTGTTGAGCCATTCTTGCATTGCATCGGTATTCCCGCGCGCTTGCCAAAATAGAATCAACGATAGTGAAGCGTTTGCAGTCCAATCTACGTGGTAAGTCGACTGTTTCATCAAGTGCTGTATATGCTCAATGAATTTACCGGCTTTGTCTAATTCACCGCGTCCAATCGCAATACGCGCCAACATCGAATAGCTATGTAAGTGCTTGCTTGGTGAATGGTTTTCGAGAATTTGCAGACCTTTGTACGCGCATTCTTCCGCTTCATCAAGTCGGTTCCAGCACCAAAGTACTTGCGCGCGAATACGCAGCAAAAATTCATGAAGAGGAACATGCTGAAGCTGCTGATCTTCAATCAGACGAAATGCGGAATCTTGTAGTTCAAAGGCAGCTTGCACGTAACCTTGTGCAATTAAAATCTCGCTTTGCTGCAATATTGCCCATAACGCTTGGTGATATACCTGATACTGACGAGCTAGCTTTTCAGTTTGTTGCATCATCGGCAAAGCACGGTCTAGTTTACCTAGCACGTGGTTAACTTCACCAACAACCGAAGTCGCCACAATTCGGCTACGGTAAATTGTGTTATCAAGTTGGCTAAGCGCTAACTCCGCTAATTCGAGAGCTTTTTCTGGCTGGTTACTGTTGATAGCCACTTGAGCAAGCAACGCGTTTGCTTGACCTTGATAATGAATATCTAACGCAATGTTACGCTTTTTGTGTTCCTCTTCCGCTTCTTCAAGCAGGTGGCCCACTTGGTTATAACGATGCTGACTTTGAGCCAACCATGCTCGGAGCATCGTAAGTTTTGGGTGGCTGAACAACAGATCATCGTCCAACTTGTTAATTGAGCTTTCCAGTGTGCTGAGTTCGCCTTGGTTAAACATCTTCCAGCCGAATTCGTTTAGGATCTCTACCACTAAGTCCTTATCATTCGATTTTTGTGCATGATGAATCGCTTGGTGTGGTGCTTTTTGCTGTAACCAAGCGATAGCAGCATTGCGGTGGAGATCTTTTTCTTGCTGAGGAATACGAGCTTGGCGCTCATGAGACAAAAACTCGCCAAATAAGTTATGGAACCGGAACCAGTTCTGTTCCCCTTCGAGCGGGTAAATGAATAAGCCGTAACGGTTAAGCGATTCAATCATTCCCAGTGCATCTTCGCGTTGGGTAAGGGCAAACACTAGCTCATCATTGAAGTGGTCAAGCACGGATACTTGCATTAAAAAGTGACGAGTTTCGTGATCGAGTAAGTCAAATACTTCTTCGACCAGGTAATCCCACAAGTGCGCGTGATTGAACTGCGATACCGACTCTACAGTTTGTGCCAATGTGCGGTTTTGATGTTGGGCTTGTAATGCGATCAACTGCATCGCCGATGGCCAACCTTCAACATAGGTTCTTAGGCTGTTCGCCATGTCTTCATCGATACCATCGGCGATACGCTGGTTAAAGAAGCGAGTGGTTTCTTCGGTATCAAACGCCAACATCTCGTTGCCGATTTCGATCATTAAATCACGAACACGTAAGTTTGCAGTGCCCAGAGGCGGCGCTGCACGACTGGTTACCACAACGGTGAGGTTGTCTGGCATGTGCTTTAAAAAGAAACGCATGGATTCATGGATTTCATCATTCGTGATTAAATGGTAGTCATCAAGCACCACGTAGCACTCTTGATGAAAGTCAGCCATTTCAGCGAACACTTCGCTAAATAGGGAGCGTAAAGACGAGATCTGACGTTTTTCCGCCAGTTTTTGTGCGTTAGCGCAACTGAAGTTGGTGGCTTTGTTTAATGCTTGAAGCAGATAGTTTACAAAGCGAAAGCCGTCGTTATCGCTGTCATCAATGCTGTACCAACCGACGTTTGGCTTATCGTATAGCCACTGCGCTGCCATTGTCGTTTTTCCGTAACCTGCTGGGGATCGGAATAAAACCAATTTGTAGTAAGGCGCTTGCTGTAGTAAGTCCAACACTCGTGGGCGCACGATGGCATTGTGCAGGCGTCCTGGTCGAGTAAGCTTAGATGGAATCCACATTAGTAGTTATGTCCTTATTTATGTATACCCAAATGACTGCAACGTGATCATTCTAGTAAAGCCCCCTTGAAAGCCGTCTTACTGAATGATGTCATCAGCATCAAAAACACTGTTTGAATGCCGGATAATGTCGCTACTGTTGGGGCTTGCGTCCGTCTGAAAAACCATTCCATACGGTCACTTAGATATAAAAGCTAGCGAAAACTAGAAATAACTCACATCGCCTAATTCTAGTTTGTATAAAAAGCGTACAATCCTGTGAGCTGAGTGGGATGTTACGACATCAGAAATGTTCGTTACTTTGATCCACTTCCTAATTCTCAAGGGTTGATGGATTTACCATCAACTACGCCCTTTATTTGTGATTGTCGTCACTTAAATATCGTTTGTTTCGTTAGCGTTAAGATCGCGTTGCACATAGATTACGAAAAGTTCTTCTACGCTGACCGAGTTAATGTGACCGATATTACAATTTTCACATCATCAGATGAGTGGACTATAAAAAGCGTCATGAACGGGTTTTAACCTTTCTCACATTCCATTGTGATCAAAATCACTAAGAACTGGTGCAAAGTTCACTTTGTTGAGATTTGGATCACTAACCTAGCAATGGTACCCCCTCTACGCCCTCAGCCCTCCTCCTTCAAAGGATGAGAATTAGGAGGATGTTTATTCACAGAGGTAAATGCACGATGTATGGCAGATGAATTACCAAAAGACGTGAGAATTTCGTAATGAAACCTACTCAACAAAAACAATTTGACAAGAAGTCGTTCCAAGAAAGCGTAAAGAAACACCTATCTGTAACTTACGCTCATACGATTGAAAACGCAGACAGCCGCGCATGGTACCTAGCAATGGGGCATGCTCTGGCTGAATTTACTACTCTAGATTTGCTTGCGACAGAAGAAGATCCACGCATTAAAAGTGCGAAGAGCGTTAACTACCTTTCGCTAGAATTCCTTATCGGTCGTTTGACTGGTAACAACCTAATCAGCATGGGTCTGTATGAACAAGTAACAGAAGCAATGGCTGAACTGGGTTACAACCTAACTGATCTGCTAGAAGAAGAGCGCGACCCATCATTGGGTAATGGTGGCCTTGGTCGTCTGGCTGCGTGTTTCATGGATTCATGTGCGGCACAAGAATTCCCAACTGTCGGCTATGGTTTACATTACGAATACGGTCTATTTAAACAGTCATTCAAAGATGGTCGCCAGCAAGAAGCACCTGACGCTTGGCGCGGTGTAGAAGGCTACCCTTGGGAAATTGCGCGTCCAGAACTTGCGCAAGAGATCGGTTTCTACGGTCACGTTGAAGTGATTAACGAGAACGGTAAAGAAGTTCGCAAATGGGTACCAGGCATGACAGTAAGAGCAATGCCTTGGGATCTTCCAATTGTGGGTTACGAATCAGACACGGTTTACCCGCTACGTCTTTGGGAATGTCAGGCGATTGCACCATTCTCACTAGCAAGCTTTAACAATGGTGATTACTTCGAAGCTCAGCACGCACTGATCGACGCAGGTAACATCACTAAAGTGCTTTACCCGAACGACAACCACGAGAAAGGTAAAACACTGCGTCTAATGCAGCAGTACTTCCACTCAGCAGCGTCTGTACGTGACATCCTACGTCGCCACGAAGCTGCGGGCTACTCGCTAGCGGATCTACCTAAGCAAGAGACTATCCAGCTTAACGATACACACCCAACGATTGCGATTCCTGAACTAATGCGCATCCTGATGGATGAAAAAGGTTTAGCTTGGGAAGCGGCTTGGGAAATCAGCTCTAAGACATTTGCGTACACCAACCACACGCTACTTCCAGAAGCACTAGAGACATGGCCAGAGTCGCTAATCCAGCACCTGCTACCACGTCACATGGAGATCATTTACGAGATTAACCACCGCTTCCTACAAGACGTACGTGCAATGTGGCCGGGTGATGTCGCGAAGCAACAGAAGCTTTCTATCATCGAAGAAGGTTTCCACCGCATGGTTCGTATGGCAAACCTATGTGTAATCGGCTCTTACGCAGTAAACGGTGTAGCAGCACTTCACTCTGAATTGGTTAAGAAAGACCTATTCCCAGAGTTCCACGAAATGTACCCGACACGTCTACACAACGTAACGAACGGTATTACGCCACGTCGCTGGTTGAAGTTCTGTAACCCAGGTCTGTCTCAGCTTATCACTGAGAAAGTCGGCCCAGAATGGCCAGCGAAACTAGAGCAACTTGAAGGTATTGCGAAGTACGCTACTGACGCGACATTCCAAAAAGAATTCATGGCAGTGAAGAAAGAGAACAAAGAACGCCTAGCAACTTGGGTGAAAGAGAACATGGGTATCGAGCTCGATACTAATGCAATCTTCGATGTTCAAATCAAGCGTCTGCACGAGTACAAACGTCAGCATCTAGACTTGCTACACGTACTGTCTCTGTACCACCGTATTCTTAATGAACCAGGTTTTGAGTGTACGCCACGCGTTGTGTTCTTCGCAGCAAAAGCAGCACCGGGTTACCACCTAGCGAAAGAAATCATCTTCGCAATCAACAAGATTGCAGACAAGGTGAACAACGATCCTCGCATCGGTAACAAGCTGAAAGTGGTATTCATCCCTGACTACCGCGTGAGCATGGCTGAAATCATTATCCCTGCGGCTGACGTTTCTCAACAAATCTCGCTAGCGGGTAAAGAAGCATCAGGTACAGGTAACATGAAGATGGCGCTAAACGGTGCCCTAACTATCGGTACGATGGATGGTGCGAACGTTGAAATTCGTGAAGAAGTGGGCGATGAGAACATCTACATCTTCGGTCTAGACGTTGAAGGTGTGAAAGCGCTAAAAGCTCAAGGTTATAACCCATTTGACTACTACAACGCGGATCACCTACTCAAAGCGTCCATGGACCTACTACTGGGTGAAGAATTCACTCCAGGTCAACCGGGCCTACTACGTGCAACGTACGATAGCCTGCTGGATGGCGGTGACCCATACCTATGTCTTGCGGACTTCGCATCGTATGTGAAAGCGCACGAAGACATGAGCGAACAATATAAAGATCAAGCTGGCTGGGCGAAGAAGGCCATTCTTAATACCGCCCTTGTTGGCAAGTTCACGTCAGACCGCTCAATCCGAGACTACGTGAACAATATCTGGAAACTTGAAGCGGTGAAACGCTAATAGAACCTAGTTAAGACCAAGGTAGCCAAGCGCTACCTTTGGTCATTTTCCAAAAGAAGTTATTGATAACAATAAAACCCTACATGGAAGGTGTTGGTATTACCTTCGGAGAAAGCGATGAAAGAACAAACAGCATTAAAGAAAGTCGCGGAAATGGCGAGATTGGCTGATAGCTATGTCAGTGCTTGGGGAGATGAGGCTAAAGTGTCTGAGGAGACGCTACGCCGCTTGCTCGCTTCGCTTGGCTACGATACTAGCAGTGATGAAAAACTACTGGCTTCTGCTGAAAAGAAACATAAAAAAGACGTACTAGCCCCTGTTCTTGTTTTACGCGACGGCGAACCAGTCGAAGTGGAACTAAACCTAGGTACGAGTGCTCGTGAGAGTGAATTCAGCTGGCGTTTAGAAACAGAACAAGGAGAGGTACTTGAAGGCTATCTTCAGTCCCAAATTGTTCGTGATGAGCGTGCTGAGGGTGGCCCTCTAGTGTTTGCATTGCCAAAGAACTTGGCTTGGGGTTATCACAAACTGATCATCAGTCGTAAGCGTCGTAAAACACCTTACGAGATGTCATTGATCATTACGCCGAAAGCGTGTTTCAAACAAGACGATCTAAACCAACACAAAAAGCTATGGGGTCCTAGTATCCAGCTTTACACACTGCGTACTCAGCATAACTGGGGCATCGGTGATTTTGGCGACCTAAAACAACTGGTGAGTGATATTGCCTCTCGTGGCGGTGACTTCATTGGCTTGAACCCTATTCACTCGCTGTTCCCTGCGAATCCAGAAGGGGCAAGCCCATACAGCCCGTCTTCTCGTCGTTGGTTGAACATCATGTACATCGACGTAAGCTCTGTACCTGAATTCGCGCTAAGTGCAGAAGCACAACAGCGTGTTGGTAGCGCAGAGTTCCAACAACGTTTACAAAAAGCGCGAGACTCTCATTGGGTGAATTACACCGAAGTTTCGCAACTAAAAATGAGCGTTCTTCCGCTACTATTCAGTGAGTTTAAAGCTCGCCATTTAGACAAAAACACCGATCGCGCTCGTGCCTTCTTGGACTTTGTTGAAAAAGGCGGCGACAGCTTGCTACATCAAGCTGCATTCGATGCACTTCATGCTGATTTACATGCAGAAGATGCAAACATGTGGGGTTGGCCTGTATTCCCTGAGAAATACCGCACATTCGACGCAGCTGGTACTCAGAAGTACATCAAGGATAACCAAGATCGTGTTCACTTGTACATGTACCTGCAATGGATCGCAGACGATCAAATCAAAGAAGCGCAAGCGCTAGCCGAAGAAAAAGGCATGGCTGTGGGTTTGTACCGTGACCTTGCGGTTGGTGTTGCTGATTCTGGTAGTGAAACATGGGCTGATGAAGGCGCGCTAGTATTGGATGCAAGCATCGGTGCGCCACCAGATGTTCTTGGTCCACTAGGTCAAAACTGGGGTCTACCACCGCTAAACCCACAAGTGTTGGAAGCAACTGGCTACGATGCATACATCAAGCTACTGCGTGCAAACATGAAACACTGCGGTGCGCTGCGTATTGACCACGTTCTTGGTCTACTTCGTCTATGGTGGATTCCAAAAGGCGAGAAAGCGACAGAAGGTGCTTACCTGTACTACCCAGTTGAAGACATGCTAGCAATCCTAGCGCTAGAATCTCATCGTCATCAGTGTTCTGTAATCGGTGAAGACTTGGGTACTGTGCCTGATGAAATCGTGGATATCCTTCGTGATGCGGGTGTGCATTCGTACAAAGTCTTCTTCTTCGAAACATCAAAAGACGACGGCGGTTTTATTTCTCCGAAGCACTACGCTGAGCAGTCTATGGCTGCGCTGTGTACGCACGATATGCCAACACTACGCGGTTTCTGGCACTGTGATGACTTGAAGATGGGGCGTGAGATTGGTCTGTACCCTGATGAGCAGCAGTTGGAAGGCCTATTCGCTGACCGCTTGAAGTGCAAACAAGGCATTCTAGACAGTGTTCGCTGGCATGGCTATTTGCCAGAAGGCATTGGTCATGATGCTCAGTACGTGCCAATGGATTCATACCTAAGCGAAGCGCTGCAACTGCACGTAGCCGCGGGTGACTCTGCACTGCTTAGTGTTCAGCTTGAAGACTGGCTAGAAATGGATCAACCGGTCAATATTCCTGGTACGGTGGATGAGTATCCAAACTGGCGTCGTAAATTGTCGATGAACCTAGATGAAATCTTCAGCCGTGAAGATGTGAACCGTATTTCTAAACGCCTTACTGAAGTTCGTGCACAGGCGAGTAAGTAAGATGCCTAGAGTGGCGTAGATGGACGAGCTGATTACCAATTTTGTTAGCTCAGAGGTACGAAAGTTCCGTCTAGGTCACTCATTCCTAAAACACAATCCGTTAGGATGAAGTACCGTTATTATGCCCGCGACAATAGCGGGCATTTTTGTATTTTGACGCCGTTTACGCAACGAACGTGAGAAGCGGAGTCTTTTTGTGAGTTCACAACGTTGGCTGTGGAGAAACCGATGTTTGATTCAGATCTCTGGTCTTGAAAAGGATGTTGGCTCTAGGGAGAAAGATTTGAAAACCACCAAAACCAAGAAAATAAAGAAACAACACGAACGCGCATACGAACTGCTTGCTGAGGCGGCTTACTCAGATCCATTTGCGGCGCTGGGTCCTTTCATTGACGACGAAGCTTCGCTGAGAGTTTGGATGCCGGGCGCAAACAAGGTTGAACTGCTTGTTAATGGTGAACCTCGCGTGGCGCTTGAGCGTGATGGCGACAGCGGTTTCATCTTAAAAGAGCAACGCGATTTACACCTGACCCACTACCGTTTAGCGGTCGATTGGAATGGTGTTGAACAAATTATTGATGACCCGTACCAGTACCACAATATCTACCAAGAGTACGAGCATCTGCATACGCCAAAAGACATGTATCACTACATGGGCGCACACTTTGTCACGCTAGAACGTGGCGGTGAAAACATCTCTGGTGTGCGTTTCCTTGTTTATGCACCACATGCATCTGCTGTTAGCCTTGTGGGTTGCTTCAACCAATGGGATGGCCGTCGTCATCCAATGCAACGCTTAGACTACGGTATCTGGGGCCTATTCATTCCTGGTTTGGAAGAGGGGGTACAATACAAATTTGAGCTCAAAGGGCCAAATGGGGAAGGGTTGCCACACAAACAAGACCCTTGGGGTTTCTACTCTGAGCAATACCCATCGTTCGCATCCATTACCTACGATCACAAGCGTTACCAATGGCAAGATGCGAAATGGCAAAACCGTGCAGTGACACAAAAGCGTGATGAAGCGTTATCGTTTTACGAGCTACATGCTGGATCATGGAAGCGCGACGAGAACGGTGATTTCCTGAACTACCGCGAACTCGCGGAGCAGTTGGTGCCATACCTTGTGGATATGGGCTACACCCACGTTGAGCTGATGCCTGTGTCTGAGCATCCATTCTATGGTTCATGGGGCTATCAACCTGTTGGCTTGTTTGCACCAACTAGCCGTTTTGGCTCACCTGATGATTTCAAATTCTTCGTGGATGCGTGTCACCAAGCTGGTATCGGTGTAGTGCTGGATTGGGTTCCTGCGCATTTCCCATCGGATGATCATGGTTTAGCTAACTTTGATGGTACGCCTCTGTTCCATGATCCAGATCCTCGTCGCGGTTGGCACCAAGATTGGAACTCCTACATTTACGATTTAGGCCGTGAACATGTACGTCGCTTCCTTGTCTCGAATGCGCTGTACTGGTTTGAACAATTCCATATTGATGGCATTCGTGTCGATGCTGTTGCGTCGATGCTCTATCTCGATTATTCACGTAGCCACGATCAGTGGGTCCCGAACGTTGATGGTGGCAACGAAAACTACGACGCAATCGCAACCTTAAAATGGATGAACGAAGAAGTGTACAAGCACTTCCCGAATGCGATGACGATTGCGGAAGAGTCAACGGCGTTTCCGGGTGTGTCTGCGCCAACCTTTATGGGTGGTTTAGGCTTTGGCTTCAAGTGGAATATGGGGTGGATGCACGACAGTCTTTCATACATCAAAGAAGATCCTGTTCACCGTAAATACCACCACAATACCATCACCTTCCCGCTGGTTTATGCGCACAGCGAAAACTACGTCTTGTCTCTCTCTCACGACGAGGTGGTGTACGGAAAAGGCTCTATCCATAACAAGATGCCGGGCGATGAATGGCAGCAAACCGCAAACCTACGTGCATACTACGGTTATATGTATGGTCAACCGGGCAAAAAGCTGAACTTCATGGGCGCGGAAATCGGCCAAACGGCGGAGTGGAACCACGATGATCAGTTGCAATGGTTCTTGCTGGAATACGAACGTCATCAAGGCGTTCAAAAGCTGATGCGCGATTTGAACCACTTGTACCGAAATGAAGCGGCGATGCACGATCAAGATTGTGTTCCTGCTGGTTTTGAGTGGCGTCTACAAGACGAGGCAGATGCAAGCATCCTAGCGCACGAGCGTATCAGTAAAGAGGGTGAGCGTATTCTCATCATCACCAACTTTACGCCCGTACCACACGAGCGTTTCCGTTTAGGTGTTCCAAATGCAGGTCAATACGAACTGCTGCTGAACACGGACGACAGCAAATACGGCGGAAGCGATTTTAAAGTGCTGACCAGTGTGAAAACGGAACAAGTCGAAAGTGAATCACTGCCTCAATCACTTGAGCTTCGTTTGCCTCCACTTTCAACCGTGTTCTACAAGCTGCACAAATAATTTAGTCTAATCAAATTCTAAGCCCGTTTTACATTGTAAATCGGGCTTTTTTTAACCAAGTTTTCACTAACGATAAACAGACTGCATACTCTATACTTGCATCATATTGTTTTATGAAATCAGGCTAGGTCGGACTTTGAGAAAGATTAAATCCCTTCTGTTCAATATCTTATTGGTGCTTTTGCTTTTACCAGTGATGCTCGTTGGCATAGTGAAATACATCGATCCACCAATTTGGGGATGGAAGATCAGCCGCATAATTTCTCCTCCTGAAGGATTTCCTGAAGAGAGTCAAAATGAATGGGTGCCTTTGAGTGATATTTCTAAACACATTCAACTGGCCGTGATTGCGACAGAAGATCAAAAGTTCCCGACCCATTACGGAGTGGATTTTGATTCCTTGTTTAAAGTGATCTCAGAGTCTGGCGAGAGCGGTCCCTCTCGCGGTGCGAGCACGATTACTCAGCAAACTGCAAAGAACGTGTTTCTGTTTCCTTCACACTCTTATGTGCGCAAAGCGTATGAGCTTTATTTTGCTCTGCTGATGGAAGCAATGTGGAGTAAAAAACGCATTCTTGAAGTGTATTTGAATGTGGTGGAGTTTGGTCCAGGTATTTATGGCGCGGAAGCCGCTGCGCAAAACTACTTTGGTATTCCTGCTAAACAACTTTCAACACGCCAAGCAGCAAGGCTTGCGGTGGTGCTGCCAAATCCGTATCGCATCAAAGTTTACCCTCAGACTTCTTACACCATCAGCCGCGTCAATTGGGCGATGAGACAAATGCGTAACCTTGGTAGCGTTCAGCTTTAAACTCCTTTTTACCCTGCTCATAAGTAGAACTACGCCCCCATAAAAGCAAAATGTGAAGCGTCACAAGCTTTAGGGCGTAGCTTTTCAGAATGATGCGCTCAGTTTTTCATCCATTTACTATTAGTGTGAATAAAACTACAACACGAATACTGCGCCTATGCGCAACCAATGGACTGAACGATGAAACTGAATCTGATTACGACTACCTTATTGCTTGCATCGGCAAGTGCCATCGCCGAGCCAAACATCACCATTTCTACCACGACCAACAGCCGTGACTTTCCGTTAAGTGCAGAGCAGCCTTTGGTTGTGCCCTTAACCAAAGACGGATACACGCTCAAAATCACGGGTGTTGAAGGCGACTGTGTCGCGCCTGATGGCCAGAAGGTCAAATTCAACAAACCTATCGCGCTGAACTGCGGAAAACCAACAGAACTGCCGTTAAAAATCCGTTTTACTGGCGATTACTCTTTTGCTTTTGATGCGGAAGCGAAAACACTGCGCTTCAAGCGTGAACCTAAGAAAGCCGCCAAGACTGAATTCAAACGCCCAATCCCACAAGTGCAATGTGAGGTTTACCAAGGCGGCGAAGTCACCATCGCGCTGGGTGACAGTTTCCCCGATGGCACCAAGTTGCGTGATGCCTATTCTGGTCAAATGGTCGAAGTAAAAGATCAGCAAGTATCGCTGACGCCAAGCAAAGACTCAGGCGGTTTGGTGCTACTAGAGCCAGTGAAGAAAACCAAAGAAGCAGTACCGTTTGATTACCGTAATGCCAATATTTACTTCGTGATGGTCGACCGTTTCAACAATGCCGATACCAGCAATGATAACAGCTATGGTCGCAAGAAAGACGGTAAAGAAGAGGTTGGTACCTTTCACGGTGGTGACCTAAAAGGTGTGATCGAAAAGCTAGATTACATAAAGAGCCTAGGTACAGATGCAATTTGGTTGTCGCCAATCGTTGAGCAAGTACACGGTTTTGTGGGCGGCGGCGATAGCGGCTCATTCCCATTTTACGCTTACCACGGTTACTGGACGCGTGACTTTACCAAGATTGATGAGAACTTCGGTAACGAAGCTGATCTTAAAAAGCTGGTGGAAGAGGCACATAAACGTGGCCTTAAAGTCTTGATGGACGCAGTAATCAACCACACTGGTTACTCAACGTTAGCCGATTTGCAATTTGACGGTATTGAGGTGTTAAAACCAAACGCTGACCTACCTAAGAAATGGGGGGATTGGAAACCAAAAGCGGGCGAAAACTGGCATAGCTACCACCAGAATATTGATTACCAGAGTCCAAACTGGGCGAAATGGTGGGGCGGTGACTGGGTAAGAACAGGTCTACCGGGATACCCAGTTCCGGGCAGCAGTGATATCACCATGTCATTGGCGGGTTTGCCAGACTTTATCACTGAATCAGACAAAGCCGTGAAGCCAGCTCAATGGCTATTGGATAACCCTGGCACTCGCGTTGAGGAGCGTGACAATTACACCGTCTCGGACTACCTAATTGAGTGGCAAACTGATTGGGTGAAACGCTTTGGTATTGATGGTTACCGTGTCGACACGGTGAAGCACGTTGAAGGCGATGTGTGGAAACGCTTGAAAGAAGAGGCATCAAGCAGCCTTGAGCAGTGGCGTAAAGAGAACGGTAAGTCAGGTCAGCCATTCTGGATGATGGGTGAAGTATGGGGACATACCGCTTATCGCAGCCCTTACTTTGACGATGGCTTTGACGCGTTGATTAACTTCGATATGCAGAAGAAATTAGACAAAGGCGCGGCGTGTTTCAGCCAAATGGCAGACACCTACCAAAGTTACGCAGATACTATCGCCAATGAGAAAGACTTCAACCCAGTGAGCTACATGTCTTCTCACGATACGGAGTTGTTCTTCTCTCGCTTCAAAGATTACGGTATGCAGCGTAACGCCGCGAATGCACTGCTTCTGAGTCCTGGTGCTGTTCAGGTTTATTATGGTGATGAAGTTGGTCGTAACATTGGTCCTTACGCGGACGATTTCCACCAAGGCACTCGTTCTGACATGGTATGGAAGCTATCTGATGAGAAGCAAGCGCTGCTCAAACACTGGCAAACTCTTGGTCAGTTCCGTAAAGCGCACCCAGCGATTGGTGCGGGTCAGCATCAAGTAATTGAACAAGAAGGCGCGTACGTGTTCTCTCGCTCGCTTGGCAATGACAAAGTCGTTGTGGCGTTTGTGGGTCGCGACAAGTAGTTAGAACTTCGTTTTAAGCCTAGATAGAAAAAGCCCTTCCTTGAGTTATCAGGGAAGGGCTTTGTTGTATTAGTTCGCCAGTTCTTGGTCGATGACTTTTTCTAGCTCGTCAAACGGCACATAGCCAGGAATGACTTGATCATTAATGATCAACGCGGGCGTGCCGCGTAAACCAAGTTGCGTGAAATACTGATAGTTTTTATCAAGCAACGCCTTGGTCTCTTTGTCGTCGACAAGCTGTGCTTCTGTCCCCGTTTTTTTCGCGATTTGATTTAAGGAACGTGCGTCATGTGCGCCCGGTTTTTTCACCAATAACTCATGCACTTGTTCGTACTTATCTCGCTGGTTTTGCCAAACATTTAATGCGTAACTTGCCGAGTTGTAGCCGTTTTTCTCGTATTGTTCTTTAAAAGAGACATTGAGGTTAAGCACTTTTACCTGCGGATATTCCTTACCAACTTTGACCAGCTCTCCTTCTAAACGTTTACAAAAAGGGCAGCTGTAGTCTGTTACGTTAATAATGGTTAACTCAGGGTTTTCAGCACCAAAAGAGGAATGTTTGCCATCACTTAGATATTGACGAACCTCCTTCAAGGTGTCGCCAAATGACTGTTGATACGCAATGTACTCTTGAAGGTTTTGGTGCAATGAATCAAGAATTTGAGGGTTTTCTTTTAGTATCTGAGTAACTTCCTCTAGCTTTTGTTCTGCGGTCTTTTCTGATGCGAAAGATACGGCAGGTACGATAGCCATCGTTAACGCCAAAAGTGTACGAGTGAATGTCATAATATTTCCTAAAACTTTTAAATTTCGTTGTTTGTTATGTGAAGTGAATAAAATATGTACAAAAGTCAGGCAGAAAGGTCTCTCGCCTTGCTGGCTTTATTCTCTAAACACGCAAAGTTTTAGGTGAACCCGATACTTTTCCGGTATCGGTTCTGTGTATTCCAGATAGCGAATTGCTGTGGTTGTCATCGGCAGCGCCACAATCAAAGCAAACAGAAAAAATGGAATAAGAATATGATCAAACTGATGTTGGTACGCTTGAACCAACTTTTCTGAAAGGTCGCAAGATGGTGATAAATTCACGCTTTCATCTTGCTGACTCTGTATTTGGTGAGCCTTTGGGCAGCTTTTCGAGAAACCAGAATTTTGGCTTAAGCATATCATCACCACCCAAAGCACGAGGGCGAGTGTCCATTTGGCTATTTTATATTGTGAGCGTAACAATGGGTCGTATAGTCCTGTTAATTCTGGTTTATGCCGTTTACATATGACCGGACCATCCTAACCTAAATTTCGTGGCTGAATGTTACTTTCGAGTTAATCGATATTGCCTCAATGCCAAAGTATGAAGTACGTCATGAATGTTGTAGAAAGCAATATTCGTCAGAATCATTTTTTGAGTTGATGAAGAAGTCGTGAGCTATCGACATAGATTAATATACCTAATTGTTAGCACAAATTTTTATTATCTTTCAATTGTGATTGAAATCATAAAACAAAACTTCATAACTGAGTCGCGATAATGTTCGGCAGGCGGATTGATTTTGATCATCTCTCTAGCACATTATTCAGGTGAACATATGTGTTAAGTTCCACATGTGTAGGTAATGTTATGAAAATTCCTGTTCAAACTGAGCGTAAAGTTACACTGGGGTGCTACGTTGCTCTGGCGTTTGCGGTTGTGTTCTTTTCTGGCCTGATGCAATCTAGCGAATGGTACGGTGTATTCGACTTTACAACGCTCAATGGCTCTTTCGGCAAGGTGGCGTATGGTGTCACCGAAACGGCTTACGGTGTGCAAGTTGCAACAACGTCGCTTCGCGGTACTGGTGGTAGCGGTGCTCGTGACGGTTTCATTTTCGCACTTACTTTGATTCCAACTGTTATGTTCGCCTTAGGTATGATCAACGTACTTGAGCACTACGGTGCACTTGAAGCAGCTCGTAAGCTTCTTACTCCTCTTCTACGTCCTCTAATGGGCATCCCTGGTAACTCTGGTCTGGCTTTAATTGCTTCTCTACAAAGTACCGATGCAGGTGCGGCAATGACGCGTCAGCTAAAAGATGAAGGTCACCTAACTAAGCGTGAAACGGACGTATTTACCATGTTCCAGTTCACTGCAGGTGCAACCATCGTGAACTTCTTCTCATCGGGTGCTGTGCTGTTCACACTGACGATGGCTGACGGCTCTCTAGCAGTAACGTCTTCTATTGGTTTAGCAGTTGTGGTGATGTTCGCATTTAAGATCATCGGCGCGAACCTGTTCCGTATCTACCTGAACATGACGGAAGGTAAAGAAGACAAGCAAGACCAAAACAAATCAGAGAACCTAAAAGAGGAGACGGCATAATGGGTGACGTTAAAGCGAAAAAACCAATGGTGACGGATATCTTCGTCGAGGGTGCTAAGAAAGGCTGGGTAATTGCGACTACCTCTACGGTGCCTAACGTATTGATGGCGTTCGTTATCATCAAAGCGCTTCAAATCACTGGCGCGTTGGATCTGATGGGCACGGTGTTTTCTCCAATCATGGCAGTGTTTGGTCTTCCGGGTGAAGCAGCAGCGGTATTGATCGGTGCTTGGATGTCGATGGGCGGTGCGGTTGGCGTAGTGATTACGCTGTTTGACCAAGGTATCCTGAACGGTACGCACATTGCGATTCTTGCGCCTGCTATCTACCTAATGGGCTCTCAAGTTCAGTACATGGGTCGTATCATGGGTCCAATTGGTACTGAAGGTCGTTACATCCCAGTTATGATTGCAATCTCAGTATTGAACGCGTTTGGCGCAATGCTGGTGATGAATCTGTTTGTCTAGGAGTGAGTCATGCAATTCTCTCTAAATGAATATCTAGAAGAGCTACGTCCGCTGATTAATGTGGATTGTGGCACTTACACGACTGATGGTATCGAGTTTATCGCTTCTCAATTTGAAGAGAAGTACCAAGCGATGTCAGGTTGGAGCGTAAAACGCATCGACTGTGGCAGAGCGGGCATCGGTCTTGAAGTTCGAAACAAGCCGGAAGCTGAGCAAATCGACGTAATGCTGATTGGTCACATGGATACCGTGTTCCCTGTGGGTACTGCTGAGCTTCGTCCAATGTCTCAAGATGCAGAGAAAGCCTACGGTCCGGGCGTCTCGGACATGAAATCTGGCTTGCTGAACATCGTATACGCGATGCGCAATCTAGACCAAGCGGTGTTGGATAAGTTGTCTATCGCTATCTGCATGAACCCAGATGAAGAGACTGGCTCTCTGGACTCTGTGGATTGGATTCAATCAGTTGCGAAAAACGCTAAGAATGTGCTGGTTGCAGAAGCAGCACGTGCAGACGGTGGTTTAGTGAAAGCGCGCAAAGGCATGGCTCGCTACAAAATGACCTTTAATGGCGTTGCTGCTCACGCAGGTAACGAGCCAGAAAACGGCCGCAGCGCAATCACTGAGATGGCGAATTGGATTCTGGCTGTCAATGCAATGACCAACTTTGAATCTGGTACTACGCTGAACGTCGGCATTGTTTCTGGCGGCAACGGTGCGAACATCGTCCCTGAGCACGCGGAAGCGATCGTGGATGTGCGTTTCTGGAGCAACGAAGAATACGATGATGTCGATAGCAAGCTAAATGGCATGCTGGAAACACCATTCGTTGATGGCGTGAGAATTGAGTTGGTTCGTGAAGCTTATAAGCCTTCTATGGTGCCAAGCCCACAAACAGAAAGCCTGATGATGCTAGTTGAAGAAGCCGCAAGTGAACTGGCGATCGACATCAACTGGAAAGAAGTAGGTGGTGGCTCTGATGCAAACAACACGGCGATTCTTGGTGTTCCAACTTTGGATGGTCTAGGACCTATCGGTGCGGGCTTCCACAGCGATCAAGAGTACTTGTTGCTTGAGTCTATTGAACCAAGTATCAAAATGTTGATACGTGTACTGGAGAAGATTGTTCAATAAGGCATTCTGCTTCTAAAGCTTGGCTCCCAAAGCTTTTGGTTTCAAAACTTTTGTTTTCCAAGACTTTTTGTTTCCAAGGCAATAATCCCCGGACTTCGGTTTGGGGATTTTTCTATCTGTGTTTCACTTTACTATCATTTCTTGTTATTAATCTTGCGTTCAGGTTCGATTTATTAATATGTTGGACATAGTCATAAATTTCGGAGGCAACGATGACCACAACAATGTCTGTAAAATCGGCGCCGAAAGACGCCAAAGATCAAACGATGCAAGCGCCAGATGAGAAAACATTCTGGCGAAAAATGAAAGGGTCGGTTAAGAAAGCGGGTGAAGAAATTGCCGTAATGGGCATAAAATCATGGCTCGCGATGGCAGATTCCAACACCTCTGTTCGCCACAAGGCTATTTTAGGTGGCGCGCTGGCTTACTTCGTCCTACCAACAGATATGGTGCCAGACGTACTAGCTGGCGTCGGTTTTACCGATGATATGGCGGCACTTACCTTAGCCGCGAACTCAGTCGGTAATGCCATCACTAAAGAACACGAAGCACAAGCCAGAGAAAAACTGAATTCGATGTCTGATTAAGTTGAAAGTTTATTTTACAGCACTAATAGCCATTTGTGCTGCTCGATAAAGTTTTCCAAATACCATAAGAAAAACGTTTCTAATAAACTTTGCAGACATATCTTCAATTGCTGTTACTGGTTTTCCAATAAACACCAGCATATGGCCTAACAGCCCTTTGACTTGTGATTCTCTTACTTTAGAAGCTTTAGCTACTTTTTCTATATTTCTGGCGAGTATATCATAAAATGTCATTCCAGTAGATACTGTGGCTTGGGCTGCTATTGCAGCAAACAAGCCAGTATCTTTTAATAAGGTTATTAATGCTGCTTGAATTCTTTCTGACCAATATTCTGTAAATGATGCTTGGTTTCTGTGCTCAAACTTAAATCTAGTAGGTGTATACAAGTACTTGTTAGATCTGACTTTTATTGCTCCCCACGTTTCGGAGTTAGCATTATCTAAATACCCTAAGCTTGTTTCGCTAGACATACTATGAGCATTTAAATTAAAGCCAGTACTAGCGTCTAAGCGGTACTCATCGCCATTATGTGGAGCATGAATAAATGGCCAGACAGGTACTTTAGGCACAGGATCTGCGCCGTGAGTACAGCGGTATACTTTGTCGTTGCTTTTACTAGATTTACGGGAATATTGTTCTAAACCAACTCTAGGTGCGCCAAAAGTATATAAATTCACTCTTAATGAATATTCTTCTCTCAGCCAATCAGAACATAATGAAGCCAGAGCTCCTCCTAAGCTATGCCCAACACAATGAATACGGTTAGGTAAATTTTGGCATTGCTGTAAATATTGTTTTATGCTTGGTTTGATACTTGAAAATGAATTAATAAATCCAGCATGAGCGATAGAGCCATTTGGAGAGCCTTTAAGGCCGACATTTAGGTTGGTTACCCAATCATTGGCGTTTTGCGTCCCTCTAATGGAAATTACTAAATCTCCCTTATATTTTCCTTTCCCAATACCAATTACCGCAAATGCTTCAGATGTTCTCATTACACCAGGTACCACTTTTCTAAACAATGGTATACGATCTAATCCTGTGATGCCTCCAGTTCGGCCACTAAAAACATCTTGCTGCGAAAATGCAAAGTGTTTTTCAAAACCTCCTTCTCCCCTAAACGCTAGTCTCCCTTGTCCCTGGTATACTCCATACGGTATGTTCGCGATCTCTGATGCAAGTTTTGGTGTTAAAGACGGCATTATGTATCCTCCGTAAACTCTGTTTTATATAAAAATCCATTTAAATTGCAGTTGCTAATAACCATTAGATCTCGAGCACTTTCTAGATTGATATTTTTGAAAAAATATCGGAATTCTTTATTTTTAAGCTCACAGTAAAGGTTATTTAAGTTATCTTTTATAAATATAGGCGGTGAAACGTAGCTTAACTGAGACTCCCAAATGTACTTCTTTTCTTCATTTATATAGGTATATATTCCGATATATGAATATGTTTGATTCAAAGCTGATTCTTTAAACCTTTGAGAATGTATGACTGTCTTAAAGTGAAATTCACCTAACTCATTAGTAATTGAACTCCTTTTGTAAGCATTCTTTAAAAAATTAGCTTCTAAGTAAACGGTTAAATTTTTTAGAGGTCTTTGATCAAGAACTAAAGTACCTTTTATCTCTGGGCTTAATGTATATTTAAATTTCTTAAAAAAATCGAACATACTTTCGTTGAAACCTAATGCAAGTATTGGAAATGAGAATATGAATAAAAAAAGACTATTTTTAAACATGAAATTATGATGTATGTATCTTAGTACCAACTTAATTATCAGACTACTATCTATCGCGATTTGGTTTTGAACTTTAATTTGATAATGGAATTTGTATCTCTATATGATGAAAATGTCCCTTATATCATTTTCAAAGTGATAAACATAGGCGAGTTATCTTAACCCTCTAGATGAACTAATATAGAATCTAACTACTGACCTATTAGTAATTGAAACAACCTCGGGGGACGAGAATTTTATCTAAACCTTTTTGATTTCGGGTTAATTGGAAATAAAAAACCACCTTAGAGTAAGGTGGTTTTTGCTTAGACAGGATAATTTAACTTGGAAGTATTTAAGCTTCCGCGCGCTTCAGATGCACTTCTTCTTCGGCTACGCCTGCCATTGGGTCGTTGAAGCGAGCTTCATCCAATGCACCTTCTGATTTCGCAACGATGACGGTCACAGCACTATCACCAGTGATATTTACCGCGGTACGAATCATATCAAGAAGACGGTCAACACCCATGATAAGTGCAATACCCTCTAGAGGCAGGCCTACTTGGTTCAATACCATTGCCAACATTACTAGACCCACACCAGGAACACCTGCGGTACCGATAGACGCCAGAGTTGCCGTCATGATAACCATTAGGTAATCGCCCATAGTTAAATCAATATTGAAAGCTTGAGCAATAAACGCAGTTGCTACGCCTTGCATGATCGCCGTACCGTCCATGTTCACGGTTGCACCAAGTGGTACAGTGAACGATGATACACGGTTCTCAACACCCATGCGGTGCTTTGCTGTTTCCATTGTCACTGGAATCGTCGCGTTCGATGATGCTGTAGAAAAAGCAAACATGATCGCGTCTTCCATCTTGCGTAGGAACGTAATTGGGTTTAGACCAGTGAAACCTTTTAACATCAAGCTGTAAGTGACTAGACCGTGTAGGACAAGCGTACCAGCCAGTACTAAGAAGTACTCTGCCAGATTGACGATCGCGCCCAGACCAAGACCAGTGAATAGCTTCGCCATTAAGAAGAACACCCCATAAGGCGCCAAGTTCATCAAAATCGCGACCAGCTTCATGATCACTTCATTCAGATCAGAGAAGAATGCTGCGATACGCTCGCCTGGCTTACCTGCTGCACTGATCGCGATACCAAATAGTACCGCGAACACAATAACTTGCAGAGTTTTACCTTCTGCCATTGCGCTGATTGGGTTGGTCGGGAACATATCGATGATCACCTGACCTAAAGATGGCGCTTCGGCTGATTGGAATGAACTTGCTGCGGTTAGGTCTGCACCAGCACCCGGCTGGAATAGCGTACCCATGGTTAGAGCAAGTGTGATTGCGATAGCGGTCGTTGCTACGTAGAAAGCAAGGGTTTTACCACCCATGCGACCCAATGTAGATAGGTCTTTTAGAGAGCTGGTACCACAAACTAGCGAAACAAATACTAGCGGTACAACAAGCATTTTTAAGCTGGCAACGAAGATCTGTCCACCAACTTCGAATAATCCATTAACAATGTATGCGTCGACAAATCCGTTGTCGGCAAAAAGTGTGCGAATTGCAAATCCTGTCAAGATACCCGCTACCATACCCAAAATTACGCGGCTGGTGAGCGACATCGGTTTCTTGGTATTCATGAGAACACTCCTTATAGTTATGCACCTTGAGTTCACTTCAAGGCGGCGTGCAGATTAGCAGCGGAGTGCGAAAATACGAAAGAATAATCCTCTGAATGGTCGATAGATGTGAACTTTATCACTAATAAAAATGGGATTTTAACCAAATATTAACGAATTGGCCGGATGAAAAGTTTGTATTTTAACACTTTTATCGAATATACAACCGATAACAAAGAGGATTTACAATATATTCCAATAAGAGATAGAGTGCATACTCTCTTTGAGTGGATGCATTTCTGCATAACTATTTAAGTTATATTCAGGCTAGCGGTCGCTTCTTTAGCGATACTTTAGTATTGAGTGTTCATCAGAGCCAACGAACCCTTTATGCTTTCATATTTGTCAACTCAATGATGGTTGGCAAGTGTAGTTAGTTGGAGGTGATCCCAGCTCCAATAACTTTGACTAGTATTTTTAATCCCTCCAACCCAATAGCATTGTTTCGCTCGTATTAAGCCTTCCAAACACTGCTTGCCAGCCTCAGTGATACGGACGCTTTGTTCCCACCAGTGCCTTTCACGTGACTCAATCGTGATCAAAGGTGTTTGACACTGTGCTAGAGGGAGGAGTAACGCGTAAAACATCACGTCTCCTAGGTAAGGAAGAGGTTCTAGTTGTTGATATTGCTCAAACCAATCTTTGATGGGAATTGAACGATTTTGCGAGCTCAAAACCTTTAGTGCGAGGTGTTGTGTCAAGCTCAATCCAGTTTGTGAATTAGGTAACTCTTGCAAATGGCGTTTAAGCACGTTGAATATATTGGGCAAGCAATCCAGGTTATGCTGCTGAATCAAATTAACTATGGAAATAGGTGTCGGTGATGTAATAGCGTGCCAACACCGTTTAGCCTGACTGAATAATTTTGCTGTCACAGGTTTACGGTATCGCCAACAAGAACGAATAGCTTCTTCAGGCAACTGCCCAAAGCCGATGAATCGTTCAGTGCCCGGGAACTGGTTCAACTCAATGACCTCTATCACTTTATTCTCTACATTCTCTAACTGTGTTAGAGCACGAATTAGCATCAATTGATCATAACTGTCATGTTCGACCCAAAAGACGATTCGTTCAAATACATCACTTTGCAACAGATCGAGGTTTGATTGTTCCAATGTGACTATATCTTGAACCGAGTCTTCACGCTTCATCACAGGCAGCAGAGTCTCTACGACATATTGGGCACGAATGGCAAGGAAGTTCTGTGGTGTTGCTGGTATGGGGCCAATACAAAGCGGATCGATCAGGGCTAAAAATGCCCCTTCAAATCCGCTGGCTTTAAGTTGTTGTTGAATGTCGTGGCCACAACGAACGTGTAGCGTTTTTACTTTTGCATCTAGGGGCGGTTTTTGTTCTTTGATGGCTAGTTTGTGCGCTTCTAGCTCTTCGACATGAACTTTTAGTTTACTCCAACTGGATAAGCCCAGTTCTCTTGCGAGTGCATGTTGAACGTCAGCCAATTGAATTGTATTGGGAGCCAAAGATTCTGGTTTGGAGTGAAATCGCTTAACTAACTCCAACGTGGCGTCATCGTATAGGCGGATAGCTTTGAGCCTTTTTTTAGCAATGGATTTTTGCTGATTGATATTGATCGAGAAGCTATTTGTAGAGTTCATATTTCACCTTTCTTATTTCTTCCACACTCGCCTATATAGAAGCTAAAAAGAAGGTAAAAACAGATTGTGCCTGCTAAACCAAGCAGGTGAGGATATTGCCGTGAACCGAGTTCTTTCCGCGAGTGTTGGGTGCTTTAGGCATGAGCAGAGTGATAGTAGGTGGTCGCTATCCTTCGTGCAACCTTTTGTGAGAGTGTAGCGTCACAAAATGGCCGTTTCTCTATATTTAGGGAGAATCAATAGGCGATAACACTAGCGATTCAACTCAATACCACTGTTGCTAGACTCGAGTTTCTACACTTTTGAGTAAAGTACGATAAAGCGCTTGAGTCGCAGGACCACTTTTGGCTCCTTTGGGTAAAGTGAGGTGCAGCGCAACTTGATATTGATGGGAGTGTTCGATCTCCAATACTTTAATTTTATCGCTCTTGCGGGCTGCGACTAAGTGCGCTGGTAGCCGACAAAATCCAACGCCTTGCTCTACGGCGTGAAAAGCGTGGTCGAAGTTATCGACGGTAATACGCTGACGTGCGCGTAACCAACCCACATCTCTTTTCGTTTTGTCTGAATCACCTAAGTCACGGATGACAATTTGGCTGGTGGTTGCAAAATCGTCGATGGAAACATGCGGCTTTTTAGCGAGTGGATGGTGTGCTGCGATTACAGGCAGCATGGTTGTTACGCCAAATGCTTCGGCAGGGTAGTTGGTTATCGGTAAGTTGATGATTGCGATGTCAGCGAGCTCATTTACGACCATTTCGGTTGTTTTGCTCAGTGACGTTTCAACCACTTGAACGGAGGTCGTGTTGTTGTCCTCCAAAAATTGACTGAGTGGTGCATAAAGCCAATAAGGGTCACAAAGATGATCTATTGCGACCGTGATTTGAGATTCCACCCCACTTTTTAACTGCTCGCTGATGACTTCTAGTTCCCGCGCTTGTTCAAGCATGGATTGTGCACGACGCAGTATGGTTTTGCCGTGCTCTGTCAAACCCGCTTTGCGCCCTCGTACTTCGATAAGTTGAATACCAAGTTGGTCTTCTAACTTCCTCACCGAGTAGATCAATGTGGTATGGCTCTTGTTGAGCAGTAAAGCTGCGGATTGAATGCTGCCTTCTTGATTAATCGCTTGTAGCGTTTGCCATTGTTCTAAGGTCGTTTTTAGTCTCATGAGTCAATTTTTTAGACAGTTAATGGCGAAATTATGAACTTTTCTGTCAGTTTTATAAAGGTAATAATCTTGTCATCGAAAACGAGTCAATAAGAAGAGGAGACTCAAGATGGCGAAATTATTGCAAGTTGATTTTGAATTTCATGGTCCGTTTGGTGACGAGATGTCGAATGCTCTGGTCGACTTAGCTAAGTCGATTAACCAAGAGCCGGGCATGATTTGGAAAATCTGGACGGAAAGCGAAAAAGACAAACTCGGTGGTGGTATCTATCTTTTTGAAGATGAAGCCACGGCGCAAGCTTATCTCGAAATGCATGCCGCACGCTTACGAAAAATGGGCGTAGTCGAAGTACGAGGTCAAATTCTCGATATCAATGTGCCGTTAACTACGCTCAATCAAGGGCCTATTAGAGGATAAGGAGATGATGACCAACCGCACTTTTCTAACCGCTCATGGTGTCGTATATACGGTATTCGCTTTTGCGTTGTTTTTTGTACCAACCATAATGTGGCCGATCTATGGAGTACAAATTAACGACCAGTACGCGCTGTTTTTATCGCAGCATACTTCGATCTTTTTAGGTGGAATCGCTGCGGTGAGTTTGATGTTACGTAATGTGGAATCAGGGCATACTGCGAAACAGCTGTTTAAAGCATTATTGATTACTAATGGCTTAGGGGCAGTGATTACTACCTATGCCGGCATTATCGGAGTATTTGTCGGTTTTGGTTGGAGTGACCCAATATTCTTTGTCTTGCTTAGTTTGATTACGTACAAGCAATTAAGAGTGCAATAGAAAAAGCCCTGCTGTTTCTAGCAGGGCTTTGTCATATTTGGTTTAATTAGCGATCTAAATTCAAGTTATGATTCGCTTTTGTACGCGTAGTTATAGTAGCCGTATCCATAGCCGTATGAGTTAGATGCTTTTTTCTCAACTGCATTGAGAATCACACCTTTAACTTCAACGCCTGATTGCTCGAAGCGACCTTGCGCGACTTCAATCTCCTTCAAAGTCGTTTGATCAAAACGAGCGACCATCAGAGTTGTTCCTGCAAGCGCGCCAACAATGCTTGGGTCGGTAACTGCGAGTACAGGCGGTGTATCGATGATGACTAGATCGTATTGTGCAGACATCTCGTCAACAAAGCTCTTGAAGCGAGGGTGCATAAGAAGTTCTGACGGATTTGGTGGTACTTGGCCGCGAGTCACAACATCTAAATTATCAATGGATGTCGATTTAATGATGTTGCTAAGGGATGTCTTACCGCTCAAGTAATCAGAAAGACCGTTGTCCCAACGTAGACCGAAGCATTGCTGCAAATAACCTTTACGCATATCCGCATCAATAAGCAGCACTTTCTGACCGGTTTTCGCAGCGACGGCCGCAAAGTTGGTCGATACAAATGTTTTGCCGATAGATGGTGCAGGACCTGAAATCATAAGAACGTTATTCTTCGCTTCCATCATTGCAAAGTGCAAGCTAGTGCGAAGACTACGTAGAGCCTCAATGGAAAGATCGGCTGGGTTAGCTTCCGCTAGAAGGACTAGCTCATTGTTGCTGCCTTTGTTGCGCTTAAGCTTGTTTGCAAATTCCAGTTGTTGAATAGATTTTGGAACGCTTGCGTAAACTGGCATGCCAATTTGTTCAATTTGATCTGGTGTTTCCACACCACGGTGGAATGCTGCACGAATTAATACGAAAGCCACGCCTGCCATACCGCCAAGCAGTGTTGCTAGCACAACGATAAGCGCTTTTTTCGGCTTAATTGGCTTAGAGAAAGATTGAGCGCTATCTAAGATTCGAACGTTGCCAACTGTTCCGGCTTTAATAATGTTGAGCTCTTGAACCTTGTTCAATAGTTGGATGTAGATTTGTTGGTTTACTTCTACATCGCGTGTCATACGTAGAACTTCACGCTGTGTTTTCGGTAACTTTTGAACTTGTTTATTAAGACGTTCTTTCTCTTTTAATAGTGTTTCACGTTTATCAAGTAGCGACTTATAAGCTGGGTGATCCTGTGTGAAGCGTTGGCTGATCTCACTTTCTTTGAATGTAAGCTCATTTAGCTGTGCTTCTAACTCAACCATTACTTTCAGCGTTGACTGAGCTTCAAGGCCTAAGTCGATAGATTCATTTTCTTGACGGAACCGATTTAAAACGTCTTCAGAAGCGGTCAGTTTTGTTTTGATGTCTGGGAGGTGACCTTTCAAGAACTCGAGGCTTTGCTCTGCCTCTGCAGAATTTCTTTGAACGTTTTGTAAGAAGTAGTTTTGGCTAATGTCGTTCAAGATATCTTGAATCTTAGCTCGGTCTTCACCAGAGAAGCTTAAAGATATAATCCCGGTTTGCTTACCACGTTCGCTAATCGATAAGTTTTCTTGAAGTTTATTAATTGCATCTAATTTACTGATTTTGCTGACCGTGAATGAGTCACCAGTTTGAGCCACAAGTTCAGTCGCCAAAAACTGGTATCCATTCTTCTCAAGCAGTTCACCAACTTTACCTTCTAAAATGACGTTATTGTCATCTTCTAAGAGCCTGAACATCTGTTTTTCAGAATCAATAACTTCAAGAGTTAAAGGAACGCCAACTGCGTAAGAAGGAGCATTAAATCGTGAAACGCTCAGACTGATTTGCTCACCTTGTAGTCGAGCTAGGCCTTTACCAATAATTGGCATGTAGTTTGGAGAAACGACAGTCGTTAAGTTGAACTTATCAACAGTACCGCCCAAGATCATACGAGATTTGATGATCTCTATTTCTGTTGTCGCTGATGATTCTGCTGAAAACAGCTCTCCCATATCACCAACCATCGCTGAAATACCACCTGAACTCTTACTTTCGATTTGGATAAGAGCGTCAGCTTTATAGATAGGTGTTGATAGAATGGCAACGCCGACGCCTATAATTGAAAATAGGACTACGGTACATAGAATGAGCCATTTGGCATCGAGAATGATCCCAAATAACTTTCCCAAATCGATCTCATCGTCGGCTTGACGTGATTGCTTAATAGTTTGTGTTGTCATTACTTTAACTTCTTAAATACCTTGCCATTGGCGTTTATTTAGCCTTGCGGCTTATAGTTTTTGAGACCACGCTTTTGCTGCTTTTTCTATAAGCGTATATGCATGTTCGAAAGCTTCTCTACTTTGTCTGTATGGATCAGGGATGTTTTGTTCATTTATCCACTGTCCAAACAGCATCGTTTTACCTCGTGCCTCAGGAGCGATTTTGGTTAAGGCTTCTAAATGACCTTTTTCCATAACCAATATCAGATCGTATTGAGCGCAAAGCTCAGGTGTTAATTGTCGTGCTTCGTGTCCATCTAAGCTTACGCCATGTTCGTTCGCGATAGTGGTTGCCATCTCGTCAGCAGCTTTTCCCGTTAGATGGCTCTTATCTACTGCGATTCCTGCTGATGCGACATGTTTGTTTGGTAGTAAAGACTGCAAAAGCCGCTCTCCTGTTGGAGAGCGGCAAATATTACCGACACAGACGACAAGAATATTAGAAAACAAATGCTTACCCTACTTTAAGTTGTATGCTTATGATCTCAACTGAATTGCTGGCTTCTTTATATTGCGCAATTGAGCTGAGTAGCTATCGATTACGTGCCGCAAGAGATAATTTTCTTGCGGCACGTTGTTTTACGGCCAAGTGCGTACTCGTAGTACACCTTCGGTTAGTTCATTAAAGCCGGAAATGGTTGGAACGAGCTGAGCAATCACACGATTCCAACGACTAACAGGTGCAGCCGTCACATAGACTATGTCGTAAGGGTTGAGATCAAACTCAGTACCAATCACCAAAGCAGAAGCGTCAGAAACATCTAGCTGATAAATGTCCGCCATTTTAGCTTCTTCTTTTGAACGTCTGATGACAAACACACCGGTAGCATCTGCGGAGATTTCACTGATACCACCAACGCTGCTAAGAGCCTCAGTAAGGCTCATGCCGCTACGATCAATTTTGAGTAATTTCGGATCGTTAACCTCGCCCATAACAAATACTTTTTGCGCATCGTTTCGAGGAATATGAACAATATCACCAGGCTTTAGAAGGCGGTTTTGAGTTAAATCGCCTTGTTGCATCAGAGCATACAAAGAGACGTTTTCAACAACGCCATTGCGTGTCAGTGTCGCATTACGCCAATCAGCCTCGGCAGCCAGTCCGCCAGCTCTATTCACAGCATCTAGAAGTGTAAGGGGGATGTTTGTAATTGGTTGTTGTCCTGGCTTGTTAACTTCGCCAGTTACATAAGTCTTTTTAGAGCGAAATGCCGCAACGCTTACATCGACCTGTGGGCTCTCAATGTATTTTGCAAGGCGGCTTGCAATGTCTGCACGAATCTGACGTACGTTTTTGCCTTCAACATGTACGACACCTATGTAAGGGTAGAAGATCGTGCCATCCGAATGCACCCAGTTACCCGCTTCGGCTGAGCTTCGGTATGAGCCCGCTGGGATCGTTAGCTCTGGGTGATCCCAAATAGTGATATTTAGGATATCGCCAGGTCCTACTTCGTATTCATATTTTGCGATTTCAATATCTAACTCTGGGTTTGGTTTTGAAAAAGGGTCCACTGAATTTAAAGACGTTACGCGCTCCAAAGTTAAGGGATAAACGGTAACCTGAGACTCTATATCACTCGATTCAGTGCTCATGACTGTTTTGTCACTGACCGAAAGGTGGCTACCAGGCAAAGTACACCCTGTAAGAAGGATAGGAAGTACTGATATCCCCAAAAATTTATTAAATGTGTTCATTGGTTTATAACTACCGAAAGAAAGTTTGCCGACTGAAATTGATTCATTCTAATTGAACTGCATTTCATCAATATTGATGATTTACTGCAGTTTTAAGCCTTTAGAAAGCGAGTCCATTCAGAATTATTTGTGTAATAAACACTCCAAATGGCTGCTAGCGACTTAGAGCTCTTAGTTTCATTAATGAAGGTGTGAAAATCCGACCCACAAAAAATAGTCAACTATTATCCATCTGGTTGCAATAAAGGCAACAAGTTACTTGAAAAAATACTGACGAATACATGACAAAATTGTGTCTATTTAACGTTATTGAGATGAATGCATGATTTTGCACAAGCAAACAGGCAAGAATGTGAAAAAACTCATGCCAAAGTTGTATGCATCCTATTTACACTATATGCAACTGCCGTTATGCTTCCTGTTGCGGTCGGATATAACAACAAATATTGGAGCTAATTTTGAAAATCAAACTTTTAACGGCAAGTGTGGCAGCAGTCCTACTAGCAGGTTGTGGTAGTGACAGCGATCCTGAGGTAAAAAGATACTCAGTTCAGGCTTATGACCCAGCTGTTATCGGCATGAAAGTTCAAGCAGTATGTGGTGGTGAGACATACGACGCTATTGAAAATACAACAAACTATGAAGGTATGGTTGGTAAAGCGCGTTTTGAAAATATCAACGTTGTAAATGCGCCAGGTGATTGTGCTTTCGTATTAACGCACACAGAAGATAGTAAAGACGCGTCAAATGGTAAACCTATTACATCTGACTACAAAATCCCTCAAGGCCTAGCCCAGACGGATTCATTGGTAACAGGCTCTCCATTTACGACTTTGGTTGCTAACTCTTTAAAAGATGGTGAAGTATACTCTTCTGATATCGCTGAAAAAGTATTCGAGAATTTGGGTATCGATATCAATGCAAGTGGTAAAACAGTTGACGAAATCCTTCGTGAAACAGAATCTGTAGTAGCAGGACTTGGTAGTGAGGGTGGTAACAGCGCACTTGCTACTCAGCTAGTTGCAACAGCAAACGTTGTATCAGATATCATCAAAGCGAACCCAACAGCTTCGCCTGAAGCTGTAGCTGTTGCTGCAAAAGCAATAACAGAAGATGTAATCGCGGCGAACCCAAATTATCCTGAGAATGATTCGGGTGATGTTATCTACGTAACGATTCCAGCTGAAGATACTCAGAAAGTTGTTGCTGATGTACAAGAGGCTATTGATAACGACACTCCACTAGAAGATATCGAACCTGAAGTACCACAAATCCCAGATGCGGAAGTCGGTGAGCCAATTGAACCTGAAGATCCACCGGGTCCAGGCACTGGCGCGACAGGCGGTAACTAAGCAAGTTTTTGCTGATAAATTCTAAAGGCCTCTTCAGAGGCCTTTTTTGATCCTATCGTATTGTAGTCATCACCTTTTAGTGAGCCCTTTTCTGTTTAAGTAAGGCAGGATGTGCGGACGTGATTCGCCAGCCAGTTTACTGGTGACTTCTTGCGACCAAGTACTCTGTTTTTGATTGCTCGAACGGTTTGCATAGTAGTTTTGCATGGTTTGGTCATACGTCTGAATATCATCCAAGTTTAGGTCTTGATACTGATTCTCATGCACCACGACATGCTTAGGTAGGCGAGGTTTTACTTCAGGGGCTTGATCTGGATGACCAAGACACATACCAAATAAAATGGCGGTATTTTTAGGTAAACCTAATAATTCGTCTACTTTTGGGGCATTGTTTCGTAAACCACCAATATACACGCCTCCTAGTCCCATCGACTCCGCCGCAAGCAAGCAATTTTGTGCCATGATCCCCGAGTCTACAGCGCCTATTAGCGTTAACTCGGTAAAATCAGCTTGAACATCTGGGTTGATACTGGCATGGCGCTGGTAATCAATACAAAACACCAAAAACTCAGCCGCGCTTTCAACGTACCCTTGATTTCCGGCATATTGAGCTAATAGTGTACGTTTTTCTTTGTCGGTCACGCGGATAATTGAAACGACTTGCAACATGCTTGATGAGGACGCCGCAAGGCCGGCTTGAAGAATGGCATCTAATTGTTCGCTCTCAATCGGTTGTGAGGTGAATTTTCGAATTGAGCGGTGATTGAGAATTGTTTGAATCGTGCTGTTCATGGTGACTTAACATCCCCTGTTACGTGTAAAGGCTGAAGACTCACCTTAGCGACATTTGATGAGTCGGTAAACTATCTCAAAAGAAAAACAATGCTTGGCGCATAAGTGTGAAGGCGAATCGAGAATACACCACTCGTTCTGTTTGAGAGCGTATATACTGTTTTTAGAATCAATAATTTAAATGCAGTGGAAAATATGAAAGAACTCATTGTTCATACAGTTACGGTGTTTATGGGCTTCTTTGCCATCATGAACCCTATCGCCAATATTCCCATCTTTTTGAGTTTAACTGCTGATGAAGATAAAGAAACCATCCGTTCCATTGCGCTTCGCTCGGTTTTTATTGCATTTATTATCATCGCGATATTTTCTATTGCCGGTAAGTTAATTTTTGATTTGTTTGGTATCACGCTTTATGCATTGCGAATAACAGGCGGTATTTTGGTGTTTTTGATAGGTTTTAACATGCTTCAAGGTGATTCGACGCATCAGAAAACCAAAGAGAAGGCGTATTCACCAGCTCAGCAACGGGCGGCATTGAGTATTGCTGTGTCTCCACTGGCGATGCCAATATTAGCTGGGCCTGGAACGATTGCTACCGCGATGAACTTTGCGACAGCGGGTGGTTTCGATCAAACCATTATTACTATCGTCTCTTTCGCTGTCCTGTGTGTGATCACCTATGTACTGTTTTTATTTGGAGACAAATTGGTCAAAGCGGTTGGACCAAGTGCTCTAAATGTTGTGACTAAAATGATGGGCTTAATTCTAGCGGTTATTGGTACTCAAATGTTCATTGATGGCGCGGGCGAAGCCTATAAAACGGTTTTCTCCTAGATTTCTCTTAGACCTTGCCACCTTGGTTAAGCCCGCAATTACATTTCTAACGGGTACGGATTTTTTGAACTTTAGTTTTCATTTTCTAAGAGAGAAATAAATAGACTTCACCTATTTCAATAATAAGAATATTCAATTGTTGTGATTGCACGAATTTCATTACTCTTTTGGCAAGGAGAATGGGGGAAATATGGCAACAAAAGCAATTGTAGTAGAAGGTGGCGCGATGCGAGGCGTCTTCGCAAGCGGAGTGTTAGATGCGTTTTTAGAGCAGAGTTATAAACCGTTTGATTTTGCAATCGGTGTATCTGCTGGTGCATCAAATTTGATTGGGTATTTGACCGACTACCCGCATCGCAGTATTAACGTCATTACTAAGCTGGCCACAAGCAAACGCTTTTTTGACCCAACTCGCTTCGTTAAAGGTGGGGACCTCATCGATGTGAAGTGGCTGTTTGAAGAATCTAATCGCTTGTATCCCGTCGATGAAAATAAACTGTTTAATGGCGTTCCTTTTCTCGCAGCGACAACAAATGTAGATACAGGGCAGGCAGATTATTACCGCGTGACACGTGATAATTTTCACCATGCGATTGAAGCGACAACAGCATTACCGATTGCCTACAAGCATACCCCTTGTTTTTCTGGCGGTTGTTATACCGATGGTGGGGTCGCTGATTCTATCCCAGTGCGTGAGGCTTATCGTCGAGGGGCTCGCGACATAACCGTAGTACTCTCTCACCCGCTGAATTATGCCAAAAAGCCAGTTAAGACCACATGGCTGATGAAGAAACTGTTTGCGGAGCACCCCAAAATGGCGGATGCGATGTTAAGACGTGCAGATAACTATAATCAATCATTAGAGTTTATTCGTAACCCTCCACCAGGAACACATGTTAGGGTGATTGCCCCACCAGATAATTTTCATGTTCAGCGCTTATCAATGCGACAATCCGTTTTACTAGAAGGGTATGAAATGGGGCTGATTGAGGGGCGAGCGCATCTCACTAGTTTATCTGGTGTTCATGGTTTAGACCGGGAAAGCTGTCATTTTTGCGTTTGATTATAAAAGAGCCTCATCGTGAGGCTCTTTTTACTTAACGTTCAAAGGGTGATTTAGTTGACTTTATCCCAAGCCATCTCCCAGTGTGAACCTATTCCAGGCTCGTAATGATTTGCGCTTTCTTTCCACTGCATACAGTAACCAGAGTATGGGAAAGGTTTACATTGATAAATGCCCCCGTCGCTGGCAAGCACTTTTGTGCCCGCCGTGTAGCTAGATAGTCCTTCAGGGAAGACAAAATCGTACTCATCAGATGGTGGTGGAGTAACTGACTCTTCTTTTAAGTGAAAGTCGAGTGTTTGCTGATCCACCAAGTTGCCATCTTTATCCTTAATACGTGTTACGAGCATATGGTGACCCGGCTCCGATTTACTTAAAGCGAGCGATATCGCCTCTACCGAGCCGTCTTTCATTTCGTTTGCCCAACTTGCAAGTGGCTCGCGATGGTGATTGTAAACGGTGAGTTCTGCATTTAAATCGCCTTCAGCAGTTAGTGTCAGATCCAACGTTGTCGGTGTTGACTCAATGATATATTCGTCTGCTAAGCCATCTACTGTGAGTGAGTATTCTGGAACAGGAGTTTCAATGTTATAGCCGATCTCTACTCGCTCAAGGCCGCTATTTGCTTGCAGATACACCGGATTAGTACCATAAACAGGAGTGAATTTATCCTCTGCATACTGCCCGGCTTGCAGTTTTGCTTGTTCTTGGTTTAGCTTAGTCGCGAGTGCGTAAGACCAGTTTTTCGCTTGGCCCATTGCTGCATCGGTAATTTCTAGTTCAGTTCTATACGCCACGTTTTCACCTGCTTGATCAAATACGCGTGTATAAACCGAATCCCCAATATTTAAATCCATTGTAGGAATAATTTGACCGCCTTGCTTCCAATCTGGAATAACGGGACTGTCACCATCAAATTTCACATCGATCACGTTATAAAATGAGGCTGCAGTGTCGCCAACATCCCATACTGCCAGGATGACATGGTATCCCTCGCGAGTAGGCACATTACATTGATGGCTTACCTGTTTCGGGGGTTGAACCATATTGCCGTCGACGACACAGAAAGGAGTTAGATCAAAAGAGTCTCGTGATAGTGAAGCGTTTGGGTTCCAATCAGGCTTGGTGATGTAATATTTCCAGTCGCGCGTCACGTGGTTAGCGGTAAATGTCCATTCAAAAGTTTGTGTACCTGCTTGAATAGGGCGTTTTACCCAACGGTCGGCAGTTTGCTCATCAAGGGCAGCTGCTAAAGCGGTTTCGGCACTCGCTATTTTACCATCGCGAGGCCCTGTTTCGGGAAAGCCATCAGGGCCTTCAACGCTTTGCGGTTCATATTGAATCGCACCGCAGTTATTATTTTTTTCGTTAGTATCTGGCGATGGATACTTACATAGTGCCGAGCGACTTGCAGCGACACCACCATTGGTTTCTGATACATAACCGTGAGCCGCAGCACCTGAGCTAATGCTTGCAAGTGCTAACGCGAGTACGGATTTGGTTGGAAATGATTTCATCACATGTCCTCTGTTATGGCTGACAAACTAATGTCACACCCCGGCGCATGCTGAGCATAAAGCAACGCTACAGAAATTGGACTTCTGTAACACTGAGTCATGGTAACCCCGCTATCATGAGCATTCTTTTAGATTTTTAAATGCTGACAGACCGGAAGCTTTGCGTCCCACCCTTTCGAATGGTTTGCCGAAATGTGATTGAGCAGCCAAAATTTAGCTTAAGAATTTACATGTGGAAAAGTAAACGTCACTGACATGGAATCCTGTTCTCAAATTGAAAGATAACGATATCTTAACCTCGTCAATATTATGCAGTATCGTATTGCAAGATATTGATTTTAATTTTGTTTTTATCTTATTAATAATCATGGAGAATGAATGGAGGTTTGTTGGGGATAAATGGAGAGGAATCGTGCTAAGGGTGGAAGAAGTTCTGTCTAAAGGGCGGAGTGTACCGCCCTCTGGATGGTGTTATTTCGGCATAATGACAGTATCAATCACGTGAATGACACCGTTTTTAGCTTTCACATCGGTTGCGATGACATTTGCATCGTTAACCATGACTTTATCGCCCATGGTTTTAATCATCACATCTTGCCCCTGAACCGTAGTCGCTTTGTCTAGCTTAACAAAATCGGCAGCCATCACTTTCCCTGGGACGACGTGATAAGTCAAAACAGATACTAACTTGTCTTTGTTTTCCGGCATTAAGAGCATGTCGACTGTGCCGTCTGGCAGTTTTGCAAAAGCGTCATCCGTTGGTGCAAAAACAGTAAATGGGCCTTCCCCTTTGAGAGTGTCAACCAGGCCCGCTGCTTTCACCGCAGCAACAAGCGTATTGAAAGAGCCATTTTCAGCGGCAACGTCGACAATATCGGCTTTCATCATGCCATGCTCATGAGCCTTGACGGGAAGCATAAAAGATAATGTCGCCATCAGTGTCGCCGCGATAACTAAGATACGTTTGAACATAATGTGTTCCTTACTAGTTGAGGGTACAACGGGTTCCCTGGAGTGTGTTTGCATTTGTACGCATCGTGATTGAAAGATGATCATCGCGTCCTACTTTCTTTTGAGGGTCTAACATGTCGCGCAAGAATTCGTCTGCCTTCTTGTTTCACATCAGCTCGTTTCCGCCACGTCCATAAGCGCTCTCTTGCTGCCTTAGCTGCTTTGTCTGGTGCGATAAAAGGTGCAAGGTAACGGCTATCTGGCTGCAATTGATACATGACAGCTTCCATCTGGGTCATTGTCCAGGGCTCGAATAAAAGAGGGGGAGGAACCATTTGTAACTCAGGTACCCACTTGTAGATGAACGTACCGTTAGGATCATGTTCTTGGGCTTGCTTGATCGGATTATAAATACGGATTGTGTTAGTCCCGGTTACTCCTGCTTGCATTTGGAATTGTGGGTAATGAATTCCAGGCTCAAAGTCGAGAAACAGTTGCGCTAAATGCGTTACACCTACTCGCCAATCCATGTTCATGTGGTGAGTAAGAAAGCTAACCAGCATGGCACGCATGCGAAAGTTAATGTAACCAGTGTGGTGCAAACAGCGCATGCAGGCATCAATCAAAGGTACGCCAGTATGCCCGGATTTCCATGCTGCTAACTTTTCTTCATCGAAAGTACTACTTTGTCTAATCAATGGTTCGTAAGCCCGATTAACGCAGTAAAACTCCATGTCGTATTCCGATTCGAATTTTTGGATGAAGTGACAGTGCCAATGAAGCCGTGAAGACAATGCAATTAAGCTGCGACGAAATCCAGCGACTTGCCAGTGTTTCAAAAGGTATTGATAAACTTCACGCAAGGATATGTTACCCCAAGCGAGGTATGGAGAAAGTCGAGTACAGGCTGTGCGTGAGGCTGTGGGACTAGAAATACTTCGATAGTAATCACGACCTCGACGATGGAAAAAGTCCTCTAGTGTTTTCCAAGCGAGCCGGCTTCCTCCCGTTTGCATTCCTTTGCATTTTGATAGCCAGGATGATGGTGGCGAAAACGAACAGCCGAGAGCTTCTGCATCCAATGAATGCAATAAGTCGGTTTGGAGCTCAATAGGGCTTATTGAGGCTCTCATGATAGAGTCCCAATGTTTGTCCCAACCTTGCCGGTTTATTGCACCTCTGATTACAGCACCGTGTTCGAATTCAAACCAGTCGATGTTCTGCTCATACAGCCAAGCGGCAACTTGTCGGTCTCGTTCAAAGGTGCAGTTGAGTCCTATTTCTTGGTGAGAAAAAACAGCGTTGATTTGATATTGCGCTTGAATTGATTGGAAACATGCTAAGGCATCGTCAAACAGCACCGTGATTCGATGCCCATACGCTTTGAGCGTTTCATCCATGTCTTGCAGTGATTGCCAAACAAATCGCCAGTGGCGCTCAGAATAGTGTGGGTTGTTCAATAGCAATGGTTCAACAATATACAAAAGCACAGTTGGGTGCTTTGTTGATAATGCTTGAGTTAGTGGTTGATGGTCAGTCAGCCTTAAATCTCGCTTTAACCACACGACATTGATTGTTTGCATCGGAATCCTCTTTGTTTCCGATGTTGTACGCAAGTAAACCGAAGAAATCTCATCCAATGATCGGTTTTATTCTACAAAACGTAGAGGTAACTTTCAGGGAGGTGACACATGGCAATACCATTGAGTAAGTTACAAAAATACTTCTATGTAGACAAATTGGTCATTCATTCGCTTGATCTCGCATTGTACCAGGCATCTGTCGTGATTGATGGAGAAGCGCAATTTATCACTGATGACAACGGTATCTTTTTGAGGGCTCATTCCCTGATCGAGATGCAAAAGAAGTGCAGGAATATCAAAGCAAATAAGCAGGTTCTAGTGCATCAAAGTGCTTATGATGAAATGGTGGGGCTACCCGAAGGCAAAAGAGACAATCAACTAGAGGTATTGGTGAGGGATACAAAATTGTATTGAAAGAGTATTGGTGCGTAGTAAAAGCGAGCCACCTTACGGCAGCTCGCTAAATATAAGGAGAGTTGGGCTTAGTCTTGTTTACGCTGCGCTTCTTTTTGCGCGTACTTAGCGGCACGTCGGGCTTCTCTTTGCTTGGCACTTTCACCACCAACATGCTGCTCGCCTCGCTGCTCTGCAAGAACAACTTGTTTTTCACGCTCGCGGAATCGAGCAATTTGTTCTTCTGAGTGTGTGCCGTGACATTTTGGACAGCTCACGCCTTGCTCGAACAATTCTGACTGTTTGTCTTCTTCAGTGATCGGTAGACGACAAGCGTTACATAAATCGTAATCTGCTTTTTCTAGCTGGTGGTTCACTGCAACACGACCGTCAAATACGTAACAATCGCCTTCCCACATGCTCTCTTCTTGAGGAACTTCTTCAAGATATTTAAGAATGCCGCCTTCTAGGTGGTAGACCTCATCAAAGCCCTGTTCTTTCATGTAAGCCGTTGATTTTTCGCAGCGGATACCACCGGTACAGAACATCGCAACTTTCTTGTGTTTTGCCGGGTCCATGTTTTCTTTTACATAGTCTGGGAATTCACGAAAGGTTTCAGTATTTGGGTTTACAGCGCCTTTGAATGTCCCGATCTCGATTTCGTAATCATTACGTGTATCGACAACAAACACTTCAGGATCAGCAATAAGATCGTTCCACTCTTGAGGTTTCACGTAAGTACCCACTACGTGGCGAGGGTCTATACCTTCAACACCTAATGTTACGATCTCTTTTTTCAGTTTCACTTTGGTGCGATTGAATGGCTGGGTCTCAGAATACGACTCTTTGTATACGGTGCCAGTCAAACGAGGTTCGTTGTTTAGCCACTCCAGTAGCGTATCAATACCTGCACGATCAGATGCAACAGTACCGTTGATACCTTCACTTGCCAGTAGTAATGTTCCGCGAATATGGTGTTTTTCCATCAACGCAAATAATGGCTCGCGTAGCTCTTGATAGTTATTCAGCTCAACAAACTTGTACAGCGCACAAACTACATACTGACTCATGAGGTTTCCTTTAAAAATACAGGTGGTCAACGACCTTAAAATTTTAGCGGCACGAAGTATACCTGACTAAACCAGTCGGAAATACGGACAAATTATACGGATATTATGAGTAGGCGGGGCCTGGCGGTCTTTGATAGGGGGAGCATGTCCGCAGGTGAAGCCGCTATGTGTTCAAATTATAAGCATTAATTATAGTGGGTTAGGTAGGTTGGGGCCGATACTTTTGGTTTAAATTTATGCTGTTATTCTGTTTTAGGCCCTTCAAAAAAGTTAGGCGCAAGAAGCACCAAATAATCACCGGAGTCATTGACAAGGAAAGGACATGTCGCAGTTTTATACATGAGGTGGTGAGGGATAAAGGTTTAGGGACAAAGAGTGAATGACTGATCGCCATTGTTCATAAACTGCTATAAACGCCTTTTCACCAAATACTGAAAAGGCGTTTTTCTAACGTCTGCCGTGCTTATTTCAACGTAGCTGCGGTCTGTTTGCCCATGGCTATGAGCCTGTCGAGAATACGTTCACCGTCGGCACGCAAACCGTTGTGCTCGTACTCGTTGGTGATCCACGCTTTTGAATTTGGGATTAACGCGAGCGTCTCTCGGCTGATATCCATTTCAACAAACATATCATCGGCGTAAACGGCGCAACTGACAGGCACTTTATTTTGAGCCAATTGTGTTTGATCGTACAGCGCAGCCCAATCTTCTTTCGCGGCCAATATTTCTGCGGCGTCTTTTAGTGGCTTGAGGTTAACGTATTGGTCGAACATCCATGGGAAGACCATTTCCCCCGTAAAGTAAAATGGCTTGCCAGATTCATAATTAAACTCTGATCGGGTTTGGCGAACGCGGTGCGCACTCCAATTCGACGCGAAGCTTTGACAGTAAATCGATTCATGCAAAATGGCGTAGATCGGGTTGGTTTGGAAGTTTTGCTGCGCCAACATATCGTTTAAGAACTCATAACGAAGTTGTGGTTTGCCGTTCACTTCAATCAACGCGCTTTCTAGCCAATAGTAAGTTGGTAAGAAAGTATCACTCACACCAAAGTTGATGCCGATTTGTTGAAATTGCTCCACCGTGAAGCGTTGACCATTTGGTAGGTACTCTTCATTTTCCAGCAAGTGATTCGCAATGTTTTGGCAAAGTTGTTGCGCACTTGGAAATTGTTGGAAGAACGCTTGGTTTTTCTCCATGGTGCGTTTGAAAGTGGCTTCATACACATCGTCGGCATGACGTGAGACTGATGGCACGCCACCTGTGATGTAGCTTTGTAGCAAGCTATCTGGGAACAAAGACAAATAGGTGAGGGAGCAAAACCCACCAAAGCTTTGACCTAAGATCGCCCATTTTTCGACGCCAAATTGCTCACGAATGTATTCCGCGTCGCGCACGATGTTATCCGCTCGGAAGTGGCTCAAGTAGTCTGCTTGTTGCTCTGGCGTGAGGTGAGCAAGCGTCTGGTGATTAATTACGCTGCTGTTGCCCGTACCGCGCTGGTCGAGAAGTAAAACTCGGTACTCTTGCAGGGCGCGTTTTACCCAGCCGTTATTGCCGTTTTGACGTGGAGAAGGAAAGCCAGGCCCGCCCTGAAAGTAAACCAACCAAGGTTTGGTCGATTCTTCATCGCCAACTAGGCAAACCGAACGGGCGAAGACTTCAATGGTGCCTTTGCTCGCGTCTTGGTAATCCAGAGGAACGGTAAAACTGTGGGGAGTGTAATGCAATCCTGCGTCGATAAATGATTGAGCGTTCATTGTTATCTTTATTTCCTTATTGAGGGGTAGCGCTACTTTACTGCGAATGGCGCGAAGAACCAATGCTATTTCCCAATTGCCTCTTCAGTTCTATACCTTGGTCAAATCAATGTAAGTTCAAGAAAATGAAACGATTAGCGACTGGTGCAACTGATTGAGTGAGCTATGCTCAATAGAGTTGCGACAAAGTAAGAGCATGGAGGAAGTCGGATGAAAGTGTCACTGGCTCGATGGACAATTGTGACTTGTTTAATAAGCGTACCTACTTTTGCCGTTGTTACGCCTAACCCACCTCAGTTACAGGCAAAAGGCTACGTATTAATGGACTTTCAATCCGGTGCCATTATTGCCGAGCATAACGGGCGAGCAGGCCTTGCTCCGGCGAGTTTAACCAAGTTGATGACCGCTTATGTAGTTGGACAAGAAATCAAAGCGGGGCGTTTGAATTGGGATGATGTTGTCACCGTGAGCGAAAACGCGTGGTCGGCCAAGTTTCCCGGTTCTTCTAAAATGTTCATCAAACCGAAAGATGAAATTAGTGTTGCGAACTTAATGCGCGGCGTGATCATCCAATCAGGAAATGATGCGTGTGTTGCACTGGCTGAGCATGTTGCAGGCAGTGAACGCGGCTTTGTCGCCTTGATGAATGGTTGGGCGGAGAAATTAGGACTGCAAGACACCTATTTTGTGAACTCCCATGGTCTTGATAGTGATGGCATCCAAACCTCACCAACCGATATGGCAAAACTCATGCAGTCGATCATCAGCGATGTTCCTGATGTGTATGCGCTATACAGTGAGAAAGTCTTCAAGTGGAACGACATTACACAGTACAACCGCAATAAATTGCTGTGGGACAATTCCATTGATGTCGACGGGGGAAAAACCGGCTACACCAGCAATGCGGGATACAGCTTGGTGAGTTCGGCCAAAGAAGGAAGAATGCGCCTTATCTCGGTGGTGATGGGCACGCCAAGTAAACAGGCTCGGATCAGCCAATCGAAGAATCTACTCAGCTATGGTTTTCGTTTTTATGACACCAAGCAAGTTGCTAAGCAGGGCCAAGTTGAGTCTAAAGTTCGCGTTTGGAAGGGTAATGCCAATCAAGTTGAGGCGATCTTCGCTAAAGATGCCTATCTCACTCTGCCTCGTTCAATGACGGCTGGGCTTGATAAGAGTGTGGTGTTAAATGAACCGTTGATTGCGCCGATAGCACAAGGGGATGAGATTGGTAAGGTCGTTTGGAAAAGCGATGACAGTACCGTGGCGAGTTATCCCTTGGTCAGCAGCCAAGCGGTGGAAGAGGGCTCGTGGATTGGGAAGTTATGGGACAGTTTGGTGCTGTGGGTGAAGTCTCTGTTTAACTAGCGCAAGGGTGAGTTTCGCGATAGTGATTTCAGAATTTCAGAAAAAGAAAAGCAGCTCGAAGGTGAGCTGCTTTTTGCGTTCGCGTTTATTGTGGTTTCAGTGATTATTCAGACAAGGTGATGATTGGTAAGTCATCCCAAATCTTACTTTCATCCGATGCGCCACCGGAGAAGTTCCAAGGGCCTTTGTCTTGCTCTAGCGGACGGTAAGTTGCTGAAAGACCGTCTAAGTCCCAAGTCGTGACATAGAAGCGGATACCATCGAGCGAATCTGGGCGGCCTAGTGCATCGCTAGCAAAGTCCATCGAAATGGTGTTGTTGGCTTTGTCTACCGTGACCATTGGTGCTGGTGTCACCGCTTCACCCCATGTTGTCGCGTTTGCGCCTTGAGTGTTGTAAATCGAACTTTGCCAGCCGAAGACCACGGCATTGCGACTCCATGTTCCGCTTGGCATAGAAGCGTTGATCTTAGGCAGTTCCGTTAGGTTGGTTGCCGCTTCTTCCGGTAAATCAATGAAGATGGTGAAACCAACGTGGTCAAATCCATTTGGCGGCAACCAAGTATCGGTGATCTTGTCCATGGTGAAGGTCAAGCGCACGTTACTGCCGACGGTAAATACCTCAGCTTTGTTGATTGCGAGTTGGCTATTGTTTTTATCGAATGTTGGATCCGTTGGTAGCGAATAGTTACCGTTAGGACCGCCCATGCCATCTTGCGCATCACCCGCGTCATCAATAGTGTCGTCTGGCATGTTTGACCAGCTTAAGTCCGACACAAAGTTAACATCTTCAATGCCAGCTTTTTTCTCAGTAGAATAAATCGCGAAGCGGTGTTGTTGTTCGCCAATTGCAAAGTGACGAGTCGACAGCGTGACACTAAACTGACCATCAGCGCCTGCAGTAATGGCTTGCGCTGTTTCTAAGTTACCATCGACGACAAGGTTCAACTTCTCGTTGGCGTTCGCACTACCCGCGATAACAATATCACCAGTGATGGTTTTTCCTTCCCAATCCTGCGCCAGTTGGATGTTGAGGTCTGGGGTATCTACCGATTGGGTATCGTTAGTTTTAGAGTAAATCACGGCAGATTTGGCTGGTAGCTCAAGGGTTACGTGACCGTTTTCATCTGCGATTAACTGCTCTGGAGCGTCTACCCAGTTCGACATGATTTGTTGTTTGAAGACGGTGCCACCAACTTGTTCTACATCGAGTTGGTTCATCAACATCGGCGAGTTGGATGTATTCATCACAACCAAGACTTCGTCGTTATCCAACGTTCGAGTAAAGGCGAACACGCCCGCGCCCACTTTATCGCTGCCAATCACTTTTATTTCACCACGTGTCATGACTTTGTTTTCAGTGCGTAGCTTGGCAAGTTCTTGAATAAACAAGTACATCTCACTGTTTTGGTCGAATGAATCTACGTAGTCGCCGTCTTCACGGTAACCGCCAGCAAACATCGCATCGCGCGCTGCTGGCATCGCTTGCTCTGTACCTTGGTAAATCACAGGAATGCCCGGTACGCTCATCATGGTGATCAGTGCTTGTTTCATGTCATTCACGCTACCTTGCGACAGAAAACGTGGCATGTCGTGATTATCAATGAAGTTCGGCATGATGTATGGATTCGGGAACATCTCCATCATCTTCTCAAGACGGAAACGTAAATAGTCGGTCGGTTGCCCTGATGCAAATACGCGCGTCATGGTTGCTTGCAATGGGAAGTTCAGTACCGAGGTTAGCTGTTTCGGCGAGCCACTTTCACCGATGTAAGTCAGCATCTTCTCTTCGCCTTCGGTGTGGTAAGGCGTAGATGTTTCGAAGACTTCACCAAAGGTGAGGAAGTTATCGCGACCAGTATCAACCGCTTGAGTCATCACACCATCGTCGGCGTGCAGGAAGTCGTTCCAGAAATCGTGCTCTACAAACTTCACGGTATCGATACGGAAACCGTCAACGCCAACTTCTCGGATCCATTTTCGGTAGCTCTCTTTTAGATAAGCGCGTACTTCAGGATCGGACGTATTTAGGTCATCCAGATCCGACAGTTGCCAGGTTTTTTCTTGTACCGGATCGTTGTGGTCGGTGATGGTTGGCGTCCAGTGGTAGCTGCCTGTGCCGTCTGTTTTACACTCGTTCATGTTGAGTGGGTACGGCAGTTCTTGCCCGGCGGGTAGCGCATTTTTAATCAAACGGAAGCCTTGGCAAGGTAGGCTTGGATCATAACTGTAAGGATCATTGTAGGTGAAGAAGTTGCCTACATGGTTGGTCACGATGTCCTGAATTAAGAACATGTTACGCGCATGCACTTCGCGTGCTAACGCTTGGTAGCTTTCCATGTCACCAAAGTGCTCATCCACTTTTTGGAAGTCACGCGCCCAGTAACCGTGGTAGCCACCATAGTTTTGTTCTGCATCCCACCATTGGTTTGCCACTGGCGGAGTAATCCAGATCGATGTGGCACCGAGAGTTTCGATGTAGCTTAACTTATCACTCACGCCAACGAGGTCGCCGCCGCTGAACTTTTTATCCGAAGTCGGATCGAATTCGTTTTGCCCTTGATCATTAAGAGCGCTGTCGCCGTCGTTAAAACGGTCGATCATCAGGAAGTAAATGATTTGATCTTGCCAATCAGGAGATGCCACGTGGCTGCCTGTATCGACTGGTGCGGTTTCGTCGCTTCCACAGCCAGAAAGAGCTAGAGCGATCGATAAAGGAAGTATTTTTATTTTATTCATTGAGTTAGGTAGAGTTTCAAACACGGTCTTTGCCTCCGTTATGCAGCAATGCAGAAACGATAAAGCAAAGGTTTGAAATTGAGAGTGTCATTTCACGCCAAAAAAGACGTGATATGATGTCACGAAGAGACGATTTTGATCTGACCGACAGTTTTAATTGAGCGGTTGCACAATAGGATATTGTATCGGGTAATGCTCTTTCGCGAGCTCGTTGTCGGATTCATCATAAAGGCGGAAACGGCACTGCTTTGCAGTTTGAGTGAGCGATAATTGCAGCACCCAACAAGCATAATGTAGCGAGTGTTGGGTCAAGCGCATTACGTGAGGTGTAGGGGCATCATCGACGTAACAGTCAATCCTCGCAACGTTTTCAAGTCGGCATGCCAGTTCGACAAAGAGCGTGTATTGCGCCCCAATATTAATAAGCTGTCGAGTCGGGACAATGTATTCCGTTGCGCCAATTAAAAGCCCCTTAGAAACCACGTAATCACGCTGGTGGTTATTCTCAATGTAACGTTCCCCATCGACTTCATAACAAAGGCGAAAGGTAAGGGGGTGCGCTACCGGAAGTTCGGTCGTTGCCCAGAGTTCGATGCCATGACTTAAAAAGCGCTCGAAGAAGGCGGGATAGCGCCGCCATGCACCATCACGGTCTCGACACTCAACTGAGACCACTTTTTCAAACGCAATATTATCTACTTCCATCCAGATTCTACCGACGGGTTGGTCAATGTCGTTATCGGCTAAAGTATTCGCTTTGGCGTAGTACAAGCGGATGGGTTGGTTGTTGAGATGAGTGCGGTTATCTAAGCACTGCTGGCGATATTGCATGGGTGAAAACGGATACCAACGACGAAAAGTGCGGTGAAAGTTCGAAGGTTCTTCATAACCAAGTTGATAGGCGATTTGCTGCGTTGTGAGTTGGGTGTCGGCAAGCAAAGTGAGTGCTTGCTTTCTTTTAGCGAAATCAACGCATTGAGAGTAGCTCATTTGCTTTTCTTGCAGTCGACGTTGCAAGGTGCGTTTGGAGACGCCCAGTTGCCTTGCCGCTTGCTCTAACTTGAGCGCGTAATTACTGTTTTTGATGAACAAGGCGTTCAAAACACTCAGCAATTCTGGCTGTTCAATTGGTTGGTGAGAAAGCAGCAAATAAACATGTTTCACCAGTTCAAACACGCTTGAACTGGTTTTAGAATCTCGCGTTTCCCCTAGAAAAATATCGGCCGCGAGTGGATTGCTGGCTTGAACTTGTACTTGTATTGATTCACTTAGCTCAAGCGTCTCCAACTGCATTTTGAGCAAGCCAAACACCGACTCCGCCCAATTTGGCATATCGGCTGTTCTGCATTCTACTTGCAGATGGATTTGGGCATCACCATGTTGAAATGTGACGTACAAACGGCGGTCGAATAATGAGACACTTTTACTCCACCAAAGCAGCCCTTCCTGGAGGTTAGGCGCTTCTTTCAACATCATGCATTGCAAGGCCACCAACTTCTCAATGTGCCAATATTCGCCGGCAATTCGAAGGTGATTGTGACCGAGCTTTTTGCACAGAAAGGATGTAATAACGTTATCTTGAGGCAGCATGAGTTGAGTTTGGTTGCGAGCAAACATGCATTATTGCCGAAAAGATGAAGAAATTCAGTGAGAACGCTCAAAGCCTTTCTTATCGTTTTATTTTCAAATTTATTTTGAAAATGTTTTTAATCGAAATCGGTTTTTCCCTTTATCTCATGAGGTTATGCTGTTACTCAGCTTAAACTCATTAATTGGAGAGCCTCATGGATATCGTACAAGCTGCAAAATCTCGTTACTCAACGAAAGTGTTTGACCCAACGCGCAAGCTATCTCAAGAAAAAATCGATGCAGTTAAAGAGCTGATTCGTTTTAGTCCATCGAGTGTGAACTCTCAACCTTGGCATTTCATTCTGGCAAGCACAGAAGAAGGCAAACAGCGCATCGCTAAAGCGGCGCAAGAGAACTACGCATTTAACGCAGCGAAGATTCTCAACGCTTCTCACGTATTGGTGTTTTGTGCGAAAACAGGCATTGATAACGACTACATTGAAGCGCTAATGGTGCAAGAAGAAAAAGATGGTCGATTCCCAACTGAAGAAGCGAAAGCGGCTGTACGCGGTGGTCGTAGCTACTTTGTGAACATGCACCGTTTTGATCTGAAAGATGCAAACCATTGGATGGAGAAACAAGTTTACCTCAACGTGGGTACGTTGCTGTTGGGTGCTTCGACGTTAGAAATCGATGCAGTGCCAATTGAAGGGTTTGATCCCAAAGTGCTGGATGAAGAATTTGGCTTGCGTGAAAAAGGTTACACCAGCGTTGTAATCGTGCCGCTTGGCTACCACGCGGAAGATGACTTCAACGCGAAAACGCCAAAGTCTCGCTGGGACGCAGAAACCGTATTCACCGAGATCTAATTCGAGCTTACTTGCAGGTGACGTAGAACCTTGTAATCAATATATAAATCGGAAAAGAGTGATAAAACGATGATCCACTTAGTCGCAGAAGTGAAAGCCTATCCAGACAGTAAGGATCAGGTGGTGAATTTGCTTGCTGGTTTACTAGAGCCAACTCGCAAAGAAGAAGGCTGTTGCCAATACGAGTTGTATCTCGACGAAAAAGTTGATGGCCTATTTATGTTCCAAGAAATCTGGGCATCGCAAGAGGCCTTGGATAAGCATTTGCAAAGCCCGCATATGGCGACGTTTCTTGAAACATTGGAAGAGAACGATTGGGTTGAATATACCCAGATTCGTCCTCTTCGATTTATCGCCTAATGACAGAAGGTTGCCAGCACGTTGGCGCGTTGCTGGCAGCATTTTTGTTGGATAAAGTCGCGGAAAGTCCGAATCGTTGGCGTCAATAATCGACGATCGGCACATACCATGTAGAGCGGCACTGGGCCGCAATCCCACTCTGGTAACACTCGCACCAATCTTCCCTCGATTAAGTCTCGGCTGATGTCCATCAATGATTTATTCGCAATGCCTTTGCCTTTGATCGCTAACCGGTGTGGCAAGTCACTATCGTTGCTCAACAAGTTACCGCTGACCACGATTTGTTCTTTCTCGCTGCCACGCGTGAGCGTCCATTTGTTGTAGACCGAATCCGCGACCATGTAGCACAAGCAATTGTGTTGCGTTAAATCGGCAGGAGAGGTGAGTTCTGGATGTGTAGCTACGTACTCTGGCGATGCACATAATATCCGTTCGTTTGACCCACACAATGCCAATACGACCAGATTGGAGTCGGCCGGTTCGCCGTAGCGAATCGCAATATCGACAGGCTTGGTATACATATCCGTCAAGCTATCGGACAGCTCTAGTTTAATGGAAACATTTGGGTAGAGATCGATGAACTCATCCACCCAATCGAGCAACATATTGCGACCAAAATCGGAGGGTGCAGTAATGTGCAGCTGACCAGACAACTCCCCGCGCGCACTTGAGATCTGATCCAACCCCTCTTGCAATGTTGCCAACGCTTGCGTGGTTTTGTCTAAAAACAGTTCGCCCTCTGAGGTTAAACGCAGGCTTCGGGTGGAACGCACAAACAACGGGAAACCGATTTGCCCTTCAAGACGCTTAATCGATGCGCTAATGGCGGCAGGTGTCATGTCCATGCTGTTAGCGGCTTTTGAAAAGCTGCCTTGGCGCGCGGTTTCGACAAAAATATTGAGGTCGTTGAGGGCTTTCATTGTGAAAAGGGCTTTTAAGAAGTTTGGGCTACTATAGGGGAGAGTCGTAGGTCAATTCAAGGTTAAAACATTAGGTTGCACGGCGAGTTTGAGTTAGATTAGCGCGCAACTTCACTTTACCGGATCAATAGCATGAGCCAACAGCAGCCGAATAACCCACTTCACGGGTTGAGTTTAGAGAAAATCGTCACCCGACTAGTTGAACACTTTGGTTGGAATGGCATGTATGAGCAGGTTCGTGTGAACTGTTTCAAGAAAGATCCTTCAATCAAATCGTCGCTGAAGTTCCTGCGTAAAACGCAATGGGCGCGGGACAAAGTCGAAGCGCTGTACATCGAGACATTCTGCTAACCGCTCTATGGTCTGCAGCAGCGGTAAGTAGATTCTTAGTCTCGCTTTGGCTCGCTAGAATGACGCAGCTTTTCTTATCGCGTAGGCTGGAAGAGTCGCGCTGCTGATGCGTCTTAAGCGAGATTTCGGATGGTCACTTAGGCTTATCTGGAATCGCTTTTTTAGATGGTTTTGTAGAGCTCAGAGCCAAACTCGAACTGTTATTCTGAACCGAGAGGAACGAGCGTGATTCAGAATTTACCCTCAGATTGTATTGAGTTTATTCATGGCTTTATGGTCTGCAGCAAGCGGTAAGTAGATTCTTAGTCTCGCTATGGCTCGCTAGAATGACGCAGCTTTTCTTATCGCGTAGGCTGGAAGAGTCGCTCTACTGATGCGTCTAAAGCGAGATTCCGGATGGTCAAATAGGCTCGTCTGGAATCGCTTTTTTAGATGGTTTTGTAGAGATCAGAGCCAAACTCGAACCGTCATTCTGAACAGCGAGGAACGAGCGTGATTCAGAATCTACTCTCAGATTGTATTGAGTTTATTCATGGCTTTATGGTCTGCAGCAAGCGGTAAGTAGATTCTTAGTCTCGCTATGGCTCGCTAGAATGACGTAGCTTTCTTATCGCGTAGGCTGGAAGAGTCGCGCTGCTGTTACGTTTAGCGAGGTTTCGAATGATTCACTTAGGCTCATTAGAATGACGCTAGTTTTCTTATTGCGTAAGTTGGAATGGTACCTCAGCATCATTCCCGATAGCGATGAAGGAGCGCTGTCGGGAACCTCGCCTTTAATCTCTCGTTTCTTGCTACTCCAAATGATGCGTACTACCCACGGTTCCTTCCAAGTCTAAAATCGACTGGCGAACGTGATCTGGAATCGCAGCTTTAACGTTGTTCTTAAAATCAAACATCACACCAGTGGCGGTCGCGATGGTCGCAATTTTCCCCCACTTCTTACTCAGCACTTGGTACTCCATTGTGATGCGATCTTCTTGCATGTCGATTACGCGAGAACCGACTAATAGCGTGTCTGGGTAAGTAACAGGCAATTTGTAGCGGCATTGAGTCTCGCTCAGTACTGGCCCAATTTGCGAGGTCTGCAGGTCGACCAGCAGGTTAATTTTGTTGAAGTAATCTAAACGTGCGGTCTCGAAGTAGCGAAAATAGACCACGTTATTAACGTGTTGCAGAGCATCCATTTCACCCCATGCGACTTTTATCTCTGTGATAACGGGAAAGTCCTTTAACAGTGTGTCCATTTCTATTGCTCCTTTTTCATCTGCTTTGCCACAAATTGCGACGCGACTTATCACTTTGAGCATTTATTCTAGATGTAATCATTTAATATGTAATAAAATTGTTTTTAAAATGTGAAATGAAATAGTGGTTTGATTATGTAAACTAGAAACTTTACATAATCGAGTTGAAGGCGTAAGTTTAACTAAGAGTAACCAGATAGGAGGTGTCTCATGATTGAACTCAAAGGTTTCAACCTCGCAAGAGTTGAGAAACGCATTGATTGGACAGGTGAGCTGTTCAGTTTGAGAATATCTGGCGCGCCTCTTTCATTTAAAGCTGGCCAATTCACCAAGCTTGCTTTGCTTGATGATGAAGGTAAGCCGATCAGCCGTGCTTACTCTGTGGTTAATGCGCCAAGCGAGCAATTCGATTGGTTGGAATTTCTAATAGTAGCCGACCCTCAAGGACAACTTTCTCCACGGCTCCAAAAGCTTAAATCTGGTGATAGCATTTATGTCGGTGCCACCGCACATGGCGATTTAATCCATGATTCTATTCCTAAACAGGCTCATGACCTGTGGCTGCTATCTACAGGTACGGGGATTGGACCGTTTTTGTCGCTGCTGGATGATATAAACTTACCGCCTCACAATGAACGCATTGTGCTGGTTCATGCCGTTCGTTTCGAAAAAGATCTGGTTTATAAATACCTAATTGAACAGCTTCAGCAACGATATGAAGGCAGATTAAAGTATATACCGATAGTTAGCAGGGAAGTGGTTGATGGTAAATTACAAGGCCGAATTCCTGAACTCATCGAATCGGGTTTACTGTCCAACGCCGCTGATGCGCCATTCTCAGCTCAGCGTAGCTTTGTCATGATGTGTGGGAATCCACAAATGATCAAAGATACCGTGCCCGTTTTACAAGAGCTAGGCTTGGAAAAGTATCGCCATCAAACTGGGGGAAATATCATTTACGAACGTTACTGGTAGCGTTTTGTTAAATTGATACGGTTATGCTCAAGATGTAATGATTACTTTTGAGATACGACCGCGATTTAGTATGTTCTTAGTTGAATATTATGTTGGCAATACCTAAACTGCGCTCACCATTGCGCGTCTGTACACTCAGTCATTCTCGCTTAACCAATTACATTGAGGTGACTGAAGTCCATGTATGCTTTTATCGCGAGCAAGCAACAGAGAATCATTGCTGGTTTTATCGACCTGCTCTTTACGATGGTGGTCGTGTTAATCATCGCATTGAGTATTAACTCTTTTCTTAACGACTTTCAGCTCTCTTTAGCAGATAACCTCACGCTTGTTCGTGAAACTCAGGCGTTTTACTTGCTTTCTTTACCAACGGTTTTAATGATCAACTGGAATGCATTGAGTCATGGGCAAACCATTGGTATGCGCATGATTGGTATTAAAGTTGTAATGAAAAATGATAGTAAGGCAACGAAAGTTACAGCAGGGTTAAGGCTTGTTATTAGCTACTTACTGGAGATGCTCATTCCGGGGATCCCGTTGGTAAATTTGGCATTGTTGTTCTTTCATCCGGAGCGACGTTTGTTGCATGACTTGATCGCCAATACTAAAGTTGTCCAAGTTTCCTAATTTTTTGATCGAAAAAGCCACGTGAAGTGGCTTTTTTAATATCGATAAAGTTAACCAGATTTACTGTTGATTAACATATTTCTTAAAGCGAGCTTTGGTTTCTGCGTCTGCTTTTTGGTACCAGAAGTGCAGCATCTCTTCAGCTGTCGAATCCGCTTTAACCGCAGTTGCTCTCACTTGCTTCATATCCGCAGGAACCTTTGCAGGAAGCGTGACTGGCTGCATGGTCGCTGCGCCAGCAAAAGCCACGGCTGCTGCACCGCCAGCTTGGTTATAATCTTCGATTTCACGTACGTAATCACGACCGATTTGCATACCCGGTTTGAGCAACTTGTCTTGGTCAACCGCGATTGCGTTGCCAGAATCATCAACCAGTTTCCAATCTAAGTCTTTGATCTTCTCTTCCGCATCACGTAGGTTGCGGTATTCTGGCATTTGTAGAGTGAGTTCGGCATTGGTCGCGTCAAATCGTGTAACGATAACATCGCTTTCAACACTTAAACGGTCATTACCTTGGTTGAAGTAAGGGGCGAAACGAAATACGACTTGGTTAAGGCCATCAGGTAACGTCAGTGTTCTTTCAGAGGCGAAAAAACCACCCGAAAGATCTGCTTTTTCACCGTTAGCCGCTAATACTGAAACGTTGTCAGGAACACTCACGGTTACATCTGCGAATGCCATGCCACTCATTGCGAGAGCAAGCGCACAAGTTAAAGGCTTGATCAATTTCATTGTTTTTATCCTAAGCAAATTAGTGGTCATCGAGAGTGCATCGTTCATTGCCCGATTGCAACTCCCAAGTGTAATAAGTATGAAAATTTAACAAGAACGTCATTTTTATCGCATTTATTACGACGAAACTGTGATCCAAATAGAATCAAACCGCTGAAATTCAGCGGTTTGATATCATAACTTATAGATTAAATTTCTTTCTAACTTATTGATTTATTAAATGCCAGCACCATGTCCAGGTTCTGATTGGTCATCAGAAGCGTCTTGTTGTTCTGCCATTTCTTCTTGCTGTTGTGCTTTCTCAATGCTCAACCACCAAACAAATAACTCATACCAAATTGCTAGGATAACGGCACCTAAGAACAGACCAACGATGCCGTAGAAAAGCATACCACCGATGGCACCGAGCAGAATCACAGGCATTGGCACGTCGACGCCACGTCCCATTAACATTGGTTTGAACAGGTTTTCAGAAAGAGCCGCAACTACGACCCAAACAGTAAACATGGTTGCTGTTGAGGTGTCTTGGGTCATGTACATGAAGCCAATCACAGGTAGCACTGCGAGCAACGCCGGGAGCTGAGCGATACATAAAATCATTAGAAGCAGTGTGAGTAAACCTGCTGCCGGAACGCCAAATACGAAGAAACCAGCACCGATCAACAGTGCTTGAATCGCCGCTACACCGACTACGCCAAGCAGTACGCTTTTAATTGTCGCAGCGATAAGCGTGGTCCAGCTTTTTGCGTTTTCACCAGCGGTTCGAATCGCGATGGTTCTTAAGCCTGATGCTGCAGATTCAGAGTACGTCATGAAACCTGCTGCAATCGCAAGTGACAAGATTGAAAGCAGTAAACTTCCCAATACGCCCCCCAGTGTACCCAGTAAAGATGTGAGCCCTGCCTTTATTTGTGGCATAAAGGTTTGAATCGCTTGTTCAAGATTAGTAGCGAATAGGGTCCACACTTCGTAGAGCTTATCACCCACGATAGGCCAATCCGCTACGGAAGGTTTTGGCCCTGGTATTTTCACTTGTCCATTTTGTAGTACTTCAAGCGCGTGCGTTGCACCATCCACAATGGAGCCTGATACCATAACAAGTGGCGTGACAAGGAGGGCAATACCAAGTAAAGCAATGGTTGTGGCTGCCAGACCTCTGCGACCACCATATACACGCTGCAATTTTTGGGTAAGCGGCATTAAAGCGACGGCTATAATAGCGCCCCAAATAACCGGAAGGATGAAGGGTTTGATGATGTCGTACGTAAACATCAGCAAGACAAAGATCAAGCCAATGCGTATTGCTGATTCCACCATATTACTGATGAAAAGCTTACTGTCGATTTTTACCGATTGTTTATCCATTTTTGTTTACCTGATGATCAATGTTAGAACTGACGAGACTTGAAACAACAATCGCCATATAAAAAACACCTGTGATGGCCTCTAAATACACCACGACTTGAGCCAGTGGTGTTAGAGGACTAATGTCGCCATAACCGAGCGTGGTTAAGGTAACGAAACTGAAATACGCTGCATTGGAGAAGTTCTGCCCCCAAGAAATCGCTTCCATACCGGTAAAGGCTTCAGGCGAAAACTCAAGCAGAATGAGGTAGGCAATCGCCCACATCAGACCAAGTAGCAAGAAAAGCGCTACCGAGCCAATGACTTTGTTGCTGTTGACATGGCCGGTGAAAAGAATCTGTCTTGCGATGGATTTAAAAGTGCCGAAAAAGAACGCAAAGGTGAGGGCAAGCATCACCACATTCATCTCTCTGATGTCGAAAACGGTCTTGATCACAATCACAAGAACCCAAACACCAAACAGGCTGTAGAGGAAACGAGACCAGGTTTTGTCAAAGCGAAGGCTCGCAAAACAGACGATAAACGTCAGAACCGTGAAAGCCTGAAGTATGTGTTCAATCGTCCCTTCACCTACGACTTGTGCCATCGCACTCCCTAGCAACAAAATCACTAGTGCTAAGGTTAGATAGAAGAAGTTGTTTTCTTCATTAATATTTTTGAGGTTTTTACCAATGACCATGGCTCTTCTCACTTAGTTATTGTTCACTTTCTGCGGATGACTCTTTCATCACCATGATGGACGCAGAAAGCCCGAATCGAAGATCAACATCTTCAGGAAGTTCTTGTAGGGAGATTCGCACCGGAATACGTTGTGCTAGGCGAATCCACTGAAAAACAGGGTTTACGTTTGGAAGAAGGTTGTAGCCGACCGTGCCGTCTTTGGGCGCAATACCCCAACCAATCGAGTCAACCGTCGCGTCAATTGGCGTGTCTGGGTGAGACATCAAAGTGACACGCGCTTGGCTGCCAGGTTCGATTTGCGCAAGTTGGTTTTCACGGAAGAAACCAAATACCCAAAAGCTGTTTTTGTCGATCAGTGCGAGCAGTGGTTGGTTTGCGACCGCTTGCGTACCGTTTCTAATATCGAGGTTAGATACAAAACCATCGACGGTCGCATAAACTTTGGTAAAGCTGAGATTAAGGCGTGCTGATTTTAGTTGCTCTTCTGCAGATTTGATTTGCAGTAGCGATTCTTCGTAAGCGATTTCACGACGAATCAGATCCTTGTGAGAAACCGCGCCGCGGTCTTTCGCGCGAATATCTTTAAGGCGGTCGTATTCGATTTTTTTACCGCGAGAGCTAACAATGGAGCGCTCCAGTGCTACTTCGGCTTGAGATAACGCAACTTCGTAAGTCGCAGGATCGATTTCAAACAGTAAATCGCCTGTTTTCACTTCTTGGTTGTCTTGCACCGCGACATTTACAATTGGGCCTGATACACGAGGAGCTACTTTGATGACGTTCGCGCGCACTTGGCCGTCGCGTGTCCAAGGGTTATTAAAATACTCTTCAAATTTTTGATAGCCGAGCCAAGCTGCGCCACCAAGAATGACAAGATTGAGTGCGATTACGAATAGTTTTTTCACTTGTTTGGCACCTAAAATTGAATGTAAAAGCTGTCGATGGCCACCACATAACCGACCATGATGGCAATAAACGTCAGAGACGGAAAAGCGATGAAGCGAGACAAACGTGTCTTGTTCAATATCATCACCGTTATCCACGTGGCCGTGACGGCGAGAAAGAGCACGAGTAGCGTAGGAGAAAAGTAAACGTCTCCCCAAGAGAGTTCATGAGGCATTACCGATCCTCCGTTTTGTTTTCATCACTGGTCTCAGCCGGAGTTTCGAGTCGCAAAGGCGGCAATACGCGGTTTTCTTCATTTAAATAACCATCCCAGTCAGTTCGTTCTGTCATTTGCTTGGCAATAGATTCACTGAGGAAGGGTTTGCCTGTTTGGGTTTGCCAGCCTCCACCGAGGGCTTTGTAGAGCGCGACAACTTGGTTCGCAACATTACCTTTGATCGTTGCGTAGCTGTCCTCTGCGCGGGTCATTTTCTCTACCGAGTTGAGCAGACGTTCAAAAGAGATTTGGCCGTTTTCGTACTGCGTCATGGAGATATTGAATGCACGAATGGAAGAGTTGACCGATTGCAAACGTAAATCTTTTTGCTGCAAATACAGGTCATACGCTTCGATTGCATTGGTGACTTCATTAACGGCTTGCAGCACTTTTTTGTTGTAGTTGGTCAGTGTTTCTTGGAAGCGAGCATCTTCGAAACGAATGTTATTTTTCACGCGTCCGTATTGGAAAATATTCCAACTGAACGTTGGGCCAACCACCATGGTGAGCGAATCGCTAAAACTGAAACTGCTGCCATCGGGAACCGTACTGTCGATACCGATGGAACCGAACAACGAAAAGCTTGGGTACAGAGCGGTTTCTGCCACGCCAATCTGCGCACTTTGCGCGCGAGCTTGCATCTCAGAGACTTGCAAATCCGGACGTCGCATCACTAAGTTAGCATCCACTTGCGTATCCAAAAGCGGTGGACGTGGCACAATGGAACGCTCGTCGGTGCCCGATAGCGCCGATTTTCTGCCCGTCGATTTGAACTGGGCTTCGTACTCAGCGATTTGCTTGTGCATCCCATCCGACTGTAGCAGTCGATCTACTTCTTCTGGTAACAGACCCAGTAGCAAAGCCAACACAGTACGTGATTGCTTCATTGCCACTTCGAGGCTCGGTAACGCTGCTTTGGTGGTGTAGAGTTGGTTTTTAGCTTGTTGAACGTCCAATTCTGTAACGTTGCCAGAGTCGAACTGCACCTGAGTAATACGTACGACACGCTCTTGAATCTCGATATTGCGGCGAGACAGCAAAATACGTTCTTGGAATGTGCGATAGTTGATGTAATTGCGCGCCACTTCGGCGGTTATGGTGACCATGATGTCGTGATACGATGCGATGGATGCGTAGTAACCCGCTTCTGCCGACTCAATTCCGCGAGCATACTTGCCCCAAACATCCATTTCCCAAGCAGCATCAAACGACAAAGTGGCGTTATTCACGCCCTGATCATTTACGTAGGCACGCGCTAGGTTTCCTGACACGGTTTGAACTTGTGGGTATTGCAAACCAGTCGAAATACCAAGCAATGAACGTGCTTGAACAATTCGTAGCCCTGCGGCTTCTAAATCGAGGTTTTGTTTGCTCGCCAACTCAACCAGCTGATTAAGAGTTGAGTCATTAAATTGCTGCCACCATTGTTGTAGCTGTTGCTCTGATTGCTGCGTATCTTTGGCTGCTGCTTTTTGCACCGACCAGTCACTTGGCAGTGGCGCCTGCTTTGGATGAACATAATCTGGTCCTACCGTGGTACACGCACTGAGTCCGAGCAAAGAAAGTATGGCGAGGCTTGGTTTGGTTAGTTTTGGAAGCATCATATCCCCACCTTTAAAAACGCTTCTGTTGTAAGTTCACCCAATCGATATCCTCGTAGGTTTGCTTGCAATGCTTGATTGCTTCGAACACGTTCCGTTTTAAATTCAGCAAGATATAAAAACCGGCTATCTCTGAATAAGCGTAGTCAGATAAATCCAACTCACTAAAAAAATCTTCCAGTTTATCTTCGAATGTTTGGTAATCTTGACTGTATTGGTCGAATACGGAGTCGAGTTCTTGTGTTGCTTGATGGCTGGCTAAAGCGCCCGCCATCAAAGGAATGATGGAATCGCGGTGCTGTTGGCGAAGCTGAGTAATTAGTGGATTGGTCATCAACTTTTTCTCGGCGGCCATTAAGATGTTGATGTGATTACTGAGTACATCACACGCTTTGCTAAACGCGCCAATCGCTTCTGGCGTGGTTTTATCAAAGTGTTTGTGGTTGATTTTCGAACCCCAGACTTTGAGCTTTTTCGATGAGACATTGAGCGTCACCAAGTGTAAGGCCCGTTTGAGCGGCGTAATAACCGAGCTAGACTGCTGTTGATAGGTAGTGAACAGCTCTCGGGTATGTCGGAAGTAGCGTTCTTTTATGGTCAAAAAGAGGTGTTCTGGTCGTGAGCTAAACGGGAAGTAGTGCGCGAAAATAATCATGAACACCACCGTGTAGAACAACAGCATGATCGTCATGAGGATCCCGAAGTGATAAAACATGTTGTTGTCTAAACCGAGAACAAACAAGCCAATCATATAGAAAATCGTCACTGGCCCGTTAAACAGATAAAAACCGATAAAGGTGTAGATAAAGATAAACAGGCCAAGCTCTAACCCGAGATCCAATTGCGGAAGAATGAAGACGTAAGAAGGCACCGCGAACAAGAAGCCGAAAGTGAAAAGCACTAGCAACAAAATCGGGTGCACAGGCACGAACGACAGCAAAGACATAAACATGGTCGAGAAGACCACGAACGAGTAGCCGCCTGGTGGATTGAAATAAATCCAAATCAGTCCTGCAACCCAATAAGTGACAAAGGTTTTGACCGCGGTTTTAAAGTTTTCTGCGTCCCACCATAGAAACTTGCCTTTCGGTTTCGGCAGCGGCAGGTCAAAGGAGACATTGTTCGTCACAGAGTCAATGCAGCTAATGCTCTCCGCTAAACGCGACAAGTTTTGATGCATGAGCCCCAAGAGGTGCCCCAGCATAATCGCAGAGCCTTTCTCTAGGTGCGCTGCGTCTTCAAGTAACGCTTGGTTGTATTCGACTTTGAACTCTTGAGCACGAAAAGCGGGCTCTTTTTCGTCCCAGACTTGTTGGCAGGTATCAAATAGCGCGTCAATTTCCGCAACGGCTTGATCAAAGTTGCTGATGCTTTCACGGTCTTGCTGGTGGCTAAAGTGGCTGTGCGCCGCAACGGTCAATTGTTGCGTTACTTGCTTGTTCAAATGGACCGCCAAGCGCCACTCTTTCATGTAGGCCGACACGTCGCTGCATTCCACACTGACTGTGGCAAAACGCTGTTCGAGCGCATTTTGGGCGGCAAACATCTGTTCGATAAGAGAATCCACGCTAGGTTGTGGCTCTTCCGCTTCTGGATTTTCTTCGCCCTCTTCTTGAAGAGAGACTTGCCCTGCCGATTTTTGCTCGAAATTTTGCAAGATAGAGGTGAACAACGCGCGTTGTGCTTGGTTGAGTTGTTCGATGAGCTGTCTTAGGTTTTGTTCTGTTTTGGTCGGGAATAAGAAAGTCCCCACGAGTGTGTAAACCACCACCCCAAACACCGTCATATAGGCGCGGTCAACGCCATAAAGAAACGCACCTTCTGCGTCACCGCCATTGGACATCATCAACGTCATCACGCCGGTCAGCATGAGTAGCGTTGGATCTTTTTGATAGGCATTACGGAAGTAAAAAATGAATGAGACCACAACCGACACGCTCAACATGTACAGCAAGCGGTCTTGAGCAAACAATCCCACCAGTAACAAGCCAACGACGGCGCCAACCAACGTACCGAACACGCGTAAGGTACCTTTGGCGAGGGATTCACGACGACTGCCTGTGGATGCAATCAGCATCACTGTGGTTGCGGCCGTCGATGCTTGCGGCCAACCCATGGCAAACGGGATCAGATAAGCCAGAGTCAGGCTAAGCGATACTTTAATAGCGAATTTTATTTTGTCGTTCATAGTGTCAAAGTTTGCTCAGGCTTATCGTTATAAGTTGATGAATTTCTTATATGAATAATCAGAATCTTGTTCTGAATAAATTCGGGGGGCGGAATATAGCGGGTGAAAAAGTGTGCTTTGTAAACCCTTTGTCAAAACAAAAAGTGCGTATTTGGCTTGATCTCGTGCTAGCCCTTGGCGTTATTGGTGAAACGCCTAAAACGAGCAAATTCGCGATCTGTGATGATTCTCACTTTTGAAACAAAATCGCTGCATTGCGTGAGCCAATTCTCACCTTATATTCTTCGCCTGGTACCAAAGCAGACCACTTGTACCATCTGCAATGAGCTTTACTGCTTTAAAAAGCATAGATGATGAATGGGTACTTGAGAGGGAAAGTTATTACTTTTTATCGGCTTGCCGATTGTTCGTTTGTTTTTTTGGATCGAGATAAAAAAACCAAAGCGATCCCACCAAGAATGATGCCGCTGGTTAAAAGAATATGCAGTGAAAGAGGCTCGTGGAGTACGATGCTGCCGAGTAGCAAAGCAATGGCTGGCACGGAAAGTTGGCTGACGGCGGCTTGAAGCAAAGAGAGCTTACGTACGACTTGGTACCAAAGCGTATAACCAAGGCCAGAGGCAATGGCACCAGATGCGATAGCGAGCAACACTCCGCTCAAAGAAAGGTGGATTGAGGACAAGATTAATGGCGAAAGGAGCACGCCAATTATTGATGCAGCGATGAATCCCCACGTGATGCCACTACTTGGAGAAGGCGCTTGTTTACCGAGCGCAGTAAACGCAGCCCAACAAACGCCAGAAATCAACATGAGAAGTGCAGAGCTAATATCGGGGCGCGTGGCAGATGGCAACATCAACCAAACAAACCCAACAATTGAAAGGCCGATACCGATGATTTCGAGAAACTGAAAGCGCTCACCTTGCCACCAATAGATCGCCAGTAATGTAAGTTGCACGGCACCAAACAAAAGCAAAGCACCGGTTCCTGTCGCCAGTTGTAAGTACGCGAAAGAGAAAAGGGCAGCGTAACCAAATAACGCCACGCCAGCAAAAAAGCGAAAGCGAGAAGTTGGCCGATCGGTTTTCCACTGACCTCTCACGACAAGCATTGCGATTAAGATAACATCGCCGGATATCAATCGAACGAGCGTGAAGCTTCCTGCATCAATTAACCCTTCTGCTAAGGCAAGTCGACACAATAATGAATTGGCAGCGAACGCCAGCATTGCAATGGCAGTGAGTAAAAAGGTCGACATCCTTGATCCTTAGCGTGTAAATGAACAGCTAGTGTAGATCCAAAAGAACATTTTTATTAGTTGATAAAGTGATTAGTTATAGCTATCAGAGCAAGAAAGTCATTAAAAATAACCAGAGAAAACCTGACCTTAGCCTGAGTCTTACTGTGGTTGGGAAGGTTGTTTGTACAATGACTTAATGGTGTTTTTCAACCATAGCAATTTGGGATTGTACGCATTGCGTTTATGCCAAATCATGGTAAATGGAATCAGTAACTTGTCTTGTTGAGCTTGGTCTAATGGAATTGGCAAGCACACCAAATCGAGATGCAGCTTTTCTGTGTAACTTTTGCAATAGTGCGGCGCGGTGGTGATCATGTCATGCGTCGGCTGCGCTGCCATAAAAAGGGATTGCTCAAAGTTGGACATCGTCAGCCCGATAGAGCGCTGTAGCCCTAGTTCCGTTAATACTTCATCCAACGCCCAAGTTTCACTTTTTCCCAAACAATATTGATGTGTTGGTAGCTCAGAAAGGTCTCGAGATTCCACTCTTGCTGTAATGCCGGATGATCTTTATGTAAATACACCATCGGCAGGTCATAAAATAGAATCTCAAAATCCAAGAAATACGGCAGAAGATCCAACGACTCTTTCGATCTCGAGTGACTTTCTCGGCCGGTAAAACCGATATCCGCCTCGCCTCGAATGATGGCGTCGAGTGAATCGTAATCCCAGTTACTGGTTTTTACTTTCGCTTCAGGGTATCGTTGGTGGATCGCGACGATGAGTCTGTCCAGCACTGTGAGCACTAATGGCGACTCAATCGTGATATCAAAACGCACTCCTTTAGGCGTAATATCGCTGCGTTTTTCTGCAATCTGGCTGCCAATTTGCAGCCATTCTGCGAGATCTTGCTCCATGCTTTGTGCCAAAGGCGTTGGCGCAAGACCTTTAGGTGTTTTGACAAACAAAGGATCATCGAACCAATGACGAAGTTTGTTGAGCGACTTACTTACGGTAGAGGGCGTAACGTTCAGCTTTTTCGAGGCTTTCGAGACGCTTTGCTCTTGCAGCAATAATTGCAGAGTGAACAGTAAGTTTAAATCAAGTCGCGCTAGGGATTTCTTCATAATGGGTATCGTGAACAGGCTTTGGAATCAATAGTATTAGAGCAAGGCTGATTACGCTACCTAACACTAAGATAAACACCAACATATTCAGTGCACTAACGCCGATGAAACCCATAAACCAAATATAGAACGCGGAACTACAAACTTGAGCAATGCCCAGTAACGAGCTTGCCACGCCAGCTTGTTGAGAGAATGGGCTGAGCGCTTGGCTCATGGCCACGCCAAAGCCACAAGCGAAGCCTGCGCAAATCAGCCCAAGTCCGAACACATAGTAAAAAGGTTGTCCATCATGGAAATGGGCAGCACTGAGCACGATGCCTGCACACGCGAGCAATACTTGAGAGGTCATCATTAAGGTTCGCTGCTTAAAAATCCCCAATGCCAATGGCGCCGAGAACGAAATCAACATACTGATCGTCGCAGTCCCCGCCATGATGGAAGAATAGCCACCGCGATCAAAACCAAGCATACTCATCACAACAATTGGTGAAGCGTTAACAAAGGTCAGGATGGTGGTCACTCCAAGTGCAGTAATGATCAGCCTACTGATAAAAAATCGCTCGAAGAAAGTCTCTTGATGGCTCTCTGGCGTTGTCTGTTCTTCACCTTGTTGGCTGGGTAGTGATTCCTTGAGAACAAAAATGGCCAATACACTGACGAGAATGCCCATTCCTGCCATCGTGGTAAACAAACTCGGCCAAGGAAATTTCAGCATAATCAAGTGACCAATCACGGGTGCGATCACTGGAATGATACAGGTGATGCCATTGAGCATCGACAATACTTTCGCGCGGCGTTCATCGTCTAACGTGTCGCGTAAAATCGCGAACGCGACGACATAGCAAGATCCAGCCCCGATGCCTTGGCAAAAGCGAGCAATCAAGAAAGTGTTTGGTTGCTCAGCCATCCCGCCGAGAAAAGACGCGAGCACGAAGATCATCGCGCCGACGACGGCAACAGGCTTTCGTCCCACAGAGTCTGCAATTTTCCCCGCGAATAACATGGTGGTAGCCATGCCAGCTAAATAGATCGAAAACGCAATATGCAACTGAGATTCACTGGCGTTGAGATCTGACGCAATTTGAGGCAAACCAACAAGATACAAATCAATGGCAGTAGGGTAGAGTAAAACGAGTGCAAAACTACAAAGTAAAAAACGGGACATGGAAACCTCTCTATCGAATGGCGAGGATAATAGAGTGCTAAACGTTTGCCTGCGAGTGGGAAATACGACACCAGGTATTTCTATTTACGACATACCCTGTATGAATTGAGCATAAAAACAACAAGGAAGATTATGATTACCATTGAAAAGTATTCGCCTGAGCGACATGAACAAACTTGCGAACTTAGCGTGCTAGAAGAGCAATCGCAGTTTACGGTCGCGGATGTGGGTGAAATGCTTACACGTCTTGAACCCACAGAGCTTCCGCATCTGATTCTGGCGGACGATGACGTGGTTGGCTTTTTTCTATTTGATGCAGCTTACAGCGAGAAATACGATTTTTGCCCGAAAAACAGTTTAGGCGTGCGTGCTTTGCTGGTGGATCACCGTCATCAAGGCAAAGGCATCGCCAAGCGAGCAATTCAACAGTTTGCCAATTTCGCCAAACGCCATTATCCCGAATTTGATGCGCTTTATCTCACTGTGAATTGCCGCAACATACCTGCTTATCAGTGCTATTTAAAATCAGGGTTTGAAGATACCAATGAGCTTTACCACGGCGGCCCCGTTGGACCGCAACACATTATGAGACAGCCGCTTTAGCTAGGAAAAACCAAGGATGGAAAGATGAGGATTGAAATCGACAATTTAGAACGGCCGCAAGTGATAGCGCTGTTGGAAGGACATTTACAGGACATGTACGCCACGTCACCACCAGAAAGCGTGCATGCGTTAGATTTAGATAAGCTCAAAGCGCCAGAAGTGACGTTTTGGACCGGATGGAAAGGTGAGCAACTGCTTGGGTGTGCGGCGATTAAAGAGTTGGATGACCAACACGCGGAGCTGAAATCCATGCGCACCACGCCTACGGCAAGAAACCAAGGTGTGGCATCTCAATTATTGATTCATGTGATTGAGCAAGCGAAGCAAAAAGGTTTGCAGCGCTTGAGTTTAGAAACGGGCTCGATGGAGTTTTTTAAACCAGCGCGCCTGTTGTATGAAAAGCATGGCTTTGTGTACTGCGAGCCGTTCGGGGATTACGAACTCGATCCGAACAGTCAATTCATGACCCTAGAACTGAGTTAGGGCCATGAATTTTTAGAAGCTAAATCCAATCGATTTAGAAATTCAGATTCAAGTTGATGGTTGGCGACAAGAGGCTTGAACGCTCGTCAGCCAATCGCTTTCTCTTCTCTTTCAGTCTCTTGGCATTATCTTTGTCTGGATTGCCATCAAGCTGACTATCGATGACCGAGATTTCAGTATCGATTTGTTGGATGCGTTGCTGGCGTTGATATTCTTGATGACCTAACTGGTAGTTCTCAATAAACCCTTTGCTGCTGCATACACCGTAATATTCTTTGCCTTCGATACCGACAGTGTACCCATTGTCTGGTGAGCAATATTGGATAGTGCCTTTATCAAAGCCTTCTTTCCATTTCGCTCGGTCGGGTGTCACACCCGCTTCACCACAGTCTTCGGTATAGCTATTGATAATGTTTGGATCGTTGCCGTCTCGGCCATCTTGATAACCTACGTTGTACCAGTTTGCCGTTTTGCACTCATCCGGAGACATGCTGGCGCAACCTGAGAGCAAAGTCAGTAAAGCCAGGGGGATTAGCGCTCTTTTCATCAGTGACTGTCCTTTAAATAAAATCGAATTGATAACTTGAGTTTAAAATGAACACTGTTCATATCAATGGTTGAAATCATTGTATTCACAATTGTGGTGACTCATTAATCTAAGTGATAAATTTATTATGCTGAATAGAAGTGTGTTTGATTAGTATTATCCACGAACTGCGCCTTTGCTGCATCAATCCACTAGCCTTGGCCCCAAATTAAGTGATAATACCAACATAAAGATAAACACCGTCAATGAGGCTAAGACATTGAGCGAACAACCCACCGTCCTTATTATCGAGGATGAATCTGCTATCGCAGAGAACCTGATTCATGTATTAGAGATGGATGGCTACCACGCAGAGTGGTTTGCAACAGCAGGAGAGGGCTTAGCTTTTTTGCAGCACAACTCCGCAGCGTTACTTGTGTTAGACGTAGGCTTACCGGATGGCAATGGTTTTGAATTATGCAAAACCATCCGTGAGTTTTCTGATATTCCCATAATCTTTCTCACCGCAAGAAGCGATGAAATTGACCGCGTAGTCGGTTTGGAAATTGGCGCGGATGATTACGTGACTAAGCCATTTAGCCCGCGCGAAATGTTGGCTCGCATTAAACTTCGAATCAAAGCTAAAGCGCCAATGATGGAGGACAAACCAGAGCCTGTAGCTGTTCCAGAACAACCTCCATTGAACCATGATTTAGTTGCGCAGAACTTCGACTACGGTGTTGGCGGGCAAATGCTTGGGCTGACCGCGGTGGAGTTCAAAATCCTCGATAAACTGATTTCTGTCTCTTCCAATGTATTGAGCCGAGAGCAGCTCATGGTCGCGGCAGACATGGCGCCAGAGGCTGCATACGAGCGCAATATCGATACCCACATCAAAGCCATTCGCCATAAGTTGAAGCCGTTTGAGATGTCTGAACGCATCTGTACCAAGCGTGGCTTTGGTTACTTTTACTGCATTAAAGGTGAATGATGAACCGCTGGCCGAAGATCCCTCTTGGACTCAGACTGTTTTTTCTCTACTTCATCTTAGTCGGAATGACGGCTTACATGGTGAGCAAAACGGTTGTCCAAGAACTTAAGCCAACCGTGCGTCAAACCACCGAAGAGACGCTGGTGGATATGGCGAACTTGCTTGCGGTATTGGCGGAAGAAGACGTTGCAAACGGAAAGTTGTCTGAGAGTCGCTTCTCCAAACTATTAACGGCTTATGGGCAGCGAGAACCTCAAGCGCGCATTTGGGAAATCGGTAAAAAAGCGATTAACCATCGAATTTACATCACCGATAAACAAGGGATTGTGATTGCGGATTCTTGGCAGCAAGACGTAGGCAAAGACTACTCGCAATGGAACGATGTTTATCTCACGTTGCGTGGTCAATACGGCGCGCGCAGTACCATCGAAGACCCGAAAGATCCGCTTTCAACCGTCATGCACGTTGCTGCGCCCATCTACCACAAAGGCGAAATCATTGGCAGCGTGACGGTGGCAAAATCCAATCGCTCAGTACAACCCTTCATCGATCTTTCTAAACGCAATGTGCTGTTTTGGATGGTATGGATGAGTGGTTTAGTGCTATTGGCAGGGGCATTGTTTGCTTGGCGAATTCACTCGGCATTGAACAAGCTAGAAGACTACGCGACCAAAATGGGTGAGGGCAAAAAGGTCTCTAAGCCGACATTTCGTATCTTTTATGAGTACGGCACGCTAAGTGATGCATTAGAGAAAATGCGCAATCAGCTCGATGGTAAGCAGTATGTGGAAGAGTACGTACAGACGCTGACTCATGAGCTGAAAAGCCCGTTATCAGCGATTAAAGGCGCGAGTGAAATATTGCAAATGCCGTTGCCTGAAGAAAAGGTCACGCGCTTTGCTGGCAACATTGAGCGAGAAAGCGACCGCATGCAGTCATTGATTGATAAGTTGCTCGAACTGGCTCGTCTTGAAAAGCGCCCCGAGTTAGAACAAGTCGAAGCTATCTCGCTAGAACAAATGGTCAATGAAGTGGTTGAGTCGGCGGATGCGCGTTTGAGTGCTAAGTCGGTCACTGCCAAAATCCAAATTGATGACCATCTCTCCGTACTTGGTGATGCCTTCTTACTGAAACAAGCCGTTTTTAACCTGATGGACAATGCGCTGGATTTTGTTCATTCAGAGGGATGCATTGAATGGAAAACTGAGGTCACGAAAGAAAAGGTGTGCCTGTCGATTTTCAATTCAGGTCCTCACATTCCCGACTATGCATTGCCTCGTTTAACCGAGCGCTTCTACTCCCTCGCTCGGGAAAATGGTGTTAAGAGCACTGGGCTCGGGCTGAATTTTGTTGAGCAAGTGATCAAGCTGCACAAAGGTCAGTTGCAAGTCGAAAACGTCGATGCTGGCGTGAAAGTGACCCTGATTTTACCAACTCCATAGAAACTCCACATTAGCTCCATTCGTTCTCCAAATTGCTGATTTAGATTACTTCCATCAGCAAATGGAGAATGAAACATGAAAAAGATCCTCAATAACCAACTCGGCACGAAGTTCGCCTTCGTGCTGTTTTTGTTTGTCTTACTGCAAATCTCGCTTTCAATGGTCACAGGACTGATCTCAGAACGCTCATATCGCCAAGATGAAGTCAGAAACGACATCGCACGCAGCAGCAGCGGCGAGCAGCGTATCATTGGTCCATTCATCATGGTTAACTACACCGAAACCAGTTACCGAGATGACAAAGTACAGATTAAAGAGCGTCGTAAATTTCTTTTACCTAGCACTTTTGATATGAGCGCGAATCTGGACAGTTTTGAAAAGTACCGAGGCATTTACCGCGCGCGTTTATACAAAGCACAAGTGGCACTGAAAGGCGCTTTTGATGCAGACGATCTCGCGGCGTTGCAGGGGCTTGATATTGAAAACATGAGCCTAGTGGTTGGCATTGAAGACAGCCGTGGATTGATTCGTTTGGATGACATGACCATGGCGAGTGCTGACATCGAAGTCGCACCGGGAACGGGGTTAAATCAGTTGCCACAAGGCTTCCACAGTGATCTGACACTTGCAGACGTAAACGCAGAACAACCTTTGGCATTCGATCTTAACTTCTTGCTGCAAGGGATGGGTCAGCTTCAAGTCACACCAATCGGCAGTCAAACAACGGTTGAACTCTCTTCAACTTGGGCACATCCAAGCTTTATTGGTGATTACTTACCGGTGTCGTCAGAGGTATCTGAAGATGGATTTAACGCGCAATGGGCGAGCAACAACTTCTCAACCAATATCGCGCAGCTGTTCCAAAGCTGTTTGTCATCGAATCACGCTTGTCACGAGCTTGAACAGCGACAAATGGGCGTAGATTTGATTGACCCTGTTGATCACTATTTGAAGTCTCACCGAGCCATTAATTATTCACTGTTGGTTATCACATTAGTATTTGCGAGTTTCTTCTTACTGGAGCTGTTCCAAGCGCGTCCGGTTCACCCAGTGCAATACGGCTTTATTGGTCTGGCTTTAGCACTTTTCTATCTATTGCTGATTTCGATGAGTGAACACCTCGGCTTCAACTGGGCATATGTGGTGTCGGCAGTTGCATCGACCGGGCTTTTAAGTGTGTACGTGAGCGGTATGTTGAGCAACACCAAACACGGCGCGATGTTCGGAGCGTGTTTGCTCACTCTCTACGGATTGCTATTTGGCTTGCTACAAGCAGAGAGCTACGCATTGGTCATGGGTACATTACTGTGTTTTGCGATTTTGAGCTTCACTATGGTCATTACACGTAATGTCGACTGGTACGCACGAAATAAGAAAGCAGAAGAAAGCGCAAAGGCGAATCATGAAGATGTTTAAACGAGCAATTCTCACTGGTCAGCCAAGCGAAATGATGGAAGAGACGTCCGCTATCCACCTGCGATTCTCTGCATCCACCATTCCAAACGAGGTATTCGTAAGAGGCTCAAAATCAGTTTACTCAAGCGCGTGTACCTTTGGTCACTGACCAATAGAGAACTGCTGTAAACCTCACCTGTTTATATGAAATACAAAAGGGAACTTTAAGTTCACCGGCGCACAGGGTGAGTTAAGACTCCCTTTATTATTCATTGAGACGTCTCGCTGCTACTTTTAATTAGCTTTCAAATGAAAGTTTCTCACCGAACGTCTCTTTCCAGTCTTTATCGAACTGTTCGACCGCCGGTTTGACTGCTGGGTGAGCGAACATTTGTGCCGCCACATCGGTTGGCAATGTAATGGCTTCGATGCCCAGTTTCATCACCTCCATCGCTTGTTGAGTGTTTTTGAAACTGGCTGCCAAAATCTTCGCTGGTAGTTGGTTTTGATCGAGCAACAATTGAAGATCCGCGACCACTTCAACACCGTTGCCGTTCATCGCATCAATGCGGTTTACGTAAGGTGCTAGGTAGTCTGCACCGCACAGTGCCGCAAGGAAACCCTGTTGAGCTGAATAGATAGCGGTAGCAAGAACCTGAATTTCCTCTTTTTTCATTAGCTTAATTGCCGCTAAGCCGGTTTCTGTTGCTGGCACTTTTACCACCATATCGTAAGGCAATTCATTCAGTTGGCGCGCTTCTGCCACCATACCTTCGACAGTTGAACTCACGACTTGAGCGTGAAAGCGAGGTGTACCGCCAAGTGCTTCTTGCATGTCTGCTAGGGTTTCATTCAGTCCCTGTTTTGATTTCGCCAAAATGCTTGGGTTTGTCGTCACGCCTTTTAGCGGTAGGCACTGGTTAAAGCGTTTTACTTCTGCCACATCAGCAGTATCTAAATAAAGTTCAATCATGGTTTCTACCTTAAACAAAATCTTCGTTTTGATGATGGGATCACTATAGATCTGACAATCGAACGAGATCTTGATTTTGATCAATTGAAATTTCATTTGAAGCCATAATAATTTCATTAAATGAAAGTTAAGTGAAACTTGTAAACGCTCAAATGAAGCTTTCAGTTAGAACAAAGAAAAGCCGCTGATAAGACTTAACCAGCAAGAAAGAAACGAATTAGGTACACAGCGGTAGCACAGACCAAGAGGCAAGCAGAGATGTATTTCAATATCCAACGATTCTCTACCCATGATGGCGATGGCATTCGTTCCATTCTTTTTCTTAAAGGATGCAGCTTGTCTTGCCCTTGGTGTCAAAACCCAGAAAGCCGCAGCGAAAAGCATTCACTGTTGTTTGATCAGCGAAGCTGTATGGAAGGTTGCCAACTGTGCGTTTCTGCTTATCAAGCCACAACTCAATCTACAGCGGATAGTGAAACGGTAGGTGATGGTATTCAACGCATCGACAACCAGATCATCATCAATCGCAAAGCCATCAAAGAAGACCAACTGATCGCGCTGCGAAACGTCTGTCCTACGCAAGCACTGACCGTCTGCGGTGAAGAGGCAAAATCAGACATGCTGTTCTACACCTTGATGAAAGACAAACCTTTCTATGACCAAAGCCAAGGTGGCGTGACCTTCTCCGGTGGTGAGCCACTCATGCAAGCGGATTTAGTGGCGGAACTCGCGCAGCGTCTGCATGACAACCAAGTCTCTACCGCTATTGAATCGTGCATGCATGTGCCGTGGAAGAACGTCGAAAAAGCCGCGCCGCATATTGATTGCTGGTTGGCGGATTTAAAACACACCGATGAAGAAAAGTTTCTTAGCTGGGCGAAAGGTTCACTAAAACGCATCAAAGACAATTTCCGAAAACTGGCACCTATCGCGAAACGCATTGTGATTCGTGTTCCCGTTGTGCCGGGGTTCAATGACACCATCGAAGAGTTGAAAGACATCATCGATTTTGCGGCTTCACTAGAAAGCTGCCAAGAACTTCACTTGCTGCCGTACCACACGCTCGGCATCAATAAATACCGTTTGCTCGATATGCCTTACGAGTGTTCTGACAAGCCATTAAACAAACCAGAACTGCTAGAAAGCGCCATGCAATACGCAAGCGAAAACACCCAACTTAACGTGATTGTAAGAGGTTAACTATGGACCTGAATTACCTTCCTGAGCGTATCAAAGCGCACAAATCGGCACTGGTAAATATCGTAACGCCACCGGTCTGTACCGAGCGTGCAGAGGCATACACTCGTGCTTATCAAGCAAACGAAGACAAACCTGTGATTGTCCAACGTGCGCTAGCACTGCAAGAGCACTTACGCACTCGTACGATTTGGATTAAACACGATGAGTTAATCGTCGGTAACCAAGCGAGCAAAGTGCGCGCTGCGCCTATTTTCCCAGAATACACTGTACGTTGGATTGAAGCGGAAATTGATGAGCTAGCCGACCGTCCTGGTGCAGGCTTTGCGGTCACTGAAGAAGATAAACAAAGCATCCACAGCATCACACCGTACTGGCGTGGCAAAACCGTTCAAGACCGTTGTTATGGCTTGTTTACTGATGAGCAGCAAGAGATCTTAGCCAGCACCATCATTAAAGCTGAAGGCAACATGACTTCTGGTGATGCGCACCTTGCGGCGGATAACGAGAAAATCTTGAAGCTAGGCATGAACGGTTTGTTAGAGGATGTTCGTCAGCACCGTGCTAACAATGATGTTTCGACCTTTGAAGGCTTGAAGAAAGAGCAGTTCTATAAATCAGTCGAAATCGTACTGCTTGCCATTCAAGATCACATGGTGAGCTACGCTGAATTAGCAGCAAAAATGGCGTTAGAAGAGACGCGCCCGCTGCGCAAAGCTGAGTTAGAAAGCATTGCGGCAAACTGTCGTCATGTAGCAAGCCACGCACCAGAAAACTTCTGGCAAGCACTGCAATTGAGCTACTTTGTTCAGTTGATGCTACAAATCGAATCGAATGGTCACTCGGTTTCTTTCGGTCGTATGGACCAATTCCTCAACGAATTTTATGTTCGCGATATCGAAAACGGCACGATTGAAAAAGACTTTGCACTAGAGCTTTTACAAAGCTGCTGGTTGAAGCTGCTTGAAGTAAACAAGATTCGCTCTGGCGCGCACTCAAAAGCCTCCGCAGGTTCTCCGTTGTATCAAAACGTGTGTATCGGCGGTCAGAAGTTGAATGAAAAGGGTGAACCTGAAGACGCAGTGAATCCCCTTTCTTGGGCGATTCTGGAATCTTGTGGTCAGTTGCGTTCGACGCAACCTAACTTGAGTGTGCGTTACCACGAAGGTTTGAACCAAGAGTTCTTAATGGGTTGTATCGAAGTGATTAAGTGCGGCTTCGGTATGCCTGCGTTCAACAACGATGAGATTGTTATTCCTGAATTTATCAAGCTTGGTGTAGAGAAAGAAGACGCTTACAACTACGCATCTATCGGCTGTATCGAGACGGCGGTTCCGGGCAAATGGGGTTACCGTTGTACGGGCATGAGCTTTATTAACTTCGCTCGTATCCTGCTGGCGGCACTTAACGAAGGTGTGGATGCAACAACAGGTAAAGCTTTCTTGCGGCACGATAAGTCATTAGCAAAAGGCAACTTTGAGAACTTTGAGCAAGTGACAGCTTCTTGGGCAGAGCAAATCCGCTACTACACCCGTAAATCGATTGAGATTGATACGGTAGTCGACAGCGTACTTGAACAGCAAGCACAAGACATCTTCTGTTCAACGCTGGTGGATGACTGTTTGGCTCGTGGTAAAACTGTGAAAGAAGGCGGTGCGAAATACGACTGGGTATCTGGCTTGCAAGTCGGTATCGCAAACTTGGGCAACAGCCTAGCCGCCATCAAGCACCTTGTTTTCGATGACGCGCAGATTACTCAGCCTCTTATCTCACAACAACAGCTAGCAAAAGCATTGGCAGAAGATTTCGATGGCATGGAGAACGAACAGCTTCGCCAACGTCTTATCAACTTTGCACCAAAATACGGTAACGATGATGATGCAGTAGACCAACTACTGGCAGACGCTTATCAAGTGTACATTGATGAGCTAGAGCAGTTCGTTAATACGCGTCATGGGCGTGGTCCAATTGGCGGAGGTTACTACGCAGGTACATCAAGTATCTCGGCAAACGTCCCATTTGGCGCTTCAACTATGGCAACGCCAGACGGTCGTAAAGCGAAAACGCCATTAGCAGAAGGTGCAAGCCCGTCGTCTGGCTCAGACCGTTTAGGTCCAACCGCAGTGTATAACTCAGTGGGTAAGATCCAAGCGAATAAGATCTTGGGTGGCGTGCTGCTTAACCAAAAATTAAGTCCGGCAGCGGTTGAGTCTGAAGGGGATAAACTCAAGCTTTCTATGTTGATTCGCACCTTCTTCAACCACCACAAAGGTTGGCACGTGCAGTACAACATCGTCTCTCGTGACACCTTGCTAGCTGCGAAGAAGAACCCAGAGCAATATCGTGATCTTGTTGTGCGAGTTGCAGGCTACTCAGCCTTCTTCACCGCGCTATCACCAGATGCGCAAGACGACATCATCGCACGTACCGAGCACGAGCTGTAAGTACACTCACTAAGTAATACGAAAGGCACCGATTGGTGCCTTTCGTTTGAATACTTAATCCGCAAATGACTATACCTGAACGCATTAAAGCTTGTGCAAAATGGTCACGCATTTCTTCGTGACGTTGTCGTACTCTTTCGTCATGTAAGCGGTAGTGATCGCGCCCTCTTTCATGATGCAAATGGCATCGAGTAACGAAGCGTTGTCTGATTTGAGATAGCGTTGAATTAGCTCTCTGACTTGCTGCTTATGGTAGCGGCAATACGTTGCGATCTCGCCACTGTCGTCACTGAATTCCGCGGACGTATTGATGAAAAAGCAACCGCGAAACTCGCCCAGCTTTTCTTCAGAGCCATGAAACCAGCCGTTGAGTGCTGTAAATAACTGATCGATCACCTCCGCGCACGTTTGTGCTGAAGAAAGCTTTTCCTCCAACCATTCCATAAATACTTGGTGGCGTTGTTCTAATGCGGCGATGATAAGCGCTTCTTTGCTCTCAAAATGGTTATATAGCGTGCGTTTAGCTACGCCGGAAACATTGAGGACTTCATTGATGCCAATAGAGTTGATGCCTTGTTTGTAAAACAGTGACAAAGCTGTGTCGATCAATAACTGTTTCTTTTTGTTCATAACTATGTCCTCAAAAAGTTCCATAAACACATATTGACAAAGGTAGACAGATTTGTCTATTTTATTTTGTAGACAATTCGGTCTACTTTGAGGTGTTTATGAATAATTTAATTTTATCGTTGGTTGCCGGGCTTGGCGCTACGTTGGCTATTGGCGTATTGTCCTACGCTGAGGTATCACTGACGGAGGTTGTACTCCTGATGGCACCATTTGGTGCTACCGCAGTACTGGTGTTTGGGGTGCCTGGCAGTCCTCTTGCTCAACCCAAAAACGTGATCATTGGTCACTTCATCACGGCCTCTATCGGTATTGCGTTTAGCCAGTATGTTGACGTCACGCCGGTCACGCTCGCGATTGCGACGGGGCTAGGTGTTTCTGCGATGCTGATTACGAAGACCACTCATCCACCTGCGGGTGCAAATCCAATTTTGATCATGGCGTCTGGGCAGGGATGGAGTTTTCTCTTCACGCCTGTCCTGATTGGCGCGGTAGTGATTGTTCTGGTCGGTAAAGGGTTACAGTTGCTACAAAGTCAGTACCTAAACCCTCGACTGAATGGTCAGAAGACCTAGTCGGATTGTAGTTAGAGCCGCGAAAGGGAGTGATCTCTTTTGCGGTTTTATCTTTTGTCTGTTTGCAAAAACAAAATCTGATTCTCTCTTGGTATTCAGTCGTATACATCAACATGGTAGTTAAATTGGTACAATGCGATGAACAGAATCCACCCTAAGAAACTATTGCACAGTAAATGGACGGCAATTTCACCTAAAAACAAAGAGAAGCATTTTGTCGTGACGGAAATGGAACTAGATGAAGATGGTAACGTTGTGAGATGTGTCATCGAGGCAGTCATGAGTAAACGCGACCGAGAGATGAACTGGCAAGACCTAAAAGACTCTGAGCAATGGATGCAAGGGTGGAAGTGAGTGACGCTTCGTTGTTGGGCGAATCAAGCAGAAACGTGTGTTGCGAGTAGGCAAAAGTGGTGCTATCTGATACGTTGATAAATCGTTCTAACGCCCACTCAAAGGATTAATTATGATTGATTTCGACAATTCCTCTGTATTTAAGCTTAAGCCGATTGACGTTTCTAATGCCAGAGAAGACTTCCTTAAGTTCTTGATTGATGGTGAGACTATTTTCGCTGCTTTTAAAACAGTTCGTGACCAAGTGGTGTTTACGAACAAGCGAGTGATAGCGGCAAATGTGCAAGGGATTACCGGCTCAAAAGTGGATTACACTTCTTTGCCTTACAGTAAGATCAATGCATTTTCTATCGAGACCTCTGGTACTTTTGATTTGGATTGTGAAATCGAGTTCTTCATGAGTGAGGTGGGAAGAGTGCGTTTTGAAATTAAAGGCTCGTTTGATTTGATTTCTTTCAACCGTATGGTTAGTGAGTATGTACTAGGTTAAGGGATTAGAAATGAGAGCTTCGCTGAGAGACAAAATTATAGAGATCTGTGACAAAAAGATCTCGAGTAAAGGTGAATTGGTTGGTCTCTCTTTTTATGCGTTTTTCGCTAATAAAAATGATGACCCAGAGCTGTTGATGGAAGCGGCTACGTGGTGGATTCAGACTCATCAGCTCGACCACTTCGAAAAAGCAGTAAAAATAAAATCAATGGTCGAGTCGGGGAGCTAAATTAAAAAAAAGAAGTAAAGAAAGCAGACAAATGCTAATAACGTTGCGGACAAAACAGGGTAGATAATGTAAGAGTCCTGCTTGTTGGTTCGTTGAAAGCATAGCGAAACAAGTAAGACGTTATAAACAACAAGTAACAAGCTGATCATGGTTCCGCTGTTTAGTGTCATACTTGATAGCTGAGTTAAGAAAAACGCCAATAAAAGGTAATCGAAGACAATGAGCCATAAAAAGGCTTTCTTCAGTAAGTCGCTTTTTCTTTTTTCGGATGATGTTATGTGCATATAGAACTCAACTAAAAAGTCACAGTAACAGAGGCTTTGGTTAGAGAGGTCACCATCAGAGTGGTGACCTTTTAAGATTATAATTCTTGAATTTTTACTTCGCTGGTGGCGGTATCGCCGGAGTAATTGATGACTTCTTGACGAATGACTGGTTGGTTAAATTCAGCCTTATCTTTCGCTTTTTGCAGTTCACTTTCTTGGTGGTTGCCAAAAAGGGTCTCAAGCACTTTAGCTGCAGGAGTCGTTAAAACAAACAGCTCAATACGACGGTTTTCGCTAGAATCTGGCTCATCAGGATTAAGCAGCGCTCTATCTGACATACCCGTTACCTGCATTACTCTATCATCTGGCATACCGCCTTCAACTAACGTATTTCTTGCTACGTCTGCTCGAGAGGCTGATAACGCCCAGTTAGATTGACGACCAAAACGCTTTTTAAATGGAATTGCATCTGTGTGTCCGCTGATGATCAGAGGGTTGTTAACACGATGAAATACAGGTGCTAGTGCGAGCAGTAAATCTTCAAAAAAAGGAGTAAGTTCTGCACCACCACGGCTGAACATATGCTGTTTGTAATCATCTTGAAGGACGATACGCAAACCTTGTGGTGTCACCGTGACGTTTACATTTCCCTGCGCATTAATTTGGGCAGTCATTTGCTCAATTACTTTCGCTAGTGCGGCAAGTTGCTCTTGAGTATCGAAGTTACCAGGAATCAAAGAATCAATTTCTGGTCCATCCCCATCACCTTTAAAGTAAGAGCTTACCACATGGTTGGAGTTGTGTTTACTTGGCACAGAAGAGTCCTGTGCCAAGTCGATAGGAGAAATACTTTGTGACGTATCAAATGGGTTGCCGTAACTCTTGTCGAATACGCTTGAACTATGCAAGTGGGCAACAATCGCTTTACGCTCTTCTTTGTCTACCACCTGCATAACCCAAAGTACAAGAAACAGCGCCATTAGGGCGATCATGAAGTCAGCAAACGCGACTTTCCACGCGCCGCCATGAGACGACTCATCATGGCTGTATACTTTGGCACGTTTGAACACTACATGCTCTTGTTTTTGCATTATCCCTCCTGTTCAGCTAACCACTTCTCCATTTGGTTGAATGTTGGTTTGATGTCTAGCTGAATATGTTTACGACCAGCGTCAATGGCGAGCAATGTCGGCTTTTTCGCTACGTAGGCAACCAAGGTTGCACGAACGCACTCAAAAGCAGTCATATTACGTTTTACTCGCTGAGCCATGGCGTTACTTAGTGGATCTAAGCCACAGTAACAACCGAAAATACCAATGAATGTACCAACGAGAGCTGCCGCAACGTGATAACCAATCATAGCGATTGAGCCATCAATAGCTTGCATGGTGATAATGATGCCACCAACTGCTGCAAGAATACCGAAGCCAGGTAGTGCTTCTGCTGTACGCTGTAGTGAGCGTGAAGGTAAAAGCATTTCGTTCTGTATTGCTTCGATTTCTTGCTCTAGCAGTCCCTCTAATTCATGAGGCGACATCTGTCCCATTGCCATTAAACGTAAATTGTCAGTAATGAAAGAAATTAGGCGATGATCTTCTGCAATCGTCGGGTAAGCGAGGAACATAGAGCTTTGCTCCGGAGCCTCAATATGAGAATCCAGAAACTTGTATCCGCGGTTTCTCGCTGTCTCTAGCAAGTTGTTGAGTAGTGCCATTAATTCCATGTAGTACTCATGCTCTTCTGTTGGACCTTTAATGGTCGCTGGCACTTGGCGACGCATTTCTTTCAGTACATGAGGCGGATTACCGATGATCAAAGAACCAGCAGCGGCGCCAATAATGATAAGGAATTCGGCTGGCTGCCAGATAGCACCTAAGCTACCACCGGCCCACATATATCCACCGAAGACGCACACCAGGATAGTGAGCACTCCAAAAAACTTTTGCATCTTGTGACTCCTAAGAGGACATTAATTGGTTGAGTTGTTTCAGCGCTTGTTTGTGAAGCTGACATATACGAGGTGGTGTCAGATCCAATACCAGAGCTATTTCGTGTAAGTTGAGTTCATGTTGATAGAACAGAGTCAGGAGCAGTTGATCGCGCTTAGGTAATTTACCCAAAGCACTGTCTAAACTACGACGAATATGTTCATGTTCCATGCCATCGTATTGCCCGCCAATGTAGCTATCACCGCTGCTCTCCATCAGTTGGTCAAGGCTTTGCATCTCGCCTGCGAGAGCGGCATTTTGGCGGTTGTAATAATCTTGCTCATTCGTCCCTAAAGCCTGGATGATTTCGGCATCCGTTGGCATTCGACCTAACGTTCGAGTGAGATCTCGAGTCACGTCGTTGAGCTCGTGGGCTTGTTGACGAGTCTTACGTGAACGCCAATCTAGTCGGCGTAATTCGTCTAAAATAGCTCCCCGAACTCGACAAACGGCGAAAGCAGGAAAGTGAGGATCGTCAACATCGCCATATCGGCGTCCAGCCTCGACTAGAGCGATAAGGCCTATCTGCTGCATATCTTCAATACTACAGTGAGAAGTGGCATGAACGCGCAGCTGGTTAACTACGCGTTTTACCATGACCTGATGACGTTGTAGCAATGCGTTTTCATCAATTGGTCGTGACGGTGTTGTCACTTCCTCTTCTGTGGTGTAAGTGTCTTGTACATTCATGTCTAACATGGTTGTGCTCCGTTATTGCACAACATATTTAGTCAACAAAACATCGTCGATTTCTCGGACGATGTCTGTTTTAGCAAAAGCGAGTAGAAGCGTTTGCTTCACTTCGTCTTGCAGAATATCGATGGCACCCGCTTGCTGTAACTGATCAAACGTTTTGTCGCTAAACAGTTTTAATAGAGAGTTTTGTACCATAGGCATGTATTCATCGATCTCTTTGATACGCTCTGGACGGCGTGTCTCAATTGCCAGTTCTAGCATCACAAAGTGAGTCTGTTTCTTGCCTTTAACGGTCAAAACGACTTTGTCCAAAGGATGGAAGCTAGGACCTTTACTTGTCGGTTGTTCTGTGACCAAAAAAGACAGTGGAGAGTCTTCGATCAGTGAACCAGAGTCAGGTGACTCTTGAGCGTGTTTGTTTAAGTACCAGATTCCGCCCATAATTGTGACGGCCGAAACGAGGGCACTGGTGATGATCATGGCGATAAACAGGGCGATCATTTGTTGTTTGGTCATAACCTTTTTCCTCGAAGATTCACTAAGCTTGAGTGCTTAGCCAGTGTTCTGAATAGTTAGTTGTTGTCGTGGTTTGGAATGCACCAGATTCTCGTGCGGCGAAAATATTGGCGTCTTCTTCGTTTGCATGTGGGTCATTTCGACCTTGGTTTTGATCAGAGCCAACATTGACATCGACATGAACGAAGTTTTGCTCTTGTAACTCAGTACGCAATCGTTCCGAAACTTGCATTAAAGCTTCTCGTGTTGCTGCGGCATTGGCGTTGATGTGGACACTCAATCGGTCACCTTCAACACGTACAAGTAAATCCAATTTCCCTAAGTCTGGTGGGTCTAGGCGGATTTTTGCTTCTTGTACATTTTGTTGAGCTTGGAGCGTCACGCGATCATGTAAAACTTGCATCATTTGCTCGCCCCACTTTCCGGCAGTGGTATCAACACGCACTGCTGCCCACTCAGAGCCTTGAGCTTGAACATGACTCGTCGCAACCGGTGAATGTGCAGGTTGTGTTGTAGGAGCTTGTGCTTGAAGTAGAGAGGCGGTTGGTTGCCCTTGAACAGGTTGATTCAAAAGAGTTTGAAACTCAGCACCGGAGATAGGCAAACGCGAACTCGATGAAGTCGGCAGACTTTGCTTCACATCTTGTTTTGATGATGTGTTTAACATGGCGTTAGACGAATCTTGAGTAACAGACTTAACTTCGCTCGCAGCCATTAAAGATGACGCTTTTCCTAGTTTCTCAGCCTGCTTCTCTGCCATGGTAATCATACCCTGGGTTAAAGCTTGAGCTTGCGCTGCAAGATCAGTCGATTCTGTTAACCCTGGTGTACTGGTCAAGTTGGCATCCGGATCTGAAGCTGAGCGGTCATCAGTATCAAAACCATGACTTTGTACTTTGTTTGCGCTGTTCAAAGTAGAGGCCGTAAGGTGAAAACTCGGTACCTCTGACGCAGAGTTAAAGTCTTGCTCACCATTCTGCTTGTTCCCTGATTTAAAACCATGAGAAAAGCCGTGTACCGAGCTCGCTTGCTTGATGTGACCCTCATTGTTAGCTGGCGAATTAACTGAGTGCTGAGTTGAAGAAGGTATGATCATTGAGTTAGCTCCATGGTCATTGCTAATTGATAGGCCATAGCGCGTTCTTGATGGTCATTGACCATGTTCATCTCTTTTTTCAACTCGTTGGTCGACTTCTCTAATACTGCGAAGGCATTAGCGTGCACTGTTTTCGCTCGCTGGATTTCAGGTGCAAGCTTAGGATCTTTCAAAAAAGGCTTGTGACTGATCAAAAGCTCTCGCAACTGCAAGTCGTACCGCTTGAGCGCATGCCAATCGGCCGTTTTTGCGGCGAACTGGATGAGCTGAGATAAATGACGGAATCGCTCTGGCGATACTTTATGCTTGTTGTCCAAAATTCATCCAACCTTCACGAATGTTACCCATTACACGCTCAACGTTAACCAAGCGATTTGCATCGTTTTGCACGCTAGCGTAATAAAGTTCGACTTGGCAGAAGTCATATAGCTGGCGTAGGTTTTCCGCAATTTCACCGCCGTTTTCATCATCTAAAGCACTTGTTAGTCCAATCAAGATGTTCATGCATTTGTTGATTCCATTCCCTTTCTCGGCCAAACGATTTGCGGCTAGGTGGCCGCGAATACGTTCAACTTCATTGAGTAGGCCATCGATTAACATGATGACCAATTGGTGTGGATTTGCTGCTGCCGCTTGAGCGTCGAGATCGACTTGTTGGTACGAATCGTAACCAGAATCCATAAGCATGAATATTTCTCCTAAATTTGGAACCAAATGTCTTATTTTTGAGCTTTAAACATGGACATGGTTTGGTTCATTTGGGTCATAATTGAATTCATTTGAGTGAATTGTTTGAGGTAGCGGTTGTACGACATTTCGTACTTACGCTCTAAATTGGTTTGTTTATCTTTGATTCGGTCTAAGCTTGACTGTATTGCGTCTTTACGCGTGCTGAAGGTACCTGATGAGAACTTCAAGAAAGGCTCTACCATTGCGTCAAGAGAATCTAGCAAAGCGTCATCCCCATTAAACAACGCCTCTAAGCCTGCGCTGTTTGTTTGTTGAGCTTCTTTGAACTTTTCTTGATCAACTTTCATTTTACCGTTGCGGTCTAGGCTCACGCCGATTTCGCTTAGGCGCATACCATTGTGTTCACCTCGGATTAACCCCGTTAACTGACTCTCAATAGAACGCAATGTCGAGTCGCTAGCGAGCACGCCGCGTTTCTGATCTTCACCGCCAATTTGGGTGTACTGATCGATAGTCGAAACAAGGGCATTGTAGGTTTCCACAAACTTATCTAGTTGTTCTTTAGTGCCTTCGCTATCAGCTCCAATTTTTAAACCGATTGGCGAATCTCCCGCGGCTTGCGGTTTAGATACGGTAATGTCAACACCGTCGATGACACCTTCAAAAGTATTACTTGCGTTGGTTAGTTTCAGGCCTGAGTCTTTTGCACCTAGCCACATAACCGCATCTTGTGGAGCGTTAATTTGCTTGAGGTTGGTGAAGGCGTCTTCAAACCACGCTTGGCCAGTACCCGTTGCAGATACGTTGATCTTATTCTCGACACCAGTCTCAGTGCTCGATAGCATAAAGTGTGTTTGACCATTCGAGCGAACTAGAGTGGCGTTAACGCCAGGGTTATCCGTGTGATTGTTAATCGCGCTTGCTAAATCACTGATCGTTGCAGTGCCGTCACCATTAACATCAACGGAGGACAAGTCTAGAGTCATTGTTTCACCGTTGATGGTGAATTCTAAAGATCCAGTTGTTGGTACTTCTGTCGTTGCCTCAAGGTCTGCCGGCATTCCTGTAGATACTTGATGCGCCGTTGCCACTTTTTCTACAAAAATCTGATAGTTACCCGTTAGCGCTTTAGCATCCGCGTTTGCAGTAAAGTTACCTTCTTGAGAGAGTGTCGCACTGTTTTTGATGATGCTGTTTGTGCTGTTATTCATCTCTTTCATTGCAGTACGAAAATCACGTAGTGCGCTTTCAACTTTATTAAAAGCTGACAGTTGTGACTGGTACACATTAGCTTGCGCTTGGTAACGGTTTTTGAATGGGTTTGTGTCCAATTGTGCGAATTGGGTTGCCATTTTTACTGGGTCTAAAGAACTCATGAGGTGTGCTCCTCTCATCTCTTATTGGCTTGAATACTTTGAATGCTACGCCTTAGTTTAATTATCAGTGGCAAGATACGTGCCGTATATTAAATTCAACTAAAACAAAGGTTTAAAGCTATTTTGTTTTCTTGGGAGGAAGTGGTGTTTCCACCTTGTTTGTTCCGCCTTCCTCCATGGAAAAAGTAATTTCCTTATAAGAAAAGGCGACCTAAACAAAGAAAATATTTAATTGTATTGACGGTTCTAATTAGGAGAGATGTTTTAATTAGACGTTATATTCAGCCTTTACTTCAGCTTGATTCAGATAATTCTTACAGAGTACATTAATTACGTTCTGATATTATTTTTGATAGTGTGACGTGCAAGTGTTCTCACTAAAAATTAAATTTTTACGTTTCAAAGAATGTCAGTTATGAATGAATTTGCGTTGCGATTGATGAAGTGTGCTCGTGCATATGAAGAGTTCATTAACAAAAAACTATTAAGTAAACAGAGCATCAATTCTGATGAGATAGCTAGTATCTTAAAGGAAGCTAAGTTCAATTTTCCTGAACTTAGAGATAGTAAAATAGGAAGCAAATTAGAGACGATAGAATTAGAACTGTTTAATAAGGTTTTATTTAATATTATGTTGAAATTCGGATTCAGAGTACCTGAATCTCACAAAGATAATACGAGCTCTATTTATATTCGTAGATAAAAATAAAGCCTTCCATAGGAAGGCTTTATAATTAAGACGATTTAAATTAAGCGCACTATTAACTAAGTAATTAGCGTAGTAGTGACATTGCCATGCTTGGAAGCTGGTTAGTTTGAGACAGAACAGTTGTACCTGCTTGCATCAACATTTGGTTCTTAGTCATGTTTGAAGACTCTACTGCAAAGTCTGTATCCATGATACGACCTTTAGATGCTGTAACGTTTTCTACCATGTTACCAAGGTTAGCCATAGTGTGCTCAAGACGGTTGATGTTCGCACCGAAGTCTGCACGAGAGCTACCAATTTTTTCTACTAGACCGTCAGCGCCGCTGATTTTGTCTAGTGCTGCTTTTGCTTTAGTCGCGTCATCGATACCATCTGTAATTGCTGCATCAGCAAGAATAGTAGTGATTTCACCGATACCTGCGCTTGCGCTTACAGTCAATGTTTCAGCAGAAGATGCACCGATTTGGAATGTTACGTCACCTGCACCGAAGCCGCCGCCTTTAAGAAGGTTTTGACCACCGAACTTAGTGTTGTCTACGATGTTGTTTAGTTCTGCAGTAAGCTGTGTGAACTCTTTGTTAAGAGACGCACGGTCTGTTGCACTGTTTGAACCGTTCAACGATTGTGTAGCAAGGTCGTTCATACGGTAAACGATGTTTGTCATTTCATCCATCGCACCTTCAGCAGTTTGCATCATAGAGATGCCGTCTTGTGCGTTACGCATTGCTACTGACATGCCGCGTGTTTGCGCTTCTAGACGGTTAGCAATTTGAAGACCAGCAGCGTCATCAGCAGCTGAGTTCACACGGTAGCCTGTGCTTAGACGTTCCATTGCTGTGTTTAGAAGTCCGCTTGTTGTGTTCATTGTGTTTTGAGTTACAAGCGAAGCGTAGTTAGTGTGCATTGATAAAGCCATCTTAGTCTCCTTAGTTAGTCACTATATCTTTCAGGCCTCGGGATATTCCCTTGTCACTAACTAGAGGCGGTCGGTCGGCTTTAATGATTAATTTGAAAATTAAAAAATTTCTAAAAAAGATAAAAATTGATGATTTTTAGTGATTTGTATTCCATGAAAACCGGGAAAATCATCATATAAGCCTAAATTTTTTAGTTAAGTAAAAGAAACTATTGCCCAATGGTCTTGTGGTTATCCGTTATAAATAAAAAAACAGCACGAATAAATCGTGCTGTTTTAAATATAAATGGTTGAGTTTCAACTATTCCTCATCAAAAGACTGAAAGGAGAGAGAGGTTGGGATATCGCTGAAATAACCAAAATAATAACTGGCACCCAATAAACGATAGCGGTTAAGTTCCGTTTGACTCGCTACACGTCCGGCAACCCAAGTATATTTATGCTTTCTTAAGAACTTAGCAATAGGTAGGAAAGCGTGTCTTTCTTCTTTATCCTCTAGTGTGACTGACAATTTGATCATATCGGGACTAAAGTCTGCGACGCGCTCGAAGTTCACTTGCGATGTCGCGACTTCAAACCAAAGTGAATATGCATTCTCTTTTAACTTTTTGGTGAGTGTGGCGACTTTATCACTATCACATAACGTTTCATCAGCTTGAAGAGAAGGAATCACATGTTGAAAAGCAGAAGAGTGGAATTGAATCGTCTGTTCGAGAAAATAAACCCCAGGCTCCCAAAGTAATGCATCCACGCGAATCGGCACGACAACATTACTAATCAAGTCGTGATGAAAGGCTTCTAACTGAAATTGTGTTTGTCTTAGTGCAAGGTAAAGACTGAACAAATCCAGGCAGTACTGCATTTGTTCAGAGAGTTTGAACTGATAGACACTTTGTTCTCCACGCATACCAAATCTCAACGTCAGGTGTTGGAATTCTACTTCCCCTGATTGAGCTTCCCTAATTGCTTGGCATGCGTGTTGGACATCATTGTGTTTTAAAGCATCAAAGACTAATTGATCGTCATCCGTGACGATGTGTTGTACTGCGAGACCAACCAAATGTTCGTACATCGCATGTGTTGAAATAAGATTAACCAAGGTTTCCTACCACATTGATTTGTTTGTTTTCTGGGATTTCGTTGTAAGACAATACTGCCAGCCCTTGTGTAAATGTGCGAGCGTAACGCGCTAGAAGAGGGCGCAGCTGTGGCATAACGAGAAGGATCGGAGGTAGCCCCTGTTGTTTAAGCTGTTGTCTAATCAATGGCAAGTTTTGTTGGAACTGACCAAGAATGTTTGGCTCAATTGGGAAGCTATCTAGTGTTACCGTACCAGAAGATTGTGCTTGTTGCAGTGAAGTTAGTAGCATTTGTTCTAACTCATCAGACAGTGCGTAGACATTTAATTCGTTCTTTTGTCCTGCAATTAAGTTAACAAGCGTACGCTTTAGTGCACAGCGTACATCAGATGCAAGTAGGATCGGGTCCTTTGTATTTTCCGCGGATTCCAACATTGTGTTGGCAATCGTGCGAATATCTTTTAGTGGCACTTGGTCCAATAAAAGCTGGCGATATACTTTCAGCTGCTGTGCTGGATTAAGTGCTGCTGCTAATGCTTCTGCTAGTTTCGGGGCTTGTTGTGTCAAACGCTGGGTTATTGCTTCCACATCGTCGTGCGTAAACAATTCTGCAAGGTTTGTCTTCATGATTTTACTAATATGAGTGGCAATAACAGTGCCATCATCGACAACTTGGTAACCCATATTAAGTGCTTTTGCTTTATCTTGATGCTCAATCCACACAGCCGGCAACTGATAAGCAGGATCGCTACCCAAAATGCCATCTACCTCACCGTAAGTTTCGCCAACCGCTATCGCCATTAAACGCTCTGGTTCAATAAAACCTTGCTCAATGACTTCGCCATTTAGAGAAATTGTGTATTGGTTTGGCTTGAGGCTCAGATTGTCACGAATACGAACTTCAGGTAATAAAAAGCCAACTTGTTCAGAAAGGTTTCGACGCACACCGCGAATTCGTTGTGATAAAGGTGCCCCTTGTTCTTTATTGACTAGATGGACGAGTCGGTAACCAAGCGCAAGTGATAATGTTTGGACGTGAGGAATATCATCCCATGTCAGCGGTGTATCATCGTCTTGCATTGCTTGTGAAAGTGCTTCGACCTCTTCAATCTGGGAGTCTTGCACTGGCTTCTTGGTTTGACGCCACCCTGCGAACGCTAATGCGCCAGCAAACGCAAAAAAGGCTAGGTGTGGCATACCCGGTACCATACCGATTACCGCCATAATACCTGCGACAGTAAATAGCGTTGCAGGAGTTGCCAGTAATTGCTTTTGCATGGTTTCCGACATGCCATTATCGCTATCATTAATTCGCGTAACGATAATCGCGGCAGCCGTTGCCAATAGTAGTGAAGGAATTTGAGCAACTAGACCATCACCGATTGTGAGTAGGGCATAAGTTTTAAAGGCGTCAGACGCAGCGAGTCCATGCTCGAAGACACCAATGCTGATACCACCAATGATATTGATAAACAGAATCAACAAACCTGCGATGGCATCGCCACGCACAAACTTTGATGCACCATCCATCGAACCATGAAAATCGGCTTCGTTGGCGACTTCTTTACGGCGTAAGCGAGCCGTTTCCTGATCGATAAGGCCAGCGTTTAAGTCTGCATCAATTGCCATTTGTTTGCCTGGTAGGGCATCCAACGTAAAGCGGGCTGAAACCTCAGAAATACGTTCACCACCTTTGGTGATTACGACGAAGTTGATGATCATCAAGATAACAAAAACCACCATACCAACGACGTAGTTACCGCCAATGACGACTTCACCGAATGCTTGAATGACCTTACCCGCTGCGTCACCACCATTATGTCCTTCTAGGAGTACAATTCGCGTAGAAGCCACGTTCAATGTGAGACGTAATAATGTTGCGACCAGCAAAATAGTTGGAAAAACAGAGAAATCTAATGGTCGCTTTGCGGTTGTGCTGACCAGCAATACTAGGATTGCTAAGACGATATTAAAGGTAAACAGCGCATCCAGTAGCAGAGGAGGCAAAGGAAGAATCACCATTGCTAATATCATTAGCAAGACGATTGGAATGCCAACGTAGCCTTTGGTTGATGTTTGAAGTTGTTTTAACCGGTTAAGCATACTTTCGTGTCCTTGGATAAACGCGGGTTAATCAGTGCTGCAAATGTTTTGGAATCGAAAAATGAGGTAAAGGAATTGGCTCTTTTCCCTCACCTTTACGAAAGGCTTTCAATTGCAAAACGTAAGTAAGAATATGTGCCACTGCGATGTACAGTTGGCTTGGGATTGCTTGTTCAATCGCCGTCGTGTGATAAATCGAACGGGTAAGTGGCGGGGAGTTAATGATTTCCACTTTGTTTTCTCGGGCGATACGTTGAATGTGCATAGCAGTTTCGTCTACGCCTTTTGCGACGACAAAGGGCGCGTCAGAGAGCGAAGGCTCGTATTTCAGTGCGACTGCGTAGTGCGTTGGGTTTGTGATGATCACGTCAGCCGTCGGCACCATTTTATCGATCTTACGGCGCGCAAACTGTTGCTGTATTTGACGAATACGTTGTTTTACTTCCGGACGACCTTCATTATTTTTAAATTCCTCTTTCAATTCTTGTTTCGTCATGCGGAGTTCTTTTAGGTGTTCCCAACGCTGATAAGGAATGTCGATAACCCCAAATAACAACAAGGCGAAGCCCATTAAGAGTAAGCCTTCAAACAGAATTGACATTACTAGAGAAAAACCTTGGCTGAGCGGGAGATTTTGCATGCCAAGTAATGGCTGTAAGTGGTTGTCTAAATAGCCATATAAGATGCCGAAGATCACGGCTACTTTGAACGTCGACTTTAAGAGCTCAACCACTGAGCGGGTCGAAAAAATGCGCTTTATCCCGCTCAAAGGATTAATTTTGCTCAGCTTTGGCATCACGTTCGCGGGACGGAACATCCAGCCGCCTAGCACAAGGCTACTACCACAGGTCACGATAATAATGACGGTAAACAATGGTAATAGCATGTCGATGATGACCGCTAAACTTTGTCCCAATTGCTCGACAAGTTGTTTAGGATTTTCTAGGTCGGCTCGCGTCAGCATCATGTTGTAGCGAAAGATCCCCGACATGCTTTCCCAAATACTATTAAGCTGAGAGTAAAAGTAGAGCGCCACCGCTAGAAATATTACCGCAGTAGTAAACTCTTTCGCGCGAGGAATTTGTCCTTCCTGGCGGGCTTTCTTTACCTTCTGCGGTGAGGCTTTTTCAGTTTTGTCTTGAGAAGATTGATCGCTCATGCTCCCCCCAACATAAAGTTACTCAAGTGTCTAATGGTGTCGTGAACGAGCGCCGTGTAGCGACCAGGAACACCAGAAACTGAGATTAATACGCTGAATAGACCCAGCAGCATCGTCATAGGAAAACCTAACGCATAGACATTAAGTGATGGTGCGGCTCGGTTCATTACACCAAAACTGATGTTGGCTAGAAGCATGGAAACAATAGCGGGCAAAGCCAAAGCTAGTGAAGAGGCAAACATCCAACCGAAAATATTGACAACACCTTGCAGAGAAAGCGATGTGATACCAGATCCGACTGGCCAAACAACAAAGCTTTGAATCACGATATCTATGACGAGTAAGTGTCCTTCTAGCGCAAGAAACAACAAGGTTGAGAAAATCAGAAATATGCGTCCCAAAATGGCGACAGAAAGCCCGTTAATAGGATCATTCATCATCGCCATACCTAAGCCCATTTGCAGAGAAATCACCTGACCAAGCATGGTGAAAACGTTAAAGAGCATGTGCAAAATTAACCCAAACATTACCCCCCAAATAGCTTGCTCAAAAGCAAGGAACAGGGAAGTCATAGAGAATAACTCGACTTGTGGCATGGGTGGCATTAACGGTCCAGTAATGACAACGATCGAGAGGGCCAGTAAAGTACGAACCCAAACTGGAATAATCGCATCACCAAAGAAAGGCATTGAAATAAATACGGCTCCCACACGAAAAAACGGCCACCAGAGTTGACCGAGTATCGCCGAGAGCTCTGCAAATGTGATGGCCATTAGCCAATCATCCCTGGTATGTTGTGGAACAAGAAATCAAACAGTTCCATGATCTTACGGAGCATCCAGTGACCTGCAAAAATCACCATTAATAAGGTAACGAGCAAACGTGGCAAAAAGCTGAGTGTTTGCTCGTTGATTTGTGTGGCAGCCTGAAATACGGCGATACACAAACCGACAATTAAGCCTGGAACAACCAATACGGCAACCATCAAAATGATCAGCCATACTGCATCGGAAAATAACGTTACGGTTAGTTCTGGGGTCATAACTGCTCCTAGTTAACCGAAGCTGGCAGATAAGGTGCCAACTGTCATTGCCCAACCATCCACGAGTACAAATACCACCAACTTAAAGGGAAGTGAGACAATTAAAGGTGATAGCATCATCATACCCATTGCCATCAGGACACTGGCGACAACCAAGTCGATGACCAAAAACGGGATGAAAAGCATAAAACCAATTTGGAAGGCGGTTTTTAGTTCACTAATGACAAATGCAGGCAAGACAACGGCAAATGAAATATCCTCAACGTTTTGGTCGAGAGGCTCATTGGCAATACGTAACATTTGTTCAAGAGAGCTTTGGTGCGTCTGTGCCAGCATGAACTCTCTCACTGGTTTCTCTGCAACAGAAAAAGCCTGTATTAGCGTGATTTCGCCGTTGTCGTATGGCTGAAACGCATTTTCATAAATATCGCTCCAGACAGGGCGCATAATCAGTAACGTCAATGCGAGAGCGATCCCGACCAACACTCTGTTAGGTGGGCTTTGTTGAAGACCAAGAGCTTGGCGCAAAATCGCAAGGACAACGACAATTCGAGTAAAGCTCGTCGCCATCAAAATAAATGCTGGAAGAAAACTGAGCGCCGTCATCAACAACAGAATTTGCAGTTTAACGCTGTATTCTTGTTGTGTGTCGCCATCAGAAACGGACAAGATAGTTAAGCCGTTGTCAGCCGCCATTGTTGGGAAAGCAAACAAAAGTGACACCAATACCAAAAGAGGTAACCAACGGTGCCAAGCGCTCAGATTTTTCATTGTGATGCCTACCTAAGATTATTGACCAACGCCACTCAATGCAGAGTCATGTACATCGATCAGACGAAGTCCATACTTATCATTGACAACGACAACTTCAGCGTGGCCCATAAGAGAACCGTTTACTTTCACGTCTAAAGGCTCGCCATTGAGCTTTTCCAACTCGATAACCGTGCCTTCACCCGCTTTCATTAAGTCCCCAAGTGGGATCTCCTTACTCGCAACTTCCAGCGTGACTGTGACAGGAATGCTTTTGAAAAAGCTAAGGTCACGTTCCGCAGTGGCTGGTTCTTGTTGGAGCGTATCTTCGGCTTCAAAGTCTTCTAATTGAAAATCATCAAAGTTCAGTTCTTCTGCGTCGAATGCATTAGTTTCTAGCGCTTCGCTCATCGCTGCGGTTCCTTATCAGGGTTAAAGATCAAAACAAGTTGGCCGTCTTGCTCGGCAATACGACCTGTAAATAGAGATTGGTTGCCAATGCTTACTGGAACCGTGTTAAGAAGCTCAATAGGTAAAATATCGTTGGGTTGTAAGCCAACCACATCACTTAAAGGCATCTTCTTTTTACTTAGAACAACGTTCAGTCGAACGGGGGTCGTCTCTAAAGAACGACAGAAAGGTTGAAACAAATCGGTATCAGGCTGCAGTTCAAGCTGCTCGATCAGCGTTTGAATAAGATGACCATCTAGCTTGAGATGAATTGAGCCTTGATGATCGTCAAATGCAATGTTTAATTGAACGTTAATGCCAATACCTCTAGGGGTCTCATACTCACCCGTGTCCCACATTTCACCAGGAGCAAGCCAACCGATGATGATTCGACTGATGCGCTCTTGTAAACGTAAGTCACTGGCCGTCAGAGTAGCGGCTGAACGCTCTGCACTTGCACCATAAAATCTATCAGCCAACTTTATTAGCGTGTGGGGGTTACCATGGATGAATACCATGCCGCCTTCCTGATGTTGATAGGTCGACGTTTGCTCTTTGTCCATCTCAACCGATGTAAAGCGGTGCAAGTCTACTGAGGTTAAGCTAGCTTCCACTTTTCCTGTGCTGAGCCAATTTTGTAATTCATTCGTAAGGTTTGAGCAAGATTCTGAAATTAAATTATCGAGCTTCTCACGAATGATATGAATAGGTTTGCCTAATAATTCTACATCAAGTAGTTGACTATCAGAAATAGGCTCGCTAACTCTATTTTCCATTTATATTTTACCGTGCGTTAACAATCGAAAGTGTTTTAACTTAATGGCGTGTAGTCTACACAGAAATTTTAATGATCTTTTAGCTCCAAACTCTAAGATTGTGACTTTAGTTCACATGTTGCTTTGTTCATATAGTCATAATCTTTTAATGAAATTTAAAAAGAGTTAGTTTTCTTTATAAATCGCTTAATAAATAAAATAACAATGTTGAGCGTTTTAGTTGTTATGGATTTTTTAAATTGCCTTTATGGCGTAACAATAACTTCAAATAAATAAATTATAAGATACTGTTTTTTATGCTTAAAGCTTCCGACGGAGGCTAAGCGTGCTCTCTTGAGCGTTTTGTAAACAATTTTAATATTCAGAATAGGTAATTAAAATGATTAGCTATGCCAGTTCTCTCGGCTTGGTGGCATATTTAATTAAACGGTTTAAGTCATGGGAATGTAAGATATACATGAATCATGTCCGTTTGATAATTTGTAACACAATTATTGTTATCAGTTTTATTTTTTCAAAAGTGTCATATTCAGAAGAAGTCTTAACAATCCCTATGGACCTCTCTAAATGGACATATGAGGGAAATAAATTCAAATGCAACTTGTTGCAATCAAATAATGACTATGGGAAGTTTTATTTCCTAGCGGAACCTAATAATAAATTCTATTTTATTTCCGATATAGAATATGAAAACAATAAATGGAAAACGATTGCTTTAACAGCTCAAAATGCTCCTTGGAGTGATGAGCTTTATAGAAAAGAATTTGGTTCCCTTGAATTTACTAAGCCGTCTCAGCGTTTCATCTTTAATAAAGGCGCTGAAGAATTCATGGATTCAATTGCTTCGGGCAGTTGGGTGACGCTGTCACTTAAAGGAAGTAATGCTTCCTCTGTTTCAGAGATTGTGATTCCTACTCTTCAAATTCAAAACGCATTGAAATCATTTAATGCGTGTCGCGCGCGATTGCCTAAATTGTCTTTTTCAGAGGCAAGGGATATGGCGCTATCATTTGAGTTTGGTCAGAAGACGTTAAGTCGTGGACAGAAAGCAACACTAGAAGCGCTGTATAGCTATGTATCTGTGGATGATCGAGTGACCAAAATCCTCATCGACGGTCACACCGATAACGTTGGTTCAAGTTTAACGAACCTTTCTGTGTCACGTACTCGAGCAGAGCAAGTCACCAATGCTTTGATTGAGCTTGGGGTCGACGAGTCGATGATCGAAACACGAGCTCATGGTTCACGTTACCCAATTGCCAGCAATAACTCGGTTAATGGCCAAGCAAAAAACCGACGTGTCACCCTGCGTTTAGTGAGGGACAACGAGTATACGGCTGCGAAACACTACCCAGATCTACAATCACAAAATCAACAAACGAAAGTTAAGGTTCAATGATGACGAAAACGAAAATTTTGTTGGTTGAGCCAAATGAAGCTCTTGCTCAACCAGTATTGGATGTGTTGCAAAATGCAGGTTACACCGCGAAACACACTCGTACTGGTCGAGGCGCTTTGCTTGAAGAGCGAGCAGAAATCACTTTAGTGAGCTCTACGCTGCCGGATATGTGTGTTCGTGAGTTTGTCGCGTGTCACCAAAAGCAGCGAAATTCGGGTGTTGTTATTGCGATTGTCGACCAAGAACAAGGCATCTTGGCTGCTGAGACGATGAAAGCGGGCGCTACTGATTATCTATTACGCCCATTTGAATCTAATCAGTTGGTTAATCTGCTTAAACGTGTTGAAGCGTTAGGTAAGCCAATGGCCAACATTGTTGCGGAGTCTTGGAGAAGCAAACAAGTTCTGCAATTGGCGCATCGTGCAGCATGTACTAACGCGAGTGTGCTTATTACAGGTGAATCGGGAACGGGTAAAGAAGTGCTGGCGCGATATGTGCATGAGCACTCTCCGCGTATCAATGGTCCATTTGTGGCGGTTAACTGTGCCGCCATTCCAGAGTCAATGTTAGAGGCTGTGCTATTCGGTCATGTAAAAGGCGCGTTCACCGGAGCGACAAATTCTCAAAGCGGTAAGTTTGAAGAAGCAAATGGCGGGACGATTCTGCTTGACGAGATTGGTGAAATGTCACCTGCGGTTCAAGCGAAATTGTTACGCGTCCTTCAAGAGCGTGAAGTAGAACGTGTTGGTAGCCATAAAGCCGTTCAGCTCGATATTCGTGTTATTGCGGCAACCAACAAAGACTTACGTGAGGAAGTTCAAAAAGGCACGTTCCGTGAAGATCTTTATTATCGATTAGATGTGCTGCCTCTGCACTGGCCGCCTTTGCGTGAAAGAAAAGAGGACATTCTACCGATTAGCCAATTCTTTATTGAAAAGTATCAAGATAGCAGCCGCTGTCACCTATCCCAAGATGCGATTAGTGCGCTGAGTCAGTATCACTGGCCGGGCAATATTCGTGAGTTGGAAAATGTCATTCAACGCGCTTTGGTCATGCGTCATGGTGATTACATTACAGCCCATGACCTGATGCTGCCTATTGAGCTTGTTGCGTCAGTTCCTACAGCAGAGCCAACTTCAAGTTTTGGTCATGTAGAAGCGAAGAAGCAAGCTGAATATCAGTTTATTTTGGAAAAGTTACGTCAGTTTGGTGGAAACCGAACGAAAACCGCAAACGCGCTTGGAGTCTCTACTCGAGCGCTACGCTACAAGCTCGCAGCAATGCGAGAACATGGTATTGATTTACAGTCGGCACTAGGCTCGGCTGCCTAATAGGAGAAAAAATAGATGGCAAGTCAACCTACTCATGCGGTCTCGGCAGAGCAACTTATGTTGTCAAAAATGCAGGCGATGCAGGCACAAGTGCAGCCGCCAGAGTTTATCGTGAGTGCAAATCCTTTAGATCAACAATCACTAAACGCACCTTTATCGTTCTCACAAGCGATGACAAATGTGTTGGATACAGTGAATCAACATCAATCAGTGGCTAGTCAAAAAATGACGGCCGTAGAAACAGGAAAAAGTGATGACCTAGTTGGTGCAATGGTCGCGAGCCAAAAAGCCAGCTTGTCCTTTAATGCTTTGATGCAAGTGCGCAACAAAGTCGTGACCTCATTTGAAGATATTATGAAGATGCCGGTGTAATTCATGTCAGAACTAACCCCCCAAGTCGCCGGAAACACAGCTATGGCTACCGGCACAGCACAGACATTTTCTACTGCCAACGGCATGGACGATGTGACAACGAAGCTGAAGCAAATCTGGTCTAGCAGTCAGAGAAACTTAGTGCTATCTGCGGTGTTAGCTGCGATTGTTGCAGCGATTATTGTGGTTGCACTATGGAGTTCCTCGCAGAGCTTTCGTCCGCTATATAGCCAGCAAGAGCGTTTTGATATCGGCGAAATTGTGTCGGTATTAGAAAGCGAAGGCGTAAGCTACCGCATGCAAGAGCAAAATGGACAAGTTCTTGTACCAGAAGGTGAGGTTGCGAAGGTACGCATGTTGCTTGCATCAAAAGGTGTTAAAGCTAAGCTGCCGACAGGTTTGGATTCGCTCAAGGAAGATAGCTCTCTTGGTACGAGCCAATTTATGGAAACGGCGCGTTATCGTCATGGTTTAGAAGGTGAGTTAGTACGTACTATCATGTCTTTGAACTCAGTAGCGAACGCGCGTGTTCATTTAGCAATACCTCGTCAAACTCTATTCGTCCGCCAAAACAGTGAGAATCCTTCAGCATCTGTCATGCTTGAGCTCAAACCTGGTGAAGACTTAAAGCCCGAACAAGTTGAAGCGATCATTAACCTAGTGGTCGGCAGTGTCACGGCAATGAAGCCAGAATTTGTTTCTGTCATTGACCAGTATGGCCGTCTTCTTAGTGCGGATGTCGCTTCTGCGGAAGCTGGTAAAGTAAATGCGAAATATCTTGAATACCAGAAGAGTGTTGAAAAACAGATCATCCAACGCGCAGCAGATATGCTTACGCCGATTGTGGGGCCGAGTAACTTCCGAGTACAAGTCGCTGCCGATCTGGACTTTAGCCAAGTTGAAGAAACACAAGAAATTTTGGATAACGCACCGGTTGTGCGTAATGAGCACACCATTCATAACAACTCGGTTGATCAAATTGCGTTGGGTGTTCCTGGTTCTCTAAGTAACCAACCGCCAGTGACAGGATCTGGTGAAGTGGAAACGAACGATAGCCAAAACACGAATGCGCGATCTGAAGTGAATCGTCAATATGCTGTAGGGAGCAGTGTTCGTCGTACTCAATACCAACAAGGCCAAATAGAAAAGCTTAGTGTATCGGTTCTGTTGAACTCCAAAGCTTCGCCAGATGGTGTGGCGTGGAGTGAAGCCGATAAAGAGCAAATCTCAAACATGATCATGGATGCTGTTGGTATCTCTGCCACACGTGGTGACAGCTTAAGTTTAATGAGTTTCAACTTCACCCCAATTGAAATTGATGCTCCTCCTGCACTGCCGTGGTGGCAAGACCCTACAGTACAGCAGCCAATACGCTACGTTATTGGTGGCTTGTTAGGCTTGGCGATGATCTTCTTCGTACTGCGTCCATTAATCATGCACCTAACTGGCGTTGATAAACCTGTGCCTGAGCTAAATTTTGCTGAGCCTCAGGAAGAACCTGACTACGAAAACTTGCAAACGCGTGAAGAGCGCGAGCATGAAGAAGTACTTGATCGCCGCCTATCTGAAAAAGGCATCTCAGCCTCTTCAGGTTTAGATGTAAACAGCGACATGCTACCACCAGCAGGTTCGCCATTAGAAATTCAATTGAAACACCTACAGCTTATTGCTAATGAAGAGCCAGAGCGCGTAGCCGAAATACTGAAACAATGGGTAAACATCAATGAACACAGTTCTATCAAAGCAGACGCTTAGTTATGTTGAACAAACCGCGCTCGTGCTATTAGGCATGGGCGAGGATGCCGCAGCGAAGGTTTTGCAACACTTTAGCCGTGATGAAACCCAGCGTGTGACTCGTGCAATGGCGAAGTTAAATGGCATTAAGAGCGATTCTGCTCGTGGTGTTATTCAAACTTTCTTTGAAGATTTCCGTGAGCACAGCGGTATTCGAGGAGCCTCTAAGGAATACCTATCTAATACATTGCGCAAAGCGTTGGGTAACGATTTGGCAAAAGGGTTATTAAATACCTTATATGGCGATGAAATTCGCAACAATATGCAGCGCTTACAGTGGGTGGAAGCAGAAACTCTCGCTCGTTTCATTGTGAATGAGCACCCACAAATGCAAGCAATTTTTCTAGCGTATTTGCCAGCGGACAGCTCTTCAGCGGTATTGAAGCACTTGCCACAAGATTACCATGACGAAATATTGTTCCGTATTGCTCAATTGCAAGATATCGATCATCAAGTTGCCGTTGATTTGCATGAACTCGTTGAGCGTTGCATCGAAAAAGTATCCGCAAGTCAAAGCACGCCGTTATCAGGTGTTAAGCAAGCAGCAGATATCATTAACCGCTTTGAAGGTGACCGTGGTTCATTGATGGAAATGCTGAAGTTGCATGATGAAGATGTTGTTAATGCAATTGAAGAAAACATGTTCGACTTTATGGTTCTTGGCCGACAACGCGAAGAAACTATGGACATGTTGGTGCAGCAAATCCCGCTAGAGTTGTGGGCTGTTGCGCTAAAAGGTTCCGATATTACCTTACAACAAGCTATTAAGCGTTCAATGCCGCAACGTATGGTGAAAGCGCTAGAAGATGACATGGACGCACGCGGCGCTGTTGCGTTAAGTCGAGTTCAAAAAGCACGTCAAGACATCATGCAAATGGTACGTGAGTTGGATGAATCTGGTGAAGTTCAGCTGCTTCTCTATGAAGAGCCAACGGTGGAGTAAGGTCATGCTAGAGACAAAATCAAGTACTATGCGATTGCCTCCGAGCGGGTATCGTTTACACCGTTTTCCGCCTTTAGCGCAACCTAAGACTATCGAAGACGAATTCGGGCTAGATAACCAAGGCTGGCAAGAACCTCAAATAGATATCCAACAGCAACTTGAAGAAGGTTTTCAACAAGGTTTGCAACAAGGACATGAGGAAGGCTTACGCCAAGGTATCGAACAGGGCAAGCAACAAGGTCTGTTGGAAGGCCAAAAAGAAGGTTTCCAAAAAGGCTTTGTTTCCGGTGAGCAGTCTGGAAAGCAAGGCTTTTTGGAGGCGGCGAAGCCTGTCAATGAACTTTTTCACGCCCTTTCTCGTTGGCAAGATGAAAAAGAACAGCAACAACGCCATATGATTTGTGAACTGGTACAAAAGGTTGCTCAGCAAGTGATTCGTGCCGAGCTCACTCTAATGCCTCAGCAGATCCTAGCTTTGGTGGACGAGACATTGTCTGCCATGCCTGGTAAAGCGGAAACAGTAACTGTGCATTTAAATCCGCAAGATTTAGAGCGCATTACTCACATCAATGCTGATTTGCCGCAATCTTGGAAACTGGTCCCTAATACGGAGCTTCCTATTGGTGGCTGTCAGTTAGTGACTGATGACGCAGAAGCGGATGCGAGCTGCGACTCTCGCTTGGAAGCCTGTATGGACAATGTAAAGCAACACCTTTTGGATGAAGTCAGTATTCCACAGGTAGAGTCTGAGCATGAGTAATACCCTAAGCCATGAACTATTAAGTGAGCGTTTGAGCGAAGCCTTGGCTTCGCTCGATTCAATCCCTGTTGCTCGCGTAACAGGGCGATTGATAAAAGTAAACGGCTTAATGTTACAAGCCGTAGGGTGTCGGTTTAAGCTTGAGCAGCGTTGTCTCGTAGAAACCGCGGAAGGCGATATGATCGAAGCGCAAGTTGTGGGCTTTGAACACACCATTGCTTACCTCATGCCTATCCGCCGTTTAGGCGGTTTGTTTGCAGGTGCAAAAGTCATCCCTCTTGATGGTGACAGTACCGTGCAGCTAAGCTCTCAGTGGTTAGGACGCGTACTGAATGGTTTAGGTGAGCCGTTAGATGATGGGGCACCGCTTAAGGGGGGAGATCGAGTTTCACTTGAACCAAAACCGATTAACCCACTGAAGCGACGCCCAGTTGATACACCACTCAACGTAGGCGTGCGAGCGATTAATGGACTATTGACGGTAGGCAAAGGCCAACGTATTGGTTTGATGGCTGGCAGTGGCGTCGGTAAAAGTGTGTTAATGGGGATGATCACCAAAAACACGGAGGCCGATGTAATTGTGGTCGGGCTTATCGGTGAGCGAGGCAGAGAAGTACGTGAGTTCATCGAGAGAAACTTAACCCCAGAAGCGCGCAAGAAAGCGATCATTATCGCGGCTCCTGCTGATGAATCCCCGCTAATGAGGTTAAGAGCGACATTACTTTGTCATCGCGTTTCAGAGTATTTCCGAGACCAAGGCAAAGACGTTCTACTTCTGATGGACTCTCTAACCCGATACGCCATGGCACAGCGCGAAATCGCTCTTTCGCTCGGTGAGCCTCCAGCTTCTCGTGGTTATCCGCCCTCAGTCTTCAGCGTGTTACCTCAACTCTTAGAGCGAGCGGGTAACAGTGAAAATCAACATGGTAGCTTAACGGCAATTTACACCGTATTGGCAGAAGGGGACGACCAACAAGATCCTGTCGTGGATTCCGCGCGCGCCATCTTAGATGGGCATGTCGTTTTATCGCGTCAACTGGCTGAGCAAGGGCATTATCCCGCGATAGATATCAACGCGTCTATTAGCCGTTGTATGAATACTTGTACGCAGGACGCACACAGCACGATTGCGAATAACTTCCGTCAAATGTACTCCAACTACCTTCAGGTTAAAGAGTTACTGCCATTAGGGGGTTATCAACCAGGACAAGATCCTGAGTTAGATCAATCTGTTGCTATGTATCCAAATTTGCGTGCATATCTACAACAAGCTGCCAACGAGTCTGTAGATTACCCAACCAGTTTGACCGAGCTCGCGCAGCTTTTTCAAAGTGCTTAATCAAATGGGAGTGACAAGGCTGAAATGAAATCCAAGTTAAAAGCCGTAGGCAAGTTACAGCAAATGGAAGAAAAACAGCGTGACCGTGTGGGTCAACAACTTGATGCCATGCGTCAGCGTCACTCCCATCTTTCAATGCAATTGGAACAGTTGTCGGCGTTGAAAGGCCACGCTGGACAATCAACCCGAACCGGCCCGACGCTGACGAGCGCGGCTTTGATGAACTTTAATCGTGTTGACCAAATGCTACAAAGAATGCTTCGTCACCACGAGCAAGAGCAAGCCGTTATGCAAGCGGAATGTGCATCTGTACAGAAAACGCTAGAACACAAGCACGCACGCGTTCAAGGGTTAGAAAAAGTGCTTGATCGTTGGCGTACTAAGCAGAACTATGAAAAAGCGAAAAAAGAGCAAAAGATGATTGAAGACATCATTAACTCTCGCGTTAAGCGTAAGATATTATGATGTCTTGTTGACGCTACTAGGAGCGCGAATAATTTCTGCGGTGTCTTAGCCAACCAAACCAGCCTCCAAGCATGATCAACCCTGATCCGAGAGCACCGCCGCCACTGCTGCCGTTGTTACCAAAGCCAGATGTGTTGGTATCGACAGGCTCAAAGCCAGAGTCCCCTTCGCTATGATAATCTTCCGAACTTGCTAAGAGGGCGTTATAACTGGTTTTTACACCTGAGCTGGTTTGGGTCTCAATCCATGTTGCATAGTTCAAAATCTCGGTAAACACACTTGGAATCGCAGCGGATTCGCAAACTGAAGAACCGTAGCTCACAATGCCAATTTGCTGATACATGCCATTATTGTCTTGATAGGTGAGAGGACCGCCTGAGTCACCACGACAGATACCAGTGTAGCTTCGTTCAGGAAATCCATTCGCACATAAACTTTCCTGAGCGTTAAACCCTGTTACCAACGAAGCGCATTGGGTGTCGGTAAGGGGTTTTACTTCTGCCCAGCGTAAATAGTTAGGGGGGCTTTCATCATTGGTTGAGGTCTGACCTAAACCGAATATCTGATAAACTGACTTGCTGCTGTAGTCTCCAAAGTCTTGCGGTAAAGTGATGGATTGGACGTTATCGGTGATAGGTCTAGTCAATTCAAGGACAGCGATGTCATTAATCCATAAATCGCTAGGCACATAATCAGGATGAATCGTGATAGAGCGAACATCTTTGAATTCTTCAACAAACACGTCATTCATCGTAGGGTTTTTGACTAACACTCGTAGGTCGTTGACTGTCCAGCCGTCAGTAAAAACGCTTGGTTCTACGCAGTGAGCCGCAGTTAAAATGAAGCGGTCGTTTACAATGGTTCCCCCACAAATATTGGCAAACTGATTAGCGCCAGTTTTATGTAGAATAAGACGTGCAAAAAAAGGAAGTTGGTTTTGGGTAGCCTGCTGACCCCCAATAATTGCCGTGGAGATCCCTTGTTCTGAAAGGCGGTTATCATTTTCTACTTCAGCGGTCGTACTCAAAGATACTGCAAAACAGAGTGCGCTTAGCCATATTTGATACTGCTTCATAAACCATCCTTGGATGAAAAGTGCTCTTCTAACTTTATACTAGTTTTTCAGTGAATGTGCTTAACAAAAGTTTCTAATAGTTGAATGATTGTTGTAGCCAAGATCGCAACAGATGAAACGATTCAAGCTTTAGCTTGTGTGGCGGGCATACAAAGTAAAGCTGTTGATGAGGATTAATGACGGGTTCACCCAGCTCGATTAGCTGACCATATTTGATGTCATCCTTCACAAACAAGCGATGAGTGACCAATAACCCCAAACGACGAGTTGTGGCCTGGACGGCTTGTATCGACATGTTAAAAGTGATTGGTTTTTTATTTTTAGGTCGCTGGATACCCGTCGCGTCCTGCCACACGTTCCAGTCATTTTTTCTTCGCTCGTTAGTAACTTCAATGATGGGATATTGCTTTAAGAGTTGAGTGATGTTTGAGTCCTTTGTCTTCGCTATCAATTCAGGACTGCACACCAAAACCAGTTCATCTTCACTGAGCTTTTCGCAGTAGTAATCCTGCCATTCTTCGGGATTTCCATGCACCAAGGCCGCGTCGATACCTTCTTGTTCTAAATTGAATCTGCCAGACAGGTTTGATAAACGAACGTCTAATTGAGGAGCAAACCCTTGTAAATCTGACATTCGAGGAATCCACCAGTGAAGAGCCAACGAATTCACCATATTGAGCGTAACACGTTGCAAGTTCTGATCTTGGATGAGTGCTTCCGTTGCATCGACAATTTGCTCTAAAGCGGGTGCCACCTTCCTGTAATACTTTTTACCGTCCGCGTTGAGTTGAACTTGTCTGCCTATGCGATCAAATAGAGGCTTGTTGACTTGACTCTCCAGCGATTTAATTGCCTGACTTACGGCTGAGTGGCTCACACTTAATATCTGTGCTGCTTCTGTCATGCTGCCAGACTCAGCTACTGCAACAAATGCGTAGATGGACTTTAAGGGGACTAGTTTCCGCATAATTTAAAAACCGTAGCTGGTGATAGATAAGTTAAACTGTAAGTTTTTCTTACATCAATGGTTAATATTACTCGCTATTTACGATAAGTGATGTCTTTTAAAATGCTCCATATATTAAGGAGTATTGAATGAATGCTGTAAATAAATCTATCCTTTTCATGTTGATGTCTACGTTAAGCTTATCTGTTACTGGACTGTTAGCAAAGCAGTTGTCAGGCGAACTTTCCGTCACACTATTTAGCTTCTTACGTTTTTTGGTGCCTGCGCTTATCTTGCTTATCTTACTTCGTGTGAAAAACCTTACCTTTCCTAAAGCGGGTACGCTAAAGCCTATTTTATTGCGTGCTCTTTGTATCGGTTTGTCACAACTTTGCTTTATCGCGTCATTACAAACGTTAACGCTCGTTGAAGGGGTTGTGTTGTTTGCTACTGGCCCATTATTTATTCCCTTGGTTGAAAAGCTGTTCATGAGGGGGCGCATTCGTGTTTCAACATTGGCGGCTTTAGCAATGGCGTTCACTGGTGTGGTTATGTTGGCGGGCGGTGGAAGAGAGATTACTTGGCGAGCGGATTTATTGCTCGGCTTGGCTGGTGGACTCTTCAATTCTGGTTCTCAGCTTACGTTATATAAAGTGAGTAAAACAAATATGTCGCCGCTAGAAATCAACTTTTGGGCGTTTGGTTTTGCTGCCGTATTTCTGTTGCCGCTAACTTTGTTTAATGACTTCGACGCGTTACTTAATATGAGTGTTATGGCGCCTGAGATTTCTTCAAATACGCTGTGGATCGGTATGATGTCTCTGATGATCATTAACACCCAAGTTTTTCGCTCCAAAGCATATAAACTGGCAAGCAGTGGCTCTCAACTTGCACCACTCATTTTTACTAACTTATTGTTCACTGCGGTTTGGCAGAGCCTGTTTTTTGAAGACCGAATGAGTCAAAGTCAAATTGTTGGGATGAGTTTAATAGTGCTCGCAATCATACTGAACACATGTTGGGTTCGCTTTACGGCGCATCGCAGTGGCGGTTTACAAGCGAGAACTTCTTAGTCTGTCGGAAAATGAAGGGGGCAGGTAGATAAATTGGTCGTGTGGTTTGATTTTTCCTGAGTATGGGCTAGCGTCAAGAAAGGTTCAAGGAGAGAAATCATGCTTACGCTAAATTATTACGTCGAAATTTCGGCGACACCGCAACGAGTGTGGGAAGTGCTAACCGATGTTGAGTTGTATAAACGTTGGGCGCAAGCCTTTTCACCTCAGTCTCAATTTGATGGTGCATGGGAAGAGGGAAGTGACATTACTTTCTTTGATCCAGATATGGGCGGGACAAGGGCGATCATCGATACGGTGCTGCCGCTACAAAAACTCGAGTTTCATCATGTTGCCATTTTTAACCCGGATAATCGGCAGCAGTTGGATGGGGATTTGGCATCTAAGTGGATCGGATCTCGTGAGATCTATCAGATCGAGACGATAGAAGATCGCTTGTTGCTGAGTATCACCATTCATACTCACAGCGATTTTGTGTCGATGTTCAATCATGGTTGGGAAAAGGCACTGCCGTTGATCAAGCTCATCAGCGAAGAGTAAGGTTAGATTGCGGGTCAATTTGGGCTGACGACAGGTTGCTTGTGGGTATACAATAGCCGCCAATTTGCGCACCAAGAGAGTTGATGATGGAATTTAAGGTTGATACCCACACGCATACGTACGCCAGCGGTCACGCATACAGTACGTTGATTGAAAACGCGAAATCGGCAAAAGAGAACGGGCTGGATATGTTCTGCACGACCGACCACGCTGAATCAATGCCGGGTGCGCCTCATTACTGGTTCTTCTCTAACCAGAAAATTCTGCCTCGCTTTCTTGAAGGCGTTGCCATTATTCGCGGCGTTGAATCTAACATCATGAACACCAAGGGTGAGATCGATATTCCAGATAGCGTTGATCGCAACTTGGATTGGGTGATTGCTAGCTTTCATGAGCCAGTGTTCCGCCCAGCGGACAGTGCTACGCACACTGAAGCGCTGTTGAACATCATCAAAAATGGTCGTGTTGACGCGCTAGGCCATTTGGGTAACCCCAACTTTGACTTCGATTTTGAAGCTGTACTGAAGTGCGCTAAAGAGCACAATGTCGCGATTGAAATCAATAACACCACATTGAAAGGCAACAGCCGTGTCGGCAGTGTAGACCGTTGCCATGAGATTGCCCAAATCGGTAAAGAGCTCGGTGTCTTCTTCACCACAGGCAGTGATGCGCACTTCTGCCATGATGTGGGTAACCTGAGCTTGGTGGGTGAGTTAATGGATAGAGTCGGTATCGACAGCAGCAAGGTTATTACTCACTCAGCACAACAATTCTTAGCCTTCTTAGAGCTGCGTGGCCGTATGCCAATTGCAGAGTATGACGAGATTCGCAACGCATAAACTTGATTACATTTTTGGTTATGCAAGTGTTAAGGGATTGCTTTACACTGCTCGCATTAAAAAGCCGACTCAGAATTCGGCATTCAATGGAGAAGTGAAGATGTTACGTCCTTTAGTGTTGGGGTGTGTAATTGCGTTAGGCTCAACGTACGCAATGGCAGAAGCCGTCGACTTGAAACAAAACATGAAGCAGATGAAGATGGAATTCAAACAGGCGGCAGAAGCGTCTGATGTTGAAACCATGAAATCTGCGATTGATAGCTTGCAAGCGATCGTTGAACAATCTAAGCGTGGTAATTACCCACCAGAGAAGTTCGATATCTACCTAGAAGGCTTTAACAAGCTGACGGTAACGCTAGATAAGATTGAAGCGGATCTTGATGCAGGCAAGTTAGAAGAAGCGAAAGACCAACTGCGTGAAATCGATAGCCTTCGTGAAGAGTACCACGACAAACGCAACCCAAGTATCTGGAGCAAACTGTTTAGTTAACCGTTTATCCAACTTGAAGAAATGACCATCAGCCTGCCACTTCGGCGGGCTTTTTTGTGCCTGTCAATCGAGGTATTCAAGAAAACCTGTGAGGTAGCAGCCACTTATTGATCCTGTTTTTGAGCTACCACTCAGAATTGGTTACGCTGTGTGAAATTTGTTAAGTCACCGTTATGCGTAGATTAATTCCTTTTTACCGCTCGATGTTATTTGCTAGTGCTCTCAGTTGGGTGCTAGTGACGCTGATGCCTGTTATCAATGCTCATGGTAACAGCATGGGCGTGTGGGCGACGTTATGTACGCTTAACGGTTTTGAGTTGGTTCAAATAGAAGAGGGCGACAATTCTGTCAGCCACAAAGGTAAGCCATGTCCTTTTAGCCACTTCTCGACTTTTCATCACGATACACTTCCAACGACACCAATACTCTCAAGACTGAGCTTGGTGATTTCTGACAGCTACGCTTATTTGGCTCTAAGTGTGCGATTTGAAACACCAGTTCCTCGAGCGCCACCCGCTTCCCTTTTCTCATAACAAAAACCATTACAAGTAAAGTCACATAACACTGCCACTTCGAGCAGTGGTACTCCCAAATCTAAGTCAAATAGCGCCGCATACGAATGCGTATGTGCAGGATGCGTTTGGCTGAATTTGGGTGTTCAACAATGAAAAAAGGAAAATACACATGTTGAGAAACTCGGCAAAGCCTCAACTCAAGGAAGCCTCACGCGCAAAATCCATCTACTTTATGACGTGGCGATGGCACTTCTACGCAGGTTTGTTCGTCATTCCATTTATGCTCATGCTTTCCCTCACGGGGTTGGTGATGTTGTTTGATGATGAGATCGAACTGGCTCGATACGAAGCGACATTGCAAGTTTCACCACAAGAGCAAATGGTTCCTGTCTCTGCACAATTAGAAACCGTAAAGCAGGCGTATCCCGATTTTAATGTCACTCAATTTGTACCTGCTAAAACGGCCGATATTGCCAACCGATTCTCGATTCAAAACCAAGAAGGCAGCTCGCTGATTGTTGCAGTAAATCCTTACACAGGAGACATACAGGGCACCATTAATCGTGGTGATAGCATCTATGAACTGATGAACAGCATTCACGGCACGTTGCTCATCGGCGACCTAGGCGACCGTTTAATTGAAATCGCCGCAAGTCTGGGGATTTTGCTGTTGGTGTCTGGTTTGTACCTTTGGTTACCGAGAGACAACGCCAGCCGTGCTGGCTTTTTGAAAATTCGTTTTGGCAGTGGAACTCGTATTTTGATGCGAGATCTGCATGCGAATTTAGGCGGTGTGCTATCAGTTGTTCTGTTGTTCTTTTTGATTTCAGGTCTGTCTTGGGCTGGGATATGGGGCGCGAAAATGGTGCAAGCTTGGAATACCTTCCCAACCTATTACACATGGGGTGAGAAACCAGAGTCGACACTGACACACAAAGATCTTAACCATGGCGCTTCAGAAGAGATGCCATGGAACTTAGAGCTTGCTGCTGTGCCTGAATCGAAAGACAAACCCGCTCATGATCATGCCAATATGAAGGAAGATATGGCATACGCAGGCAACCATGATGCGCTCTCTATTGATGATATCATCCTCAAGGCTGAAATGATGGGCTTCACTGGCTATAAGCTGTTTTTGCCACGCTCTGAGACGGGCGTTTACACCGTTGCAGCTAACTCCATGGGTGGCGATATCTCCGACCCAAGACAAGATCGCACCAGCCACTTTGACCAATATTCCGGTCGCTTGTTGGTGGACGTCACGTGGCAAGATTACAGTTTGTTTGCCAAGTTCATGGCGGCAGGTGTGTCATTGCATCAAGGCGATGTCAGTGTGTTTAACAAAGTGCTCAACGTGGTGTTCTGTTTGGCGTTCATCTTAATCTCAATCACAGGTGTGGTGATGTGGTGGATTCGTAGACCAAGTCGCAGTGCTGCATTAGGGGCACCACCTAAGTTTCAGCAAGATGGCATTTGGAAGCTTGGTTTGGCAACGTTAGTCGTACTGTGCTTGGCGTTCCCGATGGGCGGTTTGGCAATTGTTACGGTTCTCGCACTGGATTGGCTGTTGTTCAACCGCGTCGAGAAGCTGAAAACGGCGTTGAATTAGTAACAGACAAAGAGTGGAATAGTAAAAGAGCCAGCGACGTGCTGGCTCTTTTTATTTCTGGTAGATCTCCAGCGGCAAGCCATCTGGGTCTTGGAAGAAGGTAAAGGCTTTGCCTGTGAATTCATCAATACGAATTGGCTCAACTTCAACGTCATTCGATTCTAGGTAGGCTTTCACCTGTTCAACATCATCAACCAAAAAAGCGAGATGCCGTAGCCCTTGTGCTTCAGGGAAGCTCGGTCTCTCTGGTGCGCCCGGAAAGCTAAACAGTTCAACTTGGCTGCCGTCAGGTAAAGCGAGGTCAAGCTTGTATGAGTCTCTGGCTTCACGATAGTTTTCAGCAATGACTTTCAATCCCAACACTTCAGTGTAAAAGCGTTTTGACCTTGGGTAGTCGCTGCAAATGATCGCGACGTGATGGATGGCATTAAACATGGTTAGCCTCTTCAAACATGGCTCGTATCCTCAAGCATGGTTAGTATCCTCGGAGACTAAATGCTCCTTAACGAAGTCGATAAACACGCGCAGACGAGCAGGCATGTATTTGGTTTGCGCATACTGCATCGCGATAGCGCCGTGGTAGTTACTCTTGATCATCCAATCCGGCAATACCTCCACCACTTCTCCTTGCTCTAACGCGTCTTTGATCACGAAGTCATGGAAGATCCCAATTCCCAAGCCAGACTTAACCCCGTTCAAGCGCATTTGAGAGTGGTTGACGGCGTAGCGTCCACTTACTGCAATCGAATGGAACGCTTCCTCTTTAAAGAACGACCAGGTGTTGTCTTTGTCGTTCTCGGCAAGGTAAATACAGTCGTGCTGCTCAAGTTCAGTGGGATGCTCAGGCATACCGTGTTTGCGGAGGTAATCTGGAGAGGCGCACAAAACAAGATTGGTCTTGCTGATCTCTTTGAGTACCAGATTCTCATCGGGTTTGTCGGTGAGCTTAAAGGCGACATCAATACCTTGGCGGAAAAGATCGATCTCACCATCTGCTGCACGCAGCTTAAGCTGAATATTTGGATAACGTTCTAGGAATGGCAATACAAACGGTTGAAGCACCGAATTAAGAAATGCTTCAGGGGCTGCCACTGTGAGTGCGCCTGTTGGCTCAGCATGATCTTCCGCAGATAGCTCAACGGCTTGCTGCGCTGCATTCACCATTGCGATGCTTTGGTCGTAAACCTTTTGCCCAGCTTGAGTGATGATCAACTTACGAGTCGTGCGCTCAAACAGTTTGACCGAAAGGGCTTGTTCCAACCGTGTGATTAACTTACTTAAAGCCGATGGCGTTACGCCGAGTTGTTTAGCAGCAGCGGTAAAACTGCCTTCGTTTACCACCAAGATAAACGAAGCAAGATCAGGAAGTAGGGCAATGAGTTTTGGATTAACCATAATTGTTCAGTTCTGCGCAGCGGAATAACGATATTGTCTGGTACGGTTTCACGAGGTTCAAGTGTCACCGTCTCGCTTTAACGATATTTTGCCAAAAATGCATTGAGTGCAGGCAAGCCAGATTCACCAGTATGGTATTGCTGCCAACAGTGATAAATGGCCGTTTCATGGTCTGCAATTAACTCGATAGCTTCTCGCTCAGCGGTTGAATACTGTTGTGAAGCGTTCACTTCTTCATGCCACTCTCGATACTTAACCTCATAAGGTTCTACCCACTTCAGAAGAGTCGCCACCAACTCTTGCCATGGTAAACCAATCCACTTGGTTGCATCTGCCAAGCCTTTGTCCAGCATCTCTTGGTATCGACTCTCTATATCCATCCCATTTGTAAGCAGTACAGGTTTGAGCTTTTCTGCGGTGAGTTCTTCCACTTCAATCAAGGTTTGCCACAGTGTTTGTTGTTCACTTTGGGCGTAATGGCTCAAGTAGTGGTTGAAAAAAGCGATGCCGTAGATTTCGCCATAGTAGGCAGACAGAACGTTATGAATCATGGTGAGAATCGTGATTTAAACAGAGAATACCGCATTGTAGGAGGGGAAAGCGCGAAGTGTAAATACCTGATTAAGAGTAAAAAAGTGCCGCTGACAGAATTCGAACAGAACTTGTGAGAATTTTATGAGAATTCGATGAAGTTGCTGATAGATTTGCTCGTCATTCTTAGAGGCAAGAACGCAAAACGTTCGAAACGTAATGCTTAACCTACTCAAGTCACGAACAAAGAAGTAAAGCCGTATACATGGGCTTGGGTAGTTCAACCCTCATTAAAGGATGGAATCACAATGAAAAAACGTACCCAACTCGGACTCGTCATGACTTCAGTCGCTATGGCACTAGGCTCTGCATCAGTGAATGCGGCGGAATTGGAAATCACCGTGACAAACGCAACCAAAGGCATCTACTTTACGCCACTTATTGTTGCTGCACATGGCTCTGATCTTCAAATGTTTAGAACGGGTCAAGCAGCAACGCCAGAACTAGAAGCAATGGCAGAAGGCGGTGATATCTCTGGGCTTGCTAGTGTGATTGGTAACGCTGGTGGTGCGGTGGTTGAGAACCCTGCTGGTGGCATTTTGAATCCGGGTGTTGCAACCACCTTCACCTTGGACAGTGGCGACCACGGTTATCTTTCTTTGAGTGCGATGCTGCTGCCAACCAATGACGGTTTTGTCGGTCTAGATAGCTGGAAGATTCCAACGGAAGCGGGTACATACCGAGCAACGCTAAGAAGTTACGATGCCGGTACAGAAGCGAACGATGAACTTGCGTCTAGCATGCCAAACCCACCTTTCATTACCTTTGGTACTGGCGGCACAGGCGTTGAAGCAACGGTAACTAACGACAAAGTTCACGTGCATCCGGGTAACCTTGGTGATAGCGATCCAACCGGCGGCATCAGTGACCTAGACAGCAGCAGCCATCGTTGGTTAAACCCAGTCGCAACCATCACAATCGTTGTGAAGTAAGGGGGATGTATGAAATACAGAATCTTACTAGTAGCAGCTTCAGTCGGCTTGCTCGCCGGTTGTCCAAGCGATGATGATAATGACGTAGTGAAATCGTACCGCTACACCGTCAACGTGGCGAACTTGACTGCGAATCAACCTATGTCTCCGCTCGCGGTACTCACTCACAATGGTGACTACCAACTGTTTGAAATTGGACAAGCGGCATCTGTTGAACTTGAGCACCTTGCCGAAGGCGGTAGTAACGCTGAGCTGATTGAGTTGATGAACAGCAATGACAGTGTTTACCAAGGTATTTCGGGCAATGGATTGGTGTTGCCGGGGGCATCGGACGAAGTCACTATCACGGTTGACCCTAGTCGTTACGGTTATTTGTCTGTGGCGTCTATGTTTGTGAATACCAATGATGCCTTTGTTGGCGAAACGGGGTTATCGCTCAAATCGCTCGCAGTGGGTGAAAGCTATGAAATGAGCATGAACGTTTGGGATTCCGGTACAGAGCTAAACGATGAACTTGCCGCAACCATTCCGGGCCCAGCAGGTGGCGGTGAGGGCTTCAATGCCGCTCGTAATGACAGCAATGACGTTGTTGCATTCCATGCGGGTGTTGTTAGCCAAGATGACGGATTAGCAAACTCAGCACTTTCTGCGAACCATCGTTTCCTTAACCCAGGTGCGAAAGTCACCATCACTCGAGTCGAGTAACACAGGCTCCGATGACGTCTCCTTTCCAAAGCGCTTGTAACCGAGCGCTTTATCCCTCATGGCGTCATCGGAACCTTTTTTGAAAGAATTTCTAATTTGTTCCGGTCATGTGCAAAGTGAGGATACTCGAAGGCAAGGAAAGGACCATGGAACAACAGGCAATCAATTTAGTCGCGAATATCTTGTTGGTGGAAGATGACGATGATTTGGCAGAACTGGTTCAGATGCATCTCAAGTTTCAAGGACACCAAGTGTCGCGGGCCACAAATGTCGCCGATGCTAAAACGCAATACCAGCAACAACCCTTTGATTTATTGATCCTTGACCGAGGTTTACCAGATGGTGATGGTCTAGACATCTGTCATTATTTGCGTCAGCAACAAGATTGGAGTCCAGTGCTCATGCTGACAGCCAGAGACGGTGAAATGGACAAGGTTGACGGTTTAGAAGCGGGCGTTGATGACTACATCACTAAGCCATTTAGCGTATTAGAATTCCAAGCACGAGTGCGAAACGTGCTACGCAGAGTCAGCCAAACCGCAGAAGCAAAGGTGGCAAATGAGGTCCTCGACGATGCGATGGATTTTGGCCCGCTGAGAATCATTCCGGAGTTACACCAAGTATCCCTAAACGACAAGGATGTTACTCTTACCGCGACAGAGTTTACTTTGCTGCAGTTTCTCGCGACTCGTCCGGGCAGAGTCTACAGTAAAGATGAATTGCTCGATCACGTTTGGAACACCAGTCATTCTGGTTATCACCATACGGTGTGTAGCACCATTAACCGTTTACGCAGCAAGCTGTCGTTGTCTGATTCTGATCATCACTTCATTCAAACCGTGTGGGGTGTTGGATATAAGTTTCAACCAAGACACTAATGCAAGAAAGTAAGTCAAAACATCAAGCCAAGACAGTAAGTCGGCAGTTGTTTTCACCGTCATTTTTCAATCATCACGGGTGTTGCAAAAACACCGCTGTTTAAGGAGGCGATAGGATGAGCTTCAAATCTCGCTTGGTAGTATTTACTAGCTTGTGGTTCTGCCTCGCGGCGGTGGTGATTGCACTGACTTACAATTGGCAAAAAGAAACCATTGAGTTACGCACTAAGCAAAGCCTGCATAAAGAGCTAGCTAGCCACATGCGTGATGATAATCCGCTGATGATCGGGACGGATTACAACCCCAAAGCGCTTAAGTCGATCTTTCATACGCTCATGCTGATCGGCCCTGATTTTGAAATCTACTTCCTCGATAGCCAAGGCAACATTACCACTCACGCAGCGCCGGAAGGGGCGGAGATCATGGGGAAGGTGGATCTCAATCCCATTAAGCAATTCTTAAATGACCAGCCTTTTCCTATTTTGGGTGAAGACCCACGTAATCGTGGTGAGCACAAAGTCTTTTCTGTCGCGGCGATAGAGGAATTAGGCTCTACGGTCGGTTATCTCTACGTGGTGATTGGCAGTACCCGACATGACGCCATTGCCAATGCTCAAGTCGATACCCCTTACATCGCGCTGGCAGGATTGGTCTTAGTGTCCATTTTAGGCTTTGCCCTTGGGGCTTATGTGCTGGTCAAACGTAGCCTATTGAATCCGATTGAGCGTGTGACCAAGCAACTTCAACAGCAAGCTGAACATGATTTCCGCCTGCAACCTGATTTTACTCACCAAGTGCCAGAGCTTGTGCCGATTGCGCACTCTTATCAGATGATGGCGAAGCACATTCAGCAGCAGTTTTTACAGTTGGAGTATCAATCGTCTCATCGTCGTCAAAGCTTGTTGCAGCTTAGTCATGATTTAAAAACGCCGTTATCGAGTGTGCTTGGCTATTTGGAAACGTGGCGTTTGCAACATCCGGAATCCGATCCTTTGATTGACGTCGCTTTCCGAAATTGTGAGAAGCTCTCAACTCAATTGCATTCTCTATTAGACGCCGCACGAAAAGAAGCCCCAATGCCAAACTACGAGTACCGCCCCGTAGATCTTGGCGCGTTGATGGCAGAATGTGCAGAAACGATGCAGAGCCAGTTTTCTCGTAAAGAAGTGGTGTTGAAAGTGGATATCGACAGCAAGATCCAAACCGTGGGTGATAAAGGACTCTTAGAGCGGTTGGTGTTGAACCTGCTTGAAAATGCATTGCGCCACAGCCCAATCGGCTCGGAAGTGCATTGCCAAGCGCATTTGAGTGAAGATAAGTCGCGTATCCACTTTACCTTCGTCAATCACATCGAGGAAGAAGCGGAGGGCGGTTCTTTGGGGATCGGGACGAAGATTGTCCAATCGATCTTAATGCTTCACCACAGCTACCTTGAGACCAATGCAACATCCTCTCAGTATCAACAGAAGTTCACACTTCTCGCAATCTAAAGAGAAGTGTGAGACATAAGTTAATGTTTATTCAATAACACCACATACGACGCGAGCGCCGCCACCACCTAGCTTACTTGGGTGATCGGAGTGATTGTCACCACCTGCATGGATCATTAACGCTCGACCTTTTAAATCCGATAATTTTAGGCGAGGCGCGACAACGGGCTGATTGGCATTGCCGTCCATGTCCACATAGAGTGGAGGCAAGTCGCCTAAATGATTGTCATCGGTCCAAGGATAGCCATGCTTCCCTGTGTTGTTAGGATCATAATGGCCACCTGCTGCGCCGCCTAATACGGTTTTGTCATCCTTTTCTATGCTATCGCAAGATGGATTAGTGTGAACATGGAAACCGTGCACACCTGCTGACAAACCTGATAATTGAGGCGTAAAAACAACGCCATAATCACTTTGTGAAATCTCAATGGTACCCGCACTCTCATTGGTGTTGAGAGCAGTCATTTCTACCGTTTTTGCTAGCACGTTAGGGGCGGCGACAAGAGCGGATGCAACTGAAATGCATAGCAATCCTTTTAACATGGGACCTCCTTCTTTTAGGGTGTACGCTCAAGCACATATTAGTGAAAACCTGTTTTACTTATGTATGTTGAGCGGTGAGTTTATGTCATAGAGTGATGTGTATCACTTTATGGTCTTAAACTGATATCTCGATCCGAAATCAGCTTTCTTTTATTTAGTCTTAACATGTTGAGATCGTTAAGATATAAAAAGAATAGACGCCAATCTTAAAATAGCCTGAATATTTTTAAATTAACGCAAAGTTAAATTTTTAATGACTTTATAACAAAGCTCATAATTGTTTTATAAAGAATTTGGTGGAATTGTCCGCAATAAAGAATAATCAAATTAACGAATATATTAATGTGAACATTGTTGTTTATAGATTTGTGGTCAAACTGTTGCTTATATCATCAAATAAGATAAAAAATTGGAACTAAAGTCACTTAATGGCAGAGGAAAAAATTAAACTCTGATTGTAATGGGTAATAATGTTTTAGTAACAGATAGTTACGCACTTAAAATTAATAATATGGCTAATTTCCGACAAGGATTGAAAAAGATGAAAGACAAGGAATCTATTCAGACTAATAGCAGCCGCCGTAATTTTCTGAAAGGCGCAACAGGAGCTGTTGTTGCTGGTGTGAGTGCTTCCGCTTTCTCAGGCGTAGCTCAAGCACGAGAACAGAAAATTGATTGGAGCAGCCGCGGGCTAGGTAGAAAACACGATAAGCGCTTCTGGCGTAAAGTGCGAAGACAGTTCGTTTTGGACAAACGAACCACTTACATGAACATTGGTACAACAGGTTCAATGCCAAAACATGTTCTTGAAGATTACGAGCATAACAACAAGCTGGTGGCTAAATATCCTTGGGACATGAAAGGCAAATTTGGCTCTTGGCCTTATGTTTCAGAGATGGTTAAAGACGTCGCACCAGGTTTTGGTGCTAACCCAGAAGAGATCATTCTCAGCCGCAACACTACTGATGGCTTATGCTCGATCATTAATGGCTTACACTTTGAACCAGGTGATGTGATTCTAACGACACACCATGAACATATTGCTGCAACATCACCTATGAACGTAGCGAAACATCGTTTTGGTGTGGATGTGGTAGAAATTCAACTACCAGTATTTACTGGTACTGAAAACGTTTCTGAGCAAGATTACATTCAAGCGTTCCGAGACGCGCTTGATGCGAATCAAAACGTTCGCCTAATTGTTTTCTCTCATATCACATACAAAACAGGAACCGCGCTACCAGCAAAAGCCATTTGTGCTTTAGCAAAAGAGTATGGTGTGCCTACTCTTGTTGATGGCGCGCATACGGTCGGTATGTTTGACCTTGATTTCCACGATATGGATTGTGATTTCTATGCAGGATCTGGTCATAAGTGGCAGTGTGGTCCGGGCGCGACAGGTATTCTGTATGTTCGTGATAATGGTAACCGTTTGAATGAGTATTGGAGTGACCGAGAGAACCCGTTATGGTTGATCAACTCCTCACTTTCTCATGCTGATTACCTGGGTAAACAGCTGCAAATGCAATACATTGGTAACGATAACTATCCTGCGAAACAAGCACTAGTTGATAGTTGCAAAATGTGGGATGAGATTGGTCGAGACCGTATCGAAGAGCGAGTTGTAAGCCTTGGTAGTTTATGTAAAACCTTGCTTCAAGAGTACTTACCACAAGCCAAAATGTATTCACCAAACGTGGAAGGCTTAACCAGTGGCTTAACGACGGTTAATCCGTTCTCCGATGTAACTAATGAAGAGATACTGACGGAATTCCGAGATCGTTTACGTGAAGAGTATGGTTACATCATCCGTACGACTAGCTTTAAGCTGCATAAGGATGATGACTTTGATACTTACGCGCTGCGTATCTCTACGCATTTGTTCCATGACGAACAAGATGTGGAAGGGCTCGTAGTGGCGATGACGAATTTGTATTACTCGTCGTTCTAACATCGTTGTTTATCACTCAAGCGCCCATTATTGGGCGCTTTGTGAAAGGTAAGGATATTATTATGTCAGTCATAACATTCAAAAGAACTTTAGCGACGGTGGCGCTCATGGTTACCTCTGTTGCGTCATCTGCCGCTTGGTCAGACGATTTACAACAAATCCGTGAACGCGGTGTACTGCGTCACATTGGTGTCCCGTACGCTAACTTTGTCTCCTATATTGAACAAGGTGAAGTGGAAACTTTGACTGGCTTGGATGTAGAGATAATAAAAGGTTTTGCCAAGTCGTTAGGTGTTCAGTACCAGTATGTTCCAGCACAGTGGAGCGACGTGGTTGGTAAGTTGACAGGGCAAAATGTGCAATATCACAACAAGCAGGCTGTTGTCGGAGAAAGTGTTCCAATTGAAGGCGACTTGATCGCAAATGGCGTTACTATTCTTGATTGGCGCTCTGAGGTTGTCGATTTTTCACAAGATTATTTTCCTTCAGGTGTATGGTTGGTTTCCAGATCCGACTCTAGTCTGAGCCCGATTAAACCAAGTGGGTCGGTCAATGAAGATGTTAAAAACGTCAAGCAGCTGATCGATGGTCGCGAAGTGTTAGCTTTAGAACATTCTTGCTTGGATCCTAACCTTTATGACTTATATGACACAGGTGCAAAAGTTATATTACCTGATGGGGCGCGTCTCCTTAATGAGATGGTTCCAGCGATAATGAAAAATGATGCGGAAAGCACATTATTAGATGTTGCGGATACGCTAATTGCCCTCGAAAAATGGCCGGGCGAAATAAAAGTCATTGGCCCTATATCTGAAAATCAAAAAATGGCTGTTGCATTCCGTAAAAATTCCCCTGAATTACGCAAAGCATTTGATCGTTATTTAAACTCGATAAAAAAAGACGGTTCATACGAAAAATTAGTAAAAAAATACTATCCATCTATTTACTACTTTTATAACGATTACTTTATAGAAGATAAAAAGAAAGTCCGATGAATAAGGCCGTTAAAAAATTTTCCAGTAAAAGATTTATTACAATAAGCGCAATATTAGTTTCAATTTACCTAGCTATGCTTATTACTGTGACTAGCGTAGGTCAAAATAAATTAAAAGAATCTCAATACAGAGAACTAGATTTAAAAGTTAAAAGTTATGCAAGCACACTCGATAATTTATTTACCATAGCGAGTGAAGATGTTGATAATCTAGCTACAGATAAAACAATACAAACATTCTTTGGTAATTTAGCTTCTGGAATGTCAATGGAGTATGGGTTAGGTGCCAGTTTAATTAATTTAAAGCGTCGCTTCGATGAGAAGATAGACAGTAAGCTAATTAATAGCAGCCAAATCTATAAAAAGCTCACGCTGGTAGGCAGTGATGGAGTCACCATTGTCACCACTGGATCTGAAAACCTTGCCGAGCACAAAATGGACATACAAACCTTAATGACTCAACACGGGCATCCCGAAGAGGTTTGTGCGACGCGATACAATGATGACGTTCGCATTCAAGTCATTAAGCAAGTTAAGTTCTCCGGAAAGCCTGTTGCTTTTTTAATTGCCGATCTTAATAAGAATATTGTTATTGACCAACTTACTAACCAAGAACACGAAGATAGTTATAGCCGAATGGTGCTAAAAATAAAAGACGTGGAAATGGTTGTATGGGATACCATAAATAAAATACCTTCTCACAATAAGGATGAGAACTATTTCGTTTTTGAGGCTGTAGACGGAAAAATTTACTTTGAAGTGCCTGTGGATAAACATCACTTTAAATTGATGGCGTGGTTCGAGCCTTTGAGTGAACGAGATATATTTACATCACGGCTCTTTATTATTGGTTTGAGTATTCTGGCCGTTATGATCGTCATTGCTTTATGTTATGCATTCATCACGAACAATAATAGGATTGAATTGAAAATTAAGCTTGAGGAAGAAAAAAAGCGTAAAGATATTCTTTCTCAACAGAATAAAAAATTAACGAACGAAATTGAACGTCGAAAAGCGTCTGAAAAAGAACTCGCCTTCCAAGCTAAATATGACACATTAACTAATTTGCCTAATCGTAGTTATGGTTCCGAGCGATTGGCTTTGGAGTTAATTAGGGCATCGCGTAGTGGGTCTAAAGTTTTGGTGATGTTCATCGACTTAGACCACTTCAAGCAGATTAACGATTCAATGGGACACTTTGTTGGGGATGAAATCCTTAAACTAAGTGCTCAGCGACTGTATCAAGTCGCGAGAAAAACAGACTTATTGGCGAGAATTGGTGGGGATGAGTTTTTACTCGTCATCCCTGATTTGCCTGATAATGATACTGCAAAGCGAGTTGCTTCAAGTGTACTTTCGGCGTTTAACGATCCGTTTGTTTGGAACAACCATGAATTCTTCTTGAGTAGTAGCGTCGGAATGTCTGTGTTCCCGGATGACGGAGACAACGCTGAGCAGCTTCTTGCATGTGCAGATATGGCAATGTATCGGGCGAAACAAGATGGGCGTGATGGCTTTTGTTTTTATAACCATAATATGAACCAAGATTTGCAACGCTATTTGGATCTGGAAAATCGTCTGAGAAGTGCGATCTCCAATCAGTTGTTAGAACTGTATTATCAGCCAATTATTGAGCTGAGTAGTGGTAAAATCGTAGGGGCAGAAGCGCTAATGCGTTGGAATGATGACAAGTACGGATTCGTAAACCCTGAAGAGTTTATCTCTATTGCAGAGAAAAATGGTTTAATTCATCAAATTGGTGAGTTTGCTATTCAACAAGCGTGTCGACAAGCGGCACAATGGCAAAGTCTGACTCCGTTGTTTGTTTCTGTAAACTTTTCTAGTGTTCAATTTAGGTATTGCGAGCGCTTACTTACGTTTATTAAACACAGCCTTGAGGAGTCTGGTCTTCCGTCAGATAAGTTCGATATTGAAGTGACAGAAAGTCTCCTCTTCAATCACGATTCTGAGCTATTAGACATGCTTAATAACTTACGAGCGTTAGGCACCAAACTTACTATTGATGATTTTGGTACTGGTTATTCTGCGCTGAGTTACTTGCAGAAGTTTCCGTTCGACCGCTTAAAGATTGATCGTAGCTTTATGCAAAATATGTTCGAGAACGACTCAGACCGCGAGCTTGTGAACGTAATCATAGCAATGGCGAAAGCGCTGGATCTTAAGATCGTCGCAGAAGGCATCGAAGAACAGCGTCATGTGGATTACCTGAAAAACCTAAACTGTGAGTTCGGACAAGGTTTCCACTATAGCCGACCATTACCTGCTAAGGACTTTGAAGCACTTTTGGCTAAGCCTACCTGGCTATAATTCCTTTTATAACAACCTCATAGAAAAGCATTAATTGAGTTTATGCCTAGGATTCATTAATGCTTTTCCACCTTAAGGTATAATCCTTCCTCCTTCCTTGAATTACACTACAATTAATTGATGAGTGATAGCCCGTGACGCCCGTCACATAAAGGCTAAGCCTAATTCTAAACGAGTAAATACTCGCCAAAATAACTAGGAAGGAATTTCAAATGTCTTCTGCATTCTACCAACAGATTCAGCAGCAAATCGAAGAAGTAAAGGCGGAAGGCCTTTACAAATCAGAGCGTGTCATTACGTCTCAACAGCAAGCGGCTGTTAAAATCTCTACTGGTGAAGAAGTACTAAACTTCTGTGCGAACAACTACCTTGGTCTTGCTAACCACCCGGCACTTATCGAAGCGGGTAAAGCAGGCATGGACGAGCACGGCTTTGGTATGGCTTCAGTACGTTTTATCTGTGGTACGCAAGACATCCACAAAGAGCTTGAGCAGAAGCTTTCTAAGTTCCTAGGTAAAGAAGATACGATTCTTTACACATCATGTTTCGACGCAAACGCGGGCCTATTTGAAACTATTCTAGGCAAAGAAGACGCAATCATCTCTGACGCTTTAAACCACGCGTCAATCATCGATGGTGTTCGTCTATGTAAAGCGATGCGTTTCCGCTACTCAAACAACAACATGGAAGAGCTAGAGCAACAACTGATCGCTGCGAAAGAAGCAGGTGCTCGCCACATTCTTATCGTAACGGACGGTGTGTTCTCAATGGACGGCGTAGTAGCAAACCTTCCGGTTATCTGTGACCTAGCAGAGAAGTACGGCGCATTGACTATGGTTGATGACTCTCACGCTGTTGGCTTCATGGGCAAAACAGGTGCAGGTACGCACGAGCACCACAACGTGGTTGACCGTATCGACATCATCACTGGTACGCTAGGCAAAGCAATGGGCGGCGCTTCAGGCGGTTACACATCTGGTAAAGCGGAAGTGATTGACTGGCTACGTCAGCGTTCTCGTCCATACCTATTCTCTAACTCTGTTGCACCAGCAATCGTAAGCGCTTCTATCCGCGTTCTAGATCTACTAGAAGAGAGCGGTGACCTACGTGATCGTCTATGGGAAAACGCAGCACACTTCCGTACTCGTATGGAGGACGCTGGTTTCACAATGGGTGGTGCTGACCACGCAATCATCCCAATCATGCTTGGCGACGCAAAAGTAGCAGCAGAATTTGCAGAGCGTGCGCTGGAGAAAGGCATCTACGTAATCGGCTTCTCATTCCCTGTAGTACCAAAAGGTCAAGCACGTATCCGTACTCAAATGTCTGCGGCGCACTCTCGCGAGCAACTAGACCGTGCAATCGACGCGTTCATCCAAGTTGGTAAGGACATGGGTCTTATTTAAGATTCTAGGCCTTAGACAATAGGGCCTTTAATTAAGGTTACATTATGAAAATTAAAGCATTATCAAAGCTAAAGCCTGAAGAAGGCATCTGGATGACTGAGGTTGATAAACCTGAAGTCGGCCATAACGATATTCTGATCAAAATTAAGAAAACCGCTATCTGTGGTACAGACGTACACATCTATAACTGGGACGAATGGTCACAAAAAACCATTCCAGTGCCTATGGTTGTCGGTCACGAATACGTGGGTGAAGTGGTTGCGATTGGTCAGGAAGTCCGTGGCTTTGAAATCGGTGACCGCGTATCTGGCGAAGGTCACATCACGTGTGGTCATTGTCGTAACTGTCGTGGCGGCCGTACTCACCTATGTCGTAACACGATTGGTGTGGGCGTTAACCGCGAAGGTGCATTCGCAGAATACCTAGTGATCCCAGCGTTCAACGCGTTCAAGATCCCTGAAGGCATCTCTGACGATCTAGCGTCTATCTTTGACCCGTTTGGTAACGCAGTACACACCGCGCTTTCTTTCGACCTAGTAGGCGAAGACGTGCTTATCACAGGTGCTGGCCCAATCGGTATCATGGCAGCTGCAGTAGCAAAACACGTTGGTGCTCGCCACGTAGTGATCACAGACGTGAACGAATACCGTCTAGAACTTGCTCGTAAGATGGGCGTAACACGCGCAGTAAACGTTGCAGAAGAGAAGCTAGAAGACGTAATGGCTGAGCTAGGCATGACAGAAGGCTTCGATGTAGGTCTAGAAATGTCTGGTAACCCAGCAGCATTCAACTCAATGCTAACCACAATGAACCACGGTGGTCGTATTGCACTACTAGGTATTCCACCATCAGACATGGGTATCGACTGGAACCAAGTTATCTTCAAAGGCTTGGTGATCAAAGGTATCTACGGCCGTGAAATGTTCGAAACTTGGTACAAGATGGCTTCACTGATCCAATCTGGTCTGGATCTATCGCCAATCATCACGCACCACTACAAGATTGACGATTTCCAAGAAGGCTTCGACGTAATGCGCAGCGGTATGTCAGGCAAAGTTATTCTTGATTGGGAATAACTTATTCAAGTAAGAAATGCGCTCCTTTTTGGGGCGCATTTTTGTTTCATGAAGATTTTTGTTTCGGGAAGAAATGGTCGCCAATCTTTTCTAAACTTCTCGTATCGTTCTGCTACTTTTTTTAGATTTTTTCCACTCAACTTCACCCTACCTTCTAACTAATTGTCGATTCTGTATTTGGAATAAGATAATAACCATTTGTTTTTGGTGGTTATTTTTTAGCATCATATGCTTAAAAATCGTCATTTTTAAGTTTAATGTTTTTATTTGCTGTTCGTCTTTATCCTTATCCTGCTTCTTTTTATTGTTTTACATTTTATATGCATTTGGTTTGTCATAATTGAGCTATAACTAATAAAAAGGTTACCGATATACAGTGGAATGTAAAAAATGGAGCTTTATATGAAAAGATTTTATCTGATGATGCCTCTGCTCTTAACCTCATTTAGTTGGCAAGCGAGTGGAGCGTCAGTGAGCGGTACGATTGATGTTTCAATTAACCTTGTACAAGGTTGTGTGATTAATGGAAATAATGCGGTAGATGCAGCTTCTGGCGTTGGCTTTGGCTCACTCGCCTTTGGAGACGTGCCTGCAATCTTCAGTGAACAAGATGGTGTGGTAAATGGTGGTAGTGCGACGGGTATTGAAGTGCTTTGTAGTAACGGTGTGACACCGACGTTTACATTGGGCACCGGATTGTATGATGCAAGTGCGACCGTTGGTACCTACGCGATGTCAAATGGCGCGCAATTTATTGATTATACGTTGTTTACCGACTCAGACCGAAGCACACAAATTATACAAGGCGGGACGGTAGCTCTGTCTGAATTTACTAGTGCAACATCGCAAACTATTGAGCTTTTTGCGAAAGCTTACGGTACGAGCAGCATTGCCGGCACATACTCCGATACCATCAGTGTGACGCTAAGCTGGTAAAACGTGACGCTGGTTGTTAGGGGCTTTTCACTTGTCGCGATGAGTTTGTGCTCTTTAACTGTGCTGGCTGATGCGACACAAACTTTTCAGGTGTCTGCCACCGTAGATACAGGTTGTTTGATTAACGGCGCAGTACAAGAAGAAAGCGCAACCCAAGCTGGGCAAATAGGCACGTTAGATTTTGGTGAGCATTCTTCAGTTTACGCGACGGAAGTACAAGGCAGCATCACTTACAGTTCATCACTCACATTAAGTTGTACTCCGGGTATTACGATGAATGTTTCCGTAAATGGCGGGATGAATGCATCGGACGGTGTACGTAAGCTAAAGCACAGTGAAGAAGCGACAACGGTAGATTACTTTTTGTTTCAGGATCTAAATTATACGCAGGTGCTTGATATTGACACGCAATATTCCGTCGATACCGACCAAGACCCAGATAATATTCAGTTTCCTATCTGGGCAAAGGCGACAATAAATGGGAATGAAATGGCTGGAATTTATATGGATACGCTTACGCTGACATTAGAGTGGTAAGTGAACTTTGGAGGGGTGAAATGGAATTCATACTCAAAAAACTATTATTAATAACCTTCCTTTTTGTTTTTTTCTCAAATGCCAATGCTAACTCATTATTAATTTGGCCGATTTACCCCAAAATATCAGAGGAGAGTAATGCAACATCACTTTGGATGGTAAATAAAGGCAGTGTTGATTCTTATTTACAGGTGAGAATTTTTAAGTGGGAACAAAACGAAGGAGAAGATAGTTATTCAAGTCAAAGCCAGTTAATTGCAACCCCTCCGTTTGTCAAAATTGAACCAGGTGAAAAGCAGTTAATCCGCATCATCAACCAAGATGAGGCCTCTGCGGGTAAGGAGTATGCATACCGAGTGATCATAGATGAATTACCGCCAACTCAAAACCCTCAAACAGAATTGACGGAAAATGAACTCGCTGTCAAAGTCCGAATGCGTTACTCGATACCTTTGTTTATTTACGGGAAAGGGCTGACTGATACTCAAAAACCAAACCGTGACAGTGAATTATGGGGTGATTTACAGGCACAGTTTATTAAGAAAAATAATCAGCGTTTTGTTCACATTAAAAATTCAGGAAAACACCATGTTCGCTTAGTGAATTTACAGTTGAATCTACCAAATAAAGATCCTGTCGTTATTTCCGATGGACTAGCTGGCTATATTCTTCCTGAACAGTATAAGGTTTGGTCTATTCCCCATAGTAATGTCAGACCCTTGAGTTTGAGCGCGAATATTGGAGGTAAACGTTACCAAATACCATTGAAGCAATAATGAATAGATTTAATACAATGAATGCTTTCTTTTGGTTGGTATTACTTAGCGTAACGTGGAGCAGTATTGGTCTTTGTGCAAATTCAGCAAACCACTTCTCTGAGCTACCGAGTCCTGAAAATTTCTCTTTAGAAAAGTTTGAGAATATCAGCCTCAATCTGGAGTTGGTGATCAATCAAAGAGCAACAGGGCTTGTTGCGAAAGTTGAGCGAGTTGGCGATCAGTTCTTTTTGCTCCGGGAGGACCTCATTTCAGTTGGGGTTACCGCCAAGTCGTTGCCTGGAACCGAAGAGAGACTTGAGGTTACGTCTATCCCAGGTGTTAACGTGCGTTACTTGCAATCGTCATTGCAACTTGCAATTGACGTACCGCCTAATTGGTTACCGATGCAGAACTTATCAGCGCAGGATATGGGGCGATTTTCCCCGGCTCAGTTTGGGCGTGGTGGCCTGCTTAACTACAACGTATTTGGTGTGTACGAGAACGAAAGCCGACAAAAGGAGGTTTCTATCAATCATGAAGTCAGAGCCTTTTCTGAGTTTGGCGTTTTTTCTACTACCGGGATATTTAAATCTAACTTTCATCGCGATGTTCAGTCCCAGCAAAGCAGCCAGTACACTCGTTTTGATACGAGTTACGAGTACGTCAATCAAGAGAAGCGAATTCGTATAGAGGTAGGGGACTATATTGTTCGCCCTTTATCTTGGAGCCAACCAGTAAGACTGGCGGGTATTCAGTTGTCGCATGATTTCTCTATGCGTCCGGATGTCGTGACGACGCCGTTACCTGCATTTTACGGTGAGGTCACAGCGCCCACTACGTTAGATTTGTTTATCAATGGCTTTAAAACTGACTCAATGAATGTTGGGCCCGGTCCTTTCATTATTAACGATATTCCAATGCTCTCTGGTGCTGGGGAAGCAACGGTAATTGCAACGGATGCTCAAGGTAAGCAAACGGTCATGACCAGCCCATTTTTTCTCTCTTCCGATCTACTCAAGACCGGATTTACATCTTACAGTGCGAGTATTGGTGCGATCAGAGAAAATTTCGGTAATGCATCTAACGACTATGGAGACGGTGGCGTGGTTACCGCTCTGCGTCATGGCATGACTGATTGGTTAACATTAGAAGCTCAAGCCGAAGCAAAAGATGACCTGATCGTTGCGGGGCTGGGCTTTGTCACCAATGCTGTCAATTTAGGTACGGTGGATGCCTCGTTTCGTGTGAGTAATTTTCAGGATCAATCTACCTCATATGCGCTAGGTTATAGTTATCAGTCTCGGCGGTTTAGCTTCGCTGCTCGAACTCAAGTAGAACAAGCCGACTTTTATACCTTATCTCATTTACCAAATTACGAAATGCTCGATGACGGCAAGGACGCTTCACTCGCGTCGCGCCATCTATCACAAATCAATATGGGAGTCCGTTTGGGAGATTGGGGCTCACTTTCTGGTGGGTACTTTGATATTCAACAATCCGACTCAGATTCACGTACCCTAAATCTTACTTATAGCTACGCTCTGCCTTTTAATATCAATATGTCCCTGTCTTACAACCATAGTATTGGTGGTCAGAGTGTTACGTTGGCGCAATTCTCTCTACCTTTCAGTTCTTTGGGGGGAAGTTCGGGGCTAACGCTGAAAAGAGAGGATGATGGCGATGTGCGAGGGCGAGTGGGTTACAGCCGCCTTGCGCCAATACGAGGTGGATGGGGCGTCAATTTAGCGCATGATATTAACGAACACCCAGAAAACCGTAAACAGGCTGATTTGACCTACCGTGCGTCATGGGCGCAGTTCAGAGCGGGGTTAAATGGCACCAGTGGCGACTATGATTATTTTGCGGAAATGGCAGGTTCGGTCTCTACGTTGGATGGAGAAATATTCCCAGCGAATGAAGTGTATGACAGCTTCGCTGTGGTGAGCACCAGTGGTTTTGAAGGTATTCCGGTTAAATATGAAAATCAAATTGTCGGAGTGACAGATGATGAAGGTTACTTACTTGTTCCTTGGGCTACGGCGTATTACACCGCCAAATATGAAATCGATCCACTTAATTTACCTGCCAATGCTGCGTTTTCTGCAACAGAGCAGTTTGCTTCGATACATTCGGGCTACGGCTACCTGTTAGAGTTCCCAATAGAGCTACAAATTGCACTGAGCATGACGGTGGTAGACGAAAATCATTTGTTCCTTCCGATTGGTACATATGGCCGCTCAGAAACGGGCTTAACAAGCCAAATTGGTTGGGATGGTTTTACGTACTTTGAAGGCGTTGACCCAGGCCGCTATATTCAGTTTTATCCTCAAGGACAGTCGCCATGTAAAGTGTTTATTGAGGGGTTGTATCAGCGTGACAGTCAAAAAATACAAACATTGCCTGAGCAGGTTTGTATCAAAGCCGAAGAAGAGACCGCACTATGATTTTGCGCAGCTGGTTTGCTAGCCTACTTCTCTTTTTCTCGTGCTCGACAATGGCTTGTCAGCTCACGGCGGCAGCACCTTTAATCTTGTTTGGCAATGTTTCTTCGTTTACTGTTTCAAGCTCTCAGCAGCAAAGCTCAGCTCAGCCTCATGCGGGGATTACGTGTGACTTTTCTACACTTGTGTCTTTGTTAAGTGGCGACTACGTATCAGCAAGGTTTAACAGTATAAATAATGGTTTGCTATTAAATGAGGATGATCCGAGTTCGGAGCTCAGCTATCAGATTTTTGGCGATCCAGGTCTTTCACAAGAGTATGTATTCGGCCAAACTTACAATTTTTTTGAAATCGGGTTACTCGATTTACTCGGGTTGTTTGGCACTCAAGCCGAGTTTCCGCTCTATGCTCGGACGGGAGTGGGTAGTAATCTTTCCGCTGGGACTTATAAAGACCAAATCACCGTATCCTGGATTTGGGATTACTGTAAGGGTATCGGGGTTCTAGGGGTATGCATTGGCCGCACCAATGGCAGCGCTCAAAGCGTGATTACGGTTGAGTTAGAAGTGACCCCTGATTGTATGATCACAGCGCCAGATATTGATTTTGGTTCGTCCCCATTAGTGGCTGGTTTTGAACCGGTCAGTCAGGTTATATCGTTAACTTGTACCAAGAATAGTTCCTTCTCCATTGGCTTGAATGACGGCCTAAATGCGTCCGGCGGTCAGCGGCGAATGATTTCTAGTGGTCACTATTTGGAGTATGAAATCTATAAGTCATCAACGATGGAGCGCTGGGGAGGCACCAGTTCTGAACGTCGTGAACACAGTGACGTCGATACTGGCGGCTCCATTCCGGATGGTGTCACTCCACAGAATTATAATTATCGCGCGCAGATACTAACCAGCCAAACGACCCCTCCTGCAGGTACTTACACCGATTCAATAATCGTTGACGTTCAATTTTGAGCATCATGTCAATTACATCATTAGAGGCTTCTATTCCAAAAATCTTTTGTAATCATAGTTTTCACTCTGTCACTGCTTAATTTTGTGAGATTAGTATGGCTTTATTCTCACGGAATTTAACTTTCAGAAATAAGGAAAATGATGAAGAAGTCACTAACAACATTAGGTTTGGCACTGGTATTTACAGGAACAGCTTATGCAGCAAGCTGGGGCTACGAGGGAAACCATGGACCTGCTCATTGGGGTGAGTTTGCATCTGAGTGCGCAAAAGGTCAAAATCAGAGCCCAATCAACATTGAATCGGCGACCGAAGCGAAGCTAGAAAAATTGAATTTCGACTACGAAGGTAAGGCAATTTCACTGCTGAACAACGGTCACACTTTACAGACTGGTTTAGAAGGTAAAAACACACTCACCATTGATGGTAAAGAGTTTACGTTGAAACAGTTCCACTTCCATACGCCATCTGAAAACCATGTGGATGGTAAAGAATACCCACTAGAAGTACACTTTGTGCATGCCGACAAAGTAGGTCATCTAGCTGTTGTCGCGGTGTTCTTTAAACTGGGTGACACGAACCCAGATTTAGCTAAGATGCTAGCTAACATTCCAACTAAAGATCAAGATGTTACCATCAAGGTTCCATTTGATGCGGATGCCCTTATCCCAAGTGATAAAGACTACTACCGCTTTAACGGCTCACTAACGACACCACCATGCTCTGAAGGTGTGCGTTGGTTGGTGATGAAAGAAGCACAAACTATTTCTCCTGAGCAGATAAAATCTTTTTCGGAAGTAATGGGGAAAAACAATCGCCCAATCCAACCGCTGAATGCACGTATGGTGTTAACGCAACAATAACCACTTCATGCGAAGAAAAATAAAAAGCCCGCTTAAACATAGCGGGCTTGATTATTTGGGTATTGGTGAAAACTAGAAGCCGTGATCTTCTTGCTCTTCCGATTTTACCATTTGTATAGGGTCGAGCTTAAGCGTCTGAGTAGGGAACGCGATATCTGCATCGTGTTCTTTAATGATGTTGATTACCTTAAGCAGTATGTCCTGCTTAACCTCATGGTATCTCACCCAATTCACGGTTTTAGTAAAGGTATAGATAAAGAAGTGCAATGATGATGGACCGAATGTATCGAAGTTGACGATAAGTGTTTGGCGTGCATCAATGTCTTTGTGATTTTTCAGCATTTCTTTTACCGCGGTGATAATTTGCGGCATTTTTTCTGCATCGTCGTAACGAAGTCCAATTTTTTCGTAGATACGTCGGTTCAGCATGCGAGATGGGTTTTCTACGACAATGCTGCTAAACACTGAGTTTGGTACATACAGTGGACGCTTATCGAAAGTTCGGATAATGGTCATGCGCCAGCCAATGCGTTCTACTGTCCCCTCTATTTGTCGGTCTGGAGAACGGATCCAATCGCCAACTTTAAATGGACGATCGAAGTAGATCATAAGACCTCCAAAAAAGTTAGACAGCAAATCCTTCGCCGCTAAACCGACGATCAAACCACCAACACCACCGAAGGTAAGGAGGCCCGATAGTGACAGACCAAATGCCTGCATTACGGTTAGAATTCCGACGGTAATAAAGAACAGGCGCGCGACCTTAGCTATCGCTTGTACTGTTGTTTCATCTCGGTTCTTTTGTTCGAGAACATGCTCTTCAACATTGGTAATGAGCCGCATAACGGTCCATACGAAGATGCTGATGATTAAAATCAGTTTCAGCGTACTTAACCAGTTTATTTTATCGTTGAGCTCGCTCTCCAATATGATGCCGATAGAGACGGTTGCTGGCCAACACCAAATGAGTGTACTGACTGGCGCTTTTAGCGCATCAAGCAACATATCATCCCAGTGGAAGGGCGTTTTCTCTACGAGCGCAGCGAGGCGAGAGCGGATCAGCCGCCAAGCTATCCAAGCTATAAAGCTAGCGAGCGTAATGAAAAGGACGCTCCCACTCCAATTTTGATGAGATGTTTCAATGTAGCTTTGTAATTCGGTAAACCACTGTGGCATATGTAACTTATTTCTAGTGAACCATGGAAGGAAAGGTAGCAGATATTACTCCTTCACCCCAGTGATTTCCTTTAAATCATTTACTTATGTCTAAACCGTCCGAGATGGACTTTTCCTTCCGATGACAAGAGAGTCACCTCAATGTTCTGTTGAGCGACCGCCTCATGCATGTTCAGAGGTACGCTACCAATGATTGAGGGTTGATATTTGGACGATCAATTATAACTTCTCTGACTTATCGCTAACATTTATCTTAAGTAAGTGTGAGAGTGTATTGGCTCTTGAATTAGCGGAGGCAGATATGGAATTTACAGAGCTGGATCGAAACGCGCTCTACGACATCTGGATGTCACAAAAAGCCAAAATGCACATCACTCAAATGGAAATGGCGAAGCGCCTTGGTTTGAGTCTACACGAGTTTTCTGGCTTGTTACGTGGTAATTCTCCACTGACGCTAGGTTTTGTAAAACAGCTATGCGAGCAGCTACATGTACGTCCTGGTCAGGTGATTCCGTCTTTGACGGAGCGTGACCTATCTGCATCTGGTACCGTTTATTTACAAAATCGTGTGACGGTGGATGGCGATATCAGTAACGTGTTTATCGACGGAAACCAAGTCGTGATCGAGTACGTTCACCAAGTTAGCTAGCTTGCTCGTCAAATTATCGGGTTGAAGAGCAATAAAAAACGAGCCACTGTTGGCTCGTTTTTTCGTTTCTGTTTTGCTCGATTGCAAAGATTATGGGATTTTCACTAGCGAATCGCGTGAAAGATCCGCGATAGACTTAGCGCCAGTCAGCGTCATTGCTACACGCATTTCTTTATCGTACAGATCCAGTAGATTTTCAACGCCTGCTCCGCCTTGTGCTGCCAATGCGTACACAAATGAACGGCCAAGAAGCGTACAGTCTGCACCAAGTGCGAGCATACGAACGACATCAAGACCAGTACGAATACCAGAGTCTACGAAGATCTTAAGATCACCTTTTACCGCATCCGCAATGCTTGGTAGTGCTTTAGCGCTTGAAAGTACGCCATCTAACTGACGGCCACCATGGTTAGATACCACAATGCCGTCCGCGCCGAAACGTACCGCATCTTTCGCGTCTTCTTCATCTAGAATGCCTTTGATAACCATTGGACCATCCCAAAAATCACGAATCCACTCAAGATCTTTCCAGGAGATAGAAGGGTCGAAGTTTGCGCCTAACCAGCCGATGTAATCTTCTAGCTTTGTTGGTTCGCCACGATAAGTTGAGATGTTACCTAAGTCGTGCGGTTTACCAAGTAGACCCACATCCAGCGCCCAGCTTGGGTGGCGCATCGCCTGGAATACACGACGCATGGCCGCGTTAGGGCCACTCATACCTGAATGCATGTCACGGTAACGTGCGCCAGGAACTGGCATATCAACGGTAAACACCAGCGTTGTTACGCCTGCTGCTTTTGCACGCTCAAGTACGTTCTTCATAAAGCCACGGTCTTTAAGTACGTAAAGCTGGAACCACATTGGACGTTCAATTGCAGGTGCGACTTCTTCAATCGGACAAACCGAAACAGTCGACATAGTAAACGGGATGCCTTTTTTCTCGGCTGCTTTTGCTGCTTGCACTTCGCCTCGGCGCGCGTACATACCAGTTAGACCAACAGGAGCTAGCGCGATTGGCATTGCCAGTTTCTCACCGAAGATCTCGGTTTCGAGGCTCAAATCTGTCATATCGCGTAGGACGCGTTGGCGAAGAGCGACATCACCTAAATCGTCAGTATTACGCTTCAGCGTGCGTTCGTCGTAAGAGCCGCCATCAATATAATGGAATAGAAACGGGGGAAGCTTGGCTTTCGCGGCAGCGCGGTAGTCAGTAGAAGCTGAGATAATCATAATGGTGTCCTAGCGGTTATTCTAAGCAAAGTTGTGGAGCAATTTGCTCTTTCGTTGAGCCTTCATCGCAAAGCAGTGAAGACATCAAAATGAGTATAGTTACCTATGGTTCACTTACGTTTGAATCGGTGATGTTGGTAACCCATTTACATAATTGGTTGAAAAATTTTGTTAAATCACTCAATCAGTTATGCAAACTGGAAAGGGTGAAACAGCTGTCGGGGGAATTGATGTAGCAAGCTAAATCAACATGTCGGGGTAGTAGTGCAGACAGCTGTGTCAAATTAGGCAGGGCTGTAAACCCTGCATTTCGCGTTACTTCATTAAGACATCTGTCATTTGGAAGCCATAAATCAGCACCAATCCAATAATGCCCGTCATTACAATGTAGTAGAACGTAGGGATAATCGTCTTACGCAATGTTGCGCCTTCACGACCAAGCAAACCTACCGTGGCTGATGCGGCAACAACGTTGTGAATCGCAATCATGTTACCTGCGGCAGCACCGACGGCCTGGAGTGATACAACAATCACACTCGAAATAGACAACGTTTGTGCCACTTCGAATTGGAACTGGCTGAACATCATATTTGATACCGTGTTTGAGCCAGCGATGAACGCACCCAGCGCACCAACGGTGGCACTCAGCGCTGGGAACGCAGAACCAACAAGGTCAGAGGCGAAGTTTGCGGTTGTGACGGGCATACTTGCTAGGTCAGCACCGTTGATGCCTGAGTTGATAAAGATACGAACCATCGGAATGGTAAATACCAAGACAAAACCCGCCCCAATCAGTGTTTTGCTTGACTCGCCAAATGCTTCACGCAATGGCTTTACGCTGCCGCTTTGTAACATTGCAGCAAGTAGTGCGACAAACACCAGAATGCCACCAGGAAGGTATAACGGCTGAATCGCAGCGCTAACGCCAGTCTCACCAAGAATGTTGCTGAACGACAAACTTACGCTTTGTACAAAGCCTTTCAGCTCAGGGCTTACGCGGCTTGCGACGAGAATAACTGCCAGCATTACATATGGAACCCAAGCTTTTACGATGCTCATTGGCTTGCCCGGATTGTCGTTTAGATCGACTTTTAGCGAACCTAACCACTCTGCAGGCCATTTGTCTTCGCTTTCGAAATCCCACTTAGTCTTTGGTACTAAGAAGCCTTTTTTCGCTGCGGTAACAACGATAGACAGACCAACCAAACCACCGATAAGTGAAGGGAACTCTGCGCCCAAGAATACGCCGGTTAACGCGTATGGAACGGTGAAAGAGACACCAGCGAATAACGCAAATGGTAGAATATCCAGGCCTTCACTCCAGCTTCTGTTCTTGCCGAAGAAACGTGTTAACATCATAGCCATTAATACTGGGATCATCGTACCTACGACTGCGTGAATGACAGCAACGTGCGCTGTGATATCTTGCAGGTACATTTCCCACGTTGCACCTTGTGCGGCCAACGACTCACTGATGTTATGGGTGTCTAAACCTTTGTTTACACCTACGATGATAGGCGTGCCTACCGCGCCGAATGAAACAGGCGTAGACTGAATCATCATGCCCATTAGGACAGCGGCTAGCGCAGGAAAGCCGATTGCAACCAGTAGTGGTGCAGCGATTGCTGCCGGGGTACCGAACCCAGAGGCGCCTTCAATGAACGAGCCAAAACACCAAGCAATGATGATGGCTTGTACACGGCGGTCAGCCGAAATATCGGTAAATCCATTACGGATTGTGGTGATCGCTCCAGTGTGTTTTAAAGTGTTGAGCAAGAAGATGGCACCAAACACGATCCATAGAACAGAGACAGTAATGCCCAGTCCTTGGAATACGGAGGCCAGTACGCGATTGGCTGACATATCCCAAAACATTAGTGCGATAGCGACGGTTAGACCGAACGCAACAGGCATGGCTTTTTTAGCAGGCCAGTTGAGACCAACCAATAAGATGGCGGCAACAACAATTGGCGAAAATGCCACTAGGGCAAGTAGGGTTTCACTCATTTGTACATCCTTCGTACGCTGACTTCTCGAACGGTGTCAATCCGCTGTAGAGGTGACTTTTTGTTGTAATGGTTTTGTTAATTTGGCGTGAATTTACTCCTTTATTTTTTGTTGATATAGGGAAATAATGAAAATAATTAATTCCAAAAGTGACATAATGGTATGAGAGCAGACGACTTAATCCTATTTTCTCAAGTAATCGAACTTGGCAGCTTTAGTAAGGTTGCAGAGGCAAATAACCTTACAAATTCGGTAGTTAGCAAAAGAATGGCGAGGTTGGAGGAAGAAATAGGGGCTCAGCTATTATATCGAACAACGCGCAAATTAACCTTGACCGAGGCAGGTAAGGTGTTACTCCACAGTGCTAAAAATGTGAAGCAGGCCACTCAGGAGGCTATGGATGCTGTTGCAGGCTTTGGAGAGAATGTGAGCGGTCATATAAAAATGTCCGTGCCGTGTATCTCTGGAGATTTGATACTTGCTGATGCTGTTGCCGAGTTTTGTAACCTTCATCCGGGTCTGACCGTGGACATGTCATTGGATAATCGCTTTGTCGATTTAGTGGCTGATGGTTACGATTTAGTCATTCGAACTGGCTACCTAGCCGACTCTAGTTTGATCGCACGACATATTCTCGATTCCCAATGGGTGGTATGCGCGTCACCTTCTTATATTGCGAAAAATGGGAAACCGATCGAGCCGATTGATCTCACCACGCACAATTGTCTGCAATACGCTTACCAAACCACAGGTGCAACGGATTGGGAGTTTAAAGGAGAAGATGGCAATTACATCGTCAAAGTATCGGGCTGCTTTTCTACTGATAACGCGACCGCATTACGTAAAGCCGCTCTGGGCGGCCATGGTATTGCTTACGTCCCGCGCTGCTTGGTGTATCACGATATTCGTAATGGTCAACTGGTGGATATTTTTCCTGAATTAGTAGGTAAAAAGTTGGGTATCTACGCGGTGTATCCGTTTACTCGTCAACCACCGAACAAAGTGAAGCTGCTTATTGAGCACATTCGTGACCGGTACTTAACGATATCTCATTATTTCTAGGTTCTTCATAGATTTAAAACAATGTCGTTGAAATCAAAATTGGGTGCTCTAAGGTAATCACCGCAATAAAACGATTGAAGATAAACAACTTAATAAAAACAACGGAGTAACACGGACGTTATGCATTACCCAAAAACACGTAAAGATTCTGTCGTGGACACTTATTTTGGTCACGACATTGCCGACCCTTATCGCTGGTTAGAAGATGATCGCAGTGAAGAAACCGCACAATGGGTTTCGGGTCAAAATTCGGTCACCTTCGATTTCCTTGGTCAGATACCGTACCGCCAACAAATCCGTGACTTAGTGGCGAACAGTCAAAACTACGAAAAATATTCCCAGCCATTTGTACGTGGTGACTACACCTACTTCTACAAAAACGACGGTTTGCAAAATCAAAGCGTATTGTATCGACGTAAAGGCGAGGGAGAAGCCGAGGTTTTCCTTGATCCAAATACTTTCTCCGAAGAGGGCACGACCTCTCTTGGCGAAGTCAGCTTCTCTAAAGACTACCGTTTGGTCGCGTATTCCATCTCGGAAGGGGGCAGTGATTGGCGTAAGATCTTTGTCATTGATACGGAAACCAAAGAACAGTTAGAGCCTGAGATTGTTGATGCGAAGTTTACGTCGATTTCTTGGCTGGGCAGCAAAGGCTTCTATTACTCAAGCTACGATAAGCCGCAAGGCAGTGAGTTGTCTGCTCGAACTGAGCATCACAAGCTTTATTATCATGAACTTGGTACCCCTCAATCTGAAGATAAAGTGATTTTTGGTGAGTTGGATACGCAAGTTCATCGTTATGTGTCTGGTACGACGACGACAGATGATCGCTTCCTCATTATTTCTGGCGCAGAATCTACATCGGGTAATCGTCTGTTTTATATCGATTTACAGTCTGACTCCCAAGCAATTGTGACGCTGCGCGATACAACGCAAGGCGACACCTACTTAATTGATAGCCAAGACGCAACCTTGCTGCTTTACACCAACCTAGACGCGCCGAATGGCAAAGTTGTCAGCTACAACACTCAGACAGAACAATGGGCTGACGTGATTGCTGAACAAGAACAGCCGTTAGAAATCAGCAAAGGTGGCGGTTATCTGTTTGCGACTTATATGGTAGATGTGCTTTCTAAAGTGCAGCAGTTTAACTACCAAGGTGAGTGGATTCGAGATGTACAATTGCCGGGAGAAGGCACGGCTTATGGTCTGGCGGGTAAAAAAGAAGAAACCACACTTTATTACACATTCACTAACTACGTGACGCCTCCGACGATCTTCTCATTTGATGTCGAATCTGGTGAATCCACACTGTTTCAGGAATCAAAGGCACCGTTCGATCGTAATGAGTATGAATCAAAACAGGTGTTTTACACCTCAAAAGACGGCACGCAAGTTCCGATGATCATTTCATACAAGAAGGGCGTTGCACTTGATGGTAGATCACCAACCATGTTGTATGGTTACGGCGGTTTTAACATCAGCCTTACTCCAATGTTTTCTGGCAATGTAGCCAACTGGCTAGAGTTGGGTGGTATATACGCTGTCGCCAACATGCGAGGCGGCGGTGAATACGGTAAAGCCTGGCACAACGCAGGCACTCAGCAGCAAAAGCAAAACGTGTTTGATGACTTTATTGCGGCGGCGGAATACCTGATTGAAAACGACTACACTAGCTCGGATCGCCTAGCGATTCGCGGTGGTTCTAATGGTGGTTTGTTAGTTGGAGCGTGTATGACGCAACGCCCTGAACTATTCAAAGTCGCGCTGCCTGCGGTTGGCGTGCTTGATATGCTGCGTTATCACACGTTTACTTCTGGAGAAGGCTGGAAGTATGACTATGGCACGTCGGAGCAAAGTGAAGCGATGTTCCAATACTTGCTTGGTTACTCTCCTGTTCACAATGTAAAAGAAGGCGTGCAATATCCTGCTACCTTGGTGACAACTGCTGATCACGACGACCGAGTTGTGCCAGCACATTCGTACAAATTTATTGCGGAGCTGCAAGACAAACAGCAAGGCGCTAATCCAGTATTAATACGCATTGATGTCAATGCAGGTCATGGTGCAGGAATGCCGCTGAGTAAGCAAATTGACCTCACCACAGACATGTATGCATTTACGTTACATAATATGGGTATTGAGTCGATTTAATGCCCTAGTTGTTCGAAGCTTCTGAGAATAAAAAAATGCCGCGACAGTGTCGCGGCATTTTTCATGGTTGGGGGAACTCAATTCATACTGTTTGCCAGTATTTGAGCCAGGTTGACTAAGTCTGACTCTTGAACCAACCAGTCTCGGCGGCCAAACCGAAAGGCAGCTACGCCATTCTTAAGACAAGATGAATTTATCACCTTTTCTTAATCCTAGTTTATGAATATGAAACTGTGATGAACCTAAGCCGCATTGTGCTGATTTTCACTGTTTTCAAGATCAAATGAGGCATCTATCAGTTTTTTCGTGTAGTCATTTTTAGGGTTTTGGAAAATCTTTTCGGCCGTACCTTGTTCCATGACCTCGCCCTTTTGCATGACTAGAACACGATCAGAGAGTGCTTTAACTACTGATAGATCGTGGCTAATAAACAAGTAGCCAATATTGTGTTTTTTCTGCAAATCTTTCAGAAGGTCAATCACTGTCAGTTGCACCGAGCGGTCTAATGCAGAGGTTGGCTCATCAAGCAGAATAAACGAAGGTTCAAGGATCAGTGCTCGCGCGATAGCAATACGCTGACGCTGGCCTCCTGAAAACTCGTGCGGATAACGGTTGATGGACGCGGGATCTAAGCGGACCTCACGGAGCACGTCGCGCGCTTTCTGCATACGTTCTTTTTTACTCAACATTGGTTGGTGGACAGTTAATCCTTCTGTGATGATCTCGCCGATAGTCATACGAGGAGAAAGCGAACCATAAGGGTCTTGGAATACCATCTGAACGTCTTTTTTCAGCTCAAAACGTTCTTTGTTTGTCAGCAAGGCCATATCTTGGCCTTTATATTCTATTTTGCCAGTTGAGGGCAGAAGACCTATCAAAGCTCGGCCGAGTGTAGACTTACCTGAACCGGACTCCCCAACGATCCCGAGGGTCTCTCCTTGTTTAAGCTCAAGAGAAATGCCTTTTACCGCTTCGAAGTACTCATTCTTGCTCGCAATAAAATGCGACTTTACCAAGAATTTGACTCGTATATCGTCGGCCTTTAAAAGCTGTGTAGCACTTTCGCTAATAGGCTCCTTACTGCCTTTAGGAATCGAGTTGATTAGCATACGTGTGTATTCGTGCTTTGGGTCCTCGAAGAGTGTTTGCGTTTCGCCTTCCTCGACGACTTCTCCTTTACACATCACAATGACACGATCTGCAAAGTGTTTTACGACGCCTAAGTCATGAGTAATAAATAGGATTGCCATGCCCATCTGAGCCTGAATTTCTTTAATCAGGTGCAACACTTCTGCTTGAACCGTGACATCCAACGCTGTTGTAGGTTCGTCGGCGATCAAAATATCGGGCTCGTTAATCAGTGCCATCGCAATCATGATGCGTTGCAATTGACCACCAGAAAATTCGTGTGGGTACTTGTTGTACGCTTTTTCTGGGTTTGGCATATGAACCAATTCAAACAGCTCTAACACCTTTGCTTTTGCTGTTCGTCTGTCGACCGGGCGGTGACACATGATGGCCTCAGCGACTTGGATACCCACCCGCATGTACGGGTTTAGTGAGGTCATCGGCTCTTGAAAAATCATGCCAATGCGATCACCGCGAATACTTTGCATTTCACGCTCTGTTTTATCCAAGATGGAGCTACCCTCAAACATGATGGATGAGCTTTCATGCAAAATAGCGTTGTCTGGCAGTAGTTTCATCAGTGCATTGGTTGATACTGACTTGCCAGAGCCAGATTCGCCAACGATGGACAGCGTCTCGCCTGCTTTTAAATCGAAGCTAACATTCTTTACTGCATCGACGATCCCATCGTTTGTCGTAAAGCTGACTGATAGGTTGTTCACCGAAAGAATGGTTTTAGAAGACATCACAGATCCTTGTGGTTGATAAAGCAAATGATACTCAAGCAATGGACAGTACAAACCTAGCTGGCCTCAATGCTTGAGCTTTAGATTAATTATACAGGTGAGAAGGCGAAGCTTTTGCCGAACTCATTGCTTGCAAATGTAAGAACTGCTCATGCGCGCGCGTTACGTGCTCGAGTTCTATCATCCATTGAGCATTACGTTGGGCAGAGCAAAATGCCGCCATGTGAGCTAACAAGTCTTCGCTCTGTTGACCAAGTAGGTGACCTACGCGCTCAATCAGTTCATGGCTCTCTAGCTGCAAAAATTGAAATAGCGCGTAAGTTTGATTGAGTATTGAGAACGCATCATGCTGTAAGCCGAGTTTGTTGAGAATCTCTGATTGCGTCACGCTAGCATCTCTAAGTCCCGTAATGAGACATACAAATTGGCAAGGTTTAGTTTGTGCATTTTCTAGCGCTAAATGAATGTGGTTGGGTAGATTGTTGAGCACGTCGTCATATAAACGATGAGCTTCTGGCCAATGGCCTTGTTCCATCAGTTGCTCCGCTTTTAAGTAGCGCATCCAGCATTGCTCAATATTCATATCCATCTCCACAACATTTGATTTGTTTAGATATTAAATGAAATTGATTATCAATTGCAAGTGCGTGTTAATATCACTTATGTGTTCATAAAATGTCCAATCAATCTAGGGTGGAAGGTAAATCACTTAAAATTAAGCAAATAATCTCTACACTCAAATAACGAAAATAAGAAAAAAGGAAGTGGATATGGCAATACTAAGATTGGAAGCTAAGCAGCTATATTCTGTAGCAGATCTAGAGAATATGCCATGTAAGTCGACCAAGGAGTTACCTCCAATTGATGAAATCGTGGGCCAAGAGCGCGCGCAAAAAGCGGTCGAGTTTGCGATGTCCATCAAAGAGAAAGGGTATAACATCTACGCCATTGGTCAGAATGGACTAGGTAAACGCACCATGATCTTGCGCTATCTGAATCGTCACCAGCACGATGCAGCAGCCCTGTTTGATTGGTGTTACGTTGCGAACTTTGAGGATACCCGTACACCAAAGGTATTAAAGCTGCCTTGTGGTATCGGAAATAAGCTACGTGTTGATATTGAAGCTTTAATGGGCAAATTATTGAATGCTTTACCCCTAGCATTCGACAATGAAATGTACTTTAGCCGCGCTGAGCGATTAAAAAATCAATTGGCAGCTAAGCAACAAAACGAGCTGGATCGTATTAGCCGAGAGGCAAAAGAAAAAGGCATCAGCCTAACACTGACTACACAGGGGGATTATCAGTTTGTCGCCATGAACGGTGATGAGCTTCATACGGAAGAGTCTTTTGATGTACTAAGCAAAAAAGAACAAGAGCAATTCAGCGATGCTATTGATGAACTCGAAGTGCGATTGCGCTCGATGGTTCGTGAGCTTACGGAGTGGGAAGAGACATACAGCGATAAAATCAAAAAGCTCAATGATGAAGTGACGCTTGATGTGATTACTCACTTCATCAAAAAACTCAAAGTGGATTACGCGCAATATTCCGAAATCAAAACCTACTTAACTGAGCTGCAAAAAGATATTGTTGAAAACGCAGATATCTTCCTTGACCAAAGTGGCGAGCAAGGCGAAATTGCGACGGCATCCTTGGATAAAAAATTGCCACGTCGTTATAAAGTGAACGTCTTGGTAAGCCGTAAAAGCAGCGAATTTCCTATCGTTGTTGAAGAAAATCCCAACTATCATTCACTCTTCGGGTCGATTGAGACTGCCACTTTCAAGGGAACGGTGTTTACCGACTTCTCGCTGATTCGCGCAGGGAGCTTGCATAAGGCGAATGGCGGCGTTCTATTAATGGATGCTCAGAAAGTACTTGAACAGCCTTACGTTTGGGATGGTTTGAAGCGCGCATTGCGTGCTCGTCAATTGAGTTTTACGTCTCTAGAAAAAGAAGTCACATTGACGGGGGCGGTATCACTCGATCCTGAACCGATTCCGCTTGATATCAAAATTATCTTATTTGGTGATTACCGAACTTACCAATTACTCCAACATTACGATCCAGAGTTCAGCGAGTTGTTCCGTGTGACGGCAGATTTCGAAGACGAAATGAAACGTACGCCGGAGTCTGAGCTGCATTACGCGCGCTTTATCTCTAGCGTGGTGCATGACAACAATATGCTGCATTGCGATCGCAAAGCCATTGCTCGGATCATCGAATACAGCTCACGTTTGTCTGGCGACCAATCCAAGCTATCTCTACATTCGGCTAATATCGCCAACTTGCTTCGAGAGTCGAATTACGTGGCTCGTCAAGCCAACTCCAACATGATCCGTATTGGTCATGTTGAAGAGGCGCTCAATAACCAAGAAATGCGAGTAAGCCGATTACGCGATAACGTAATGGAAACCTTTATTAACGGCACAACGCTGATTCGCACCGAAGGAGAAGCCGTAGGCCAAGTGAACGCACTTTCGGTATTGAGCACTAGTGACTACATGTTTGGTGCACCGAATCGCATCACAGCGACGACGTGTTACGGTGATGGGGAGGTTATCGATATCGAGCGCAGCGTGGATTTGGGGGGCAGTATTCACTCTAAGGGTGTGATGATTTTGTCTGCCTACTTATCTTCCGTATTTGGTAAAACGGCACGAGTGCCATTAACGACAACCATTACCTTTGAGCAATCTTATGGTGGTGTTGATGGTGATAGTGCCAGCATGGCTGAGTTATGTGCGGTTGTGTCTGCTTTTTCAAAGCAACCAAACCGACAAGACATTGCGATAACAGGGTCGATGAATCAATTTGGTCAAGCTCAGCCTATTGGTGGCGTAAACGAAAAGATCGAAGGCTTTTATGATGTGTGTGTAATTAAAGGTCGTCATGACGGGCAGGGGGTCATTATTCCGCGCTCTAATGTTCACAATCTAATGCTTCGTTCCGACATCGTGAAAGCAGTCGAAAAAGGCGAGTTTAATATTTGGGCGATTGACCATGTTACTGAAGCTATCGAATTGTTTACGGGGAAAGTTGCTGGTGAGCCAACCGATGAAGGCTCTTATCCAATCGATACCATTTTTGGCCTTGCTCAAGCTAAGCTCAATTCGTTGAGAAAATAGGCTGAAACCGTCCTAAATGTGAATGTATCTCATCATAAGTGATCATAATTTATCATAACGACAATATCCCGACGCCACTGTCGGGATATTGTCAATAACAGATTGAAAATGGAGAGTTTTTGTACTAGACAAAAGTGTGATCGACCTCTAATATTCGCCACTTGTTTATTCGTCTGGGATTTATCCCGTCGCAAGGAAGCATAGATATTCAAACTGCCGAAAAGTAACGTTGTTATAGGCACTGCTCGAGTTTGTTTGGATATAGACATCACGCATACAACTGAGGCCCTGTCATGCAGTTATCACTGAAAAATTTGTCAGTACGAACGCAAATTTTGGTTCCGGTATTATTTACCGCGATTGTTTTGTTTATTGCTCTTTGGATTACTAAAAACAATCTTCAAGCAGAGCAAGATGTTATTGCTTCCAACCAAGAATCTTTGGTTTTTCACAAAGACACATTGGCGAGTATTGACGACCAAATTTACCCTCTGCGCATAAGCGCGGTTTACGCTATTTACGATGCTTCTCGTCGTGAGAATTTTCTAACCGAATTGAAAGAAGGCTTAAAGCAAGTTGATGCCGATTTAAGCGCAATTGAAGCCCGAAACCTATTCCGTGACGATGCCGTTAAAGTTCGCCAAGCAATTGAATCCTATGTGCGATATTCAGAGCGCTCAGTTGCTTTCTTCAACCAATACGATCAAGGTTTGAAATCGGATAGCGAGTACCGTGCATTTGTCAAAGAGTATCGCAATGTTGGCCGAGAAATGGTCCAACAAATTAACACGCTATCAAAGCATGTAAACGAGCAAGCTGAACAATCTACTATCAGAAGTCATCAGCAAAATGAACGTGTGCAAAATAACGCTATGTTGACGGTTTTAGCGGTATTTGCTTTCTCATTGATAGGCGCTTGGTTCCTATCTGGCATGATTGTTACACCAATCCAAAAGCTGCAAGAAGTGATGCGTCAGTTAGCAATGGGTAATCTATCAGTACGTGCAGATGTCGATGGGGACAATGAGATCTCTAAGCTGAGCAAAGATGTAAACCAAACCGCAGAGCAGTTATACAACACTGTGGACCAGTTAACCCGTATTAGTGAGGAAGTTGCATCTGCATCGACCGAATTAGCTGCGGTAATGACGCAAGCGGAAGCGAACGCTCAACAAGAGTTGGCGGAGATCGAGCAAGTTGCATCTGCGGTTAACGAGCTTGCAAGTACTGCGAATAATGTGAGTGATAACGCGACCTCTGCTGACGCAACAGCGCGTGAAGCTGATGGACTTGCTCAATCAGGTTTGGCTATCTTCCAAGAAAGTGCGGAAGCAAGTGCGCAAATGTCTCAAGCATTGAACGATGCAGCGCAAGTTGTTTTGCGTCTAAAAGAGCAATCTGTACAGATCAACGATGTTATTGAAGTGATTCGCGGCGTATCTGAGCAGACCAACTTGCTAGCATTGAATGCTGCGATTGAAGCGGCGCGAGCTGGTGAGTCTGGTCGTGGTTTTGCGGTAGTAGCTGATGAAGTACGCATGCTAGCAGCGCGTACTCAAGACTCGACACAAGAGATCCAAACGATCATTGAAGAGCTTCAAGCGCAGTCTGGGCTGGCGAATGACAGTATGCAAGTCAGCCTTGATATGCTTAGCCGCAACAACGAGCTGACGCAACAAGCGAATGAAGCGTTGGTTGGAATTACCGAGTCGGTCGCCAACATCAACGATTCAAACACGCAAGTAGCAACCGCAGCCGAAGAGCAGTCTCAAGTTACTCAAGATATCAATCGCAACGTGGTTAACATGTCGGAGCTTGTAAACCAAAATGTAGCGGGCATCAGCCAGAGTGCAAGTGCGAGTACTGAGCTTTCATTACTTGCAGAGAAGCAGAAAGAGCAATTAAGTTTCTTTAAGCTTTAATTCATCATCTACTTATCAAATCTCTAAATCCCTGAGTGAATGCTCAGGGATTTTTTTGTTTGTAATAATCGGATTTATTATCAATAAGTCTATCTAAAACAGTTAGTTAACAAGATTTTTTGCGGGCAATGTCACGTTTTGTGATATTGTTTTTACATTTTTTTCGTCAATTTTTTTTTGACGCGAACATTTTTTTTAACTCAACCGATAACTTGATGGTTGAGAGGTATTCATATCGCCATTTTAAGTGGTGTTTTCTTCTATAAGCGCTGTTTATTCAACACGTTGCGTGAAAAATAACAGCTGCTACTATGCCGCCAGTTTTCTCGTTGGTACAGAAAAGTCCTGTTTTTCTGGTGAGAAAACACATATAAAACAATGATATGGAAAATAAAAATGAAATTAAAAACTTTAGCTGTAGCAGTGGCGCTAATGGCATCAGGATCTCAAGTTGTCGCTTCAGAACTATACAACCAAGATGGCACTTCTCTTGAGATGGGCGGCCGCGCTGAAGCGCGTCTTTCTATGATGGATGGTAAGGCAGAAGACCGTACTCGCATCCGTCTTAACTTCCTAGGCAAACAGGAAATCAATGAAAACCTATACGGCGTTGGTTTTTGGGAAGGTGAGTTTGTAACTGAAACTTATGATGTATTTGATTCTAAAGGTAACAAAGTTGGTGAGACAGACAGTCTTGAAACTCGTTACGCTTATGCGGGGCTGGGTGGCAAATACGGTGAAGTAACTTACGGTAAAAACGACGGCGCACTAGTGGTTCTTACTGACTTTACTGACATTATGGCTTACCACGGTAACACAGCAGCACTTAAACTGCCTGTTTCTGACCGTACAGATAACATGCTGTCTTACAAAGGCCAATTCGAGCAACTAGCTGTACGCGCTAGCTACCGTTTTGCTGATCGCACAACAGATGCACAAGGCTTTACAGACAACGAGGAAGATGGCTTCTCTCTATCTGGTGTTTACGCGTTTGCTAACACTGGTTTTGAACTAGGTGCTGGTTACGCAGATCAAAACGACAGCGATGAGTTCATGCTGGTAGCTGCATACTCTGTAGGTGACTTCTACTTCGCTGGTAACTACACTGGCGCGGATATGGATGTTGCAGGTAAGACTTTTGATTACAAAGGCTACGAACTAGCCGCTGCTTACACTATGGGTCAAACTGTATTCACTTCTACGTTCAACAAAGGTGAACTAGAAGACGCAGATACTGTAGAAAACCTAGCTGTTGATGTAACTTACTACTTCAAGCCTAACTTCCGTGGCTACGCATCATACAACTTCGATCTAATGGATAACGAAGGCGCGGCTGAAAAAGATGAGCTAGCGCTAGGTCTACGTTACGACTTCTAAGTCATGACTCTTATCTAAGATACTGCCTTATTCTTAGTAAATAAAACCCCTTACTGAAAAGTAAGGGGTTTCTTGTTTTCTAGCACTTCAAAGCTTCTTGATAAGCGATAGGGGTTATCAAATCTATCTTTTTAGTGTGAGCTTAGTCCCATCAAATTTGAGGTGACTGAGGAGGCTTTTAGCGTTGTTTTTACCAACCTCATCAAACTCCATTCCGTAGCGAGCATAGTGCGTTGATTTTTGTAAATTACAAATACGACCTCGCAACGGCGCTAGCATACGACTTTCTCCGGGCATCGTTAGATCCAATGAAACGTGGTCACCAACCTGAAGTGGTCGGCTCATCGGTGATGTTACAAAACGACAGCCACTACGAGATAAATCTCTTATTTCGCATTCAGTTCGATAGGCTTCTAAAAAAACACGCGCTCTCAAATTTACTTCGTAACGCACTTCTTTGCGAAGCTGAAAGACCTGCATAGTGTTGGGTAGGTCTAGCACCAAAATTGGGTACGGATCGCCTAGTCGATGCTGTAATTGGGCCCGAAATGGGATAACGGCCCCTTCACCTCGATGAGAGTAGGCTTTTACATTGATCCAAAAGCCTTCCTGAAAATAGAACTTCAAGTCTTCATCAGAGATGTTCGGAACCTCTATCAATGCAGTATTATTTGAGTGACAGCCAACAAATGTGCTGGTTGTAATAAACTTTGTACCAACGGGGGTGGTGACGTTTAAGCTCACTTCACTGCCGTGTTCGACCATTGCCATTGCATCGGTGCTATTTAATGTACTTGCCTGACGTTCTGGTGCCTTCTTGCTTTGCAGAGGTAGCTTGCCGTCTCTGGCAATTGGGCTCATATTTCTCATTATAATTGTCGTACCTGATGTAAGAAGGTAATCGCGTGAGGCGAAGCAGCACTCTCGCATGGTATCGATTTTATTCAGTGATATAGTTTGATTCAATCAATCTGTAACAAAAATTAGAGAGCAAGATATGCATAAAGTAACTCATGAGACCACGAATAGTACATTCTGGGTTGATTTAGAGCAGGGTTATAAAGCCAAGGTGATTTATCAGCTTAAGGGTAATGTCATGCACATTACATCAACGGTTGTTCCTGAAGCACTGCGAGGTAAGGGGTACGGAAAAGTGATGATGGAAGCGGTGTTGCCAGAAATTGAGTCACTCGGTTATCAAATCAAACCAGTTTGCCCATATGTTATTCACTATATGGAGAAGAACCAAACGTGGTCACATCTGCTCGCATGATGAGTAACAACCACCAATGCTACCAAAATATTGGCCAGGAACTCAATCTCGGTAATTACCGCTCTGTAGAAGTCATACAATCGCTATGGGGAGGCTATGGGGAGTTAGTCCGAGTTACTTATTCAACTCGTTCGGTGATCATTAAGCATGTAAAACTCCCTAAGCCTTCAGAGCATCCTAGAGGCTGGAATACGGACCGTTCTCATCAAAGAAAGCTGCACTCTTATCAGGTGGAAGTGAATTGGTATGAGCATTTTTCCGGAGGGGTGGATACTCGCTGCCGAGTACCACAAGGTCTAAAAACGTTCCAATCGGAGAATGAATGGCTCATTGTGATGGAAGATCTCGCCGAGGTGGGCTTTCCAAAAGTCATCACAGATGCACAGCTAGAGCATCTACAAGCCTGCCTCACTTGGTTGGCGAACTTTCATGCGCGATACATCGATGTTCGTTCGGATAAGTTGTGGCATACCGGAACATACTGGCACTTAGCAACCAGACCCGACGAGCTTGAAGCATTGCAAGACACTGAGCTACAAAATGCGGCTCAATTGATTGATCAAACGCTTTCGCAAGCTAAGTTTAAAACACTAGTACATGGTGATGCCAAATTGGTGAACTTCTGTTTTGATGAAGAAGAATCAAGCGTTGCTGCGGTTGACTTTCAATACGTTGGATGTGGGTGTGCAATGAAAGATGTGGCACTGTTTATGAGTAGCGCCGTTAAGCCAGAACGTTGTGCAGAGATGGAAGTTTGGGTTTTGGATACGTATTTTGCTCAGTTGCAACACGCGCTAATGGTCTATCAACCGAATCTTGACCCTAATGAAGTCGAGCGTGAATGGCGTCCTTTGTTTGCTGTGGCTTGGGCAGACTTTCAGCGCTTTGTGAAAGGTTGGAGTTCCGACCACTGGAAGATCAATCCCTACACAGAAGCATTGACTCGCAGAGCGTTGGCTTACTTACGAAAGTGAGTCGAAGTTTAAAAAGAAAAGCCTCCAATAGTAGGAGGCTTTGTTTTATCTTTGGCCTGGTCTGATGCGCGCCATGTAATAGGTATTGATGAATTCACCATCACGGAAGGAACCGTCAATCGCTTCACCTTCAATTTGAAATCCATGCTTTTTATAAAGCCCAATGGCGGCGTCGTTATCGGCATTGACCTCTATCTGAATTCTTCTCACATTTAACCAGTTATCTGCTAGTTCAGTGACTGTTTCTATCAATTTGCTACCAATACCGAGTCCATGGAAACTATCATGTACTCCGATGCCAAACGATGCCGTGTGCATCGTTCTTGGACGTAGAGAGTGGTGAAAGCCAATATTTCCGACGACTTTACCATCAATTTCAGCGACATAGCTATAAACACCATCAGGTATGTTTGACAATCTTTCCACCCACATCGCGAGCGAAGGCTTTGGGAGTTGCAGGGTTTCACGTTGTGCTTTTGGTTGTGAATAGATTTCTACGAGTGCCGCTGCGTCTTCGACGGTCGTTGGACGTACGATAATTTCCATGCCTCTCTCCTTCGCTTTTTAGTTTTAATTTTTAATCTAACCACAGTTTTCTTATTTGGATAGTGTTTTTTTATGTTTAATGGATAAATGCCTTTTAAATTAGCTTGTTATGATGTCATTTTTTGAATTTTTAGTAGTGATTTATCATCGAATTGAGCGAGTAGATTGCAAAGGTGTTGAATTATTGTACTGAGAATGGCGCGTACTGCAGAGTATCGTGGTGAATTTCATGTCGCAGTAAATAAACGCATTTAGTCAAACTGTGACGACGGCACTGTGCGTCAGTTGACTTGAATCAATAGAGGATGGGGTTACCTCCTATGAGGTATAGGGAAACGACACGTTTAGGGCTATTTATGCTTAACTTGATAAAGGAGTTTTGTTGAGGAAATAGCATGAAATCCTCTCAGTCTAAAATATCGCAAAGTCGGCGCCGATTTTTGCGTGATACAGCTCGAACTGCGGCTGGTGTTGGCGCAGCTGCGTGTGTATTGGGCTTACAATCGCTACAAAGCCAAGCTCGAGAAACCAAAGGTGTGCCTATTCGTCCGCCTGGTGCACTGCCGGAAGGCGATTTCGAATCAGCTTGTATTCGATGTGGCTTGTGTGTTCAGGCATGTCCTTACGATACCTTGAAACTTGCGACATTACTTTCACCCGTCGCGACTGGCTCACCTTACTTTACTGCACGCGATATTCCCTGCGAAATGTGCGAAGACATTCCTTGTGTTGTCGCTTGTCCGAGTGGGGCGCTGGATCCGAAACTAACCGATATTGATGATGCTCGAATGGGTACAGCGGTTCTTATTGACCATGAAACTTGCCTTAACTGGCAAGGGTTACGATGCGACGTTTGTTATCGCGTTTGTCCGCTGATTGATGAAGCCATCACGTTAGAGATGGTTCACAACGACCGAACCGGCTATCACGCCAAACTTATCCCTACAGTGAATTCCGAAGTGTGTACCGGATGTGGTAAGTGTGAACAAGCGTGCGTGTTGGATGTCGCTGCTATTAAAGTTGTCCCGACGGATTTGGCGAAAGGCAAAGTGGGCAGCCACTACAATTTTGGTTGGAAAGAGATCGACAAACCACTCGAAAATATCCTCCCTAGTGAGACGCCTGTGCCGGAAGGTGCGCTTGAATCGCTAAAAGGAGGTAAGTAATGGCAAAGAATTTAGCTCAAAATGCTGGCAAAGAAGCGCTTGAAAAGCTTGGTTGGTGGCGCGCGCATCGGTTTTTGATTTTACGTCGGCTATGTCAGTTCACCATCATTGCGCTATTTATGGCTGGGCCGACGCTGGGAATTCTAACTGGTAATCTGTCATCAAGTATGTTGCTCGATACCGTGCCGTTAAGTGACCCGTTAATTGTGCTTCAAGCTTTGGCGACAGGGCATGTTCCGGAGTTTAATGCGTTGTTAGGCGTAGTGATTGTCGTGGTGTTTTACGCGATTTTGGCGCCGCGCGCATTTTGTGCTTGGGTGTGCCCGCTGAACATCGTGACAGACTTGGCGGCGTGGTTGCGTCGAAAGCTCAACATTAAAGCGAGCTATCGTTGGTCTCCCGTGATTCGTTATTGGCTGATCCCTGTTTTGATGTTGGGCAGTGCGCTGTCTGGCGCAATTCTTTGGACATGGTTAGATCCAGTGGCGGCACTGCATCGCGGGTTGGTGTTTGGTATGGGCGCAGGTTGGGTGTTGATCGCCCTGGTGTTCGTGTTGGATTTACTCTTGGTTGAGCATGGGTGGTGTGGGCACTTATGTCCACTGGGGGCTACCTATGGCGTGATAGGCCGAAAAAGCCTGTTGCGCGTTACTGCTGTTCGCCGCGAAGATTGCACCAAATGCATGGATTGCTTTTACGTTTGCCCAGAACCAGAAGTGCTTCGGCAGCCTTTGAAAGGGGGAGATCGTCGAGTTATGGATCAAAACTGCATTAGCTGTGGCCGTTGTTTGGATGTGTGTCCAGAACATGTGTTTGAATTTAAAAATCGCCTATCAGTAAAAGTCATTGATTAAGCCACTGAGCACATTTACTCATGCTTTATTTCTCTTGATACTTGAACATCGCGCTTAGCCGAGGAGTTAAGTGCGATGTTTATCTTCATAACAATATCCCTCAGCCATATCTGCTTGCTCTGGGCTGAAAATAATAATGATATTGCGAATTTGTTACATTTAAAGCTATGATGATGCCTTCATATTTAAAGGAAACATCATGACTACCTCATCGCACGGCTGGAGAACGCCGCAAAATTTCCTCCTGTTAATTTCCATTATCGTGCCCATTGCTTTTTCTACCTGGATGGCGTTGTTGAACAACTTTGTTATCGAGAAAGCAAACTTTGATGGTGCCGACATAGGCTTATTGCAAAGTGTGCGTGAAATTCCGGGTTTTTTGGCCTTTACCGCCGTGTTTGTATTGCTGTTTATCCGAGAGCAACGCTTTATGCTCGTCTCTTTGGCGATGCTTACGCTTGGTACGGCATTAACAGGTTATTTTCCCACTTTGTACGGTCTACTTTTTACAACCTTGTTAATGTCCACCGGCTTCCATTACTTTGAAACACTCAAGCAGTCTTTGTCTTTACAATGGCTATCTAAAGAAGAAGCGCCAGAAATGCTGGGTAAGTTTATTTCTGTTGGAGCTTTGGCTTCTCTGTTTACCTACGGCGCCATTTGGGTTTCGCTCGAACAGCTCAAACTTGATTTTAAAACGGTCTATTTAATGGCTGGTGGTTTAGGTTTTGTGCTCATTTTGGTGATGGCATTTGCCTTCCCACAATTTAAGACAAAAGTGCCTCAGAACAAGAAGCTCATCCTGCGTAAACGTTACTGGTTATACTATGCGCTTACGTTTATGAGTGGAGCACGCCGTCAAATTTTTACGGTGTTCGCTGGTTTCTTGATGGTAGAAAAGTTTGGTTACTCCGCCGCAGATATTACGTTGCTGTTCCTGATTAACTATGTCTTTAACTTCTTGTTTGCGAAGCGAATAGGCCGTTTTATCGGCGTTGTAGGTGAGCGCAAAGCGTTGATGTTTGAATACGTCGGTTTGATCTTCGTGTTCGTCGGGTACGGTTTGGTGCAAACGGCTGAGTGGGCGGCAGCATTGTATGTTGTCGATCATCTATTTTTCGCGTTAGCGCTTGCGATTAAAACCTACTTCCAGAAAATTGCCGACCCAGCCGATATGGCGTCGACCGCGGGCGTTGCGTTTACGATTAACCATATTGCGGCGGTTGTAATACCTGTTACGTTTGGTGTGATTTGGCTGGTTTCACCTGCTAGCGTATTTTACATCGGCGCTGGCATGGCAGCAGTGAGCTTGCTGTTGTCACTCAATATTCCAGCGAAGCCGGAAGAAGGCAACGAAACTCGCTTGTTGAAGTGGAGTTAAGTTGGCACTCACTATCTAATCATTAAAGCGAATACCTGTAATTAGACTCGCTGAAAAGGGTGCTTATGCGCCCTTTTCTTTTGATCGCAAATAGATAATCCCCCCAATGGTTGTCAATGCATGCTACGTCCGTTAGGGTTTAGAACTAAGTATTTCGAAATAACTTGGGCATAACTGACGCGAAATAACAAGAGGGGAGCTATACAGTGCAGATACATGGCAGAGAGTTGGATTTAGATCTAGGAAGCCGTCACATCGTTATTCAGCGCCGCTATGAGGCGTTAGGTGCTGCAAACGACCTACTCATTGCTATTTGGTTTTTAATTGGTAGTTTTTTCTTTTTGAATGATTCGTTGATTGAAAGTGGTACTTGGCTTTTCATCGTGGGCAGTGCGCAGTTGATCATTAAGCCCCTGATAAAACTGATGAGTTTAGTTCATGTTGGTCGTTTGAATAAGCAACTTTCTGGCACATCAGCGAGCCGCTGAAATTACCGCTTCTTTTGAATACTTGCAAGCAAGAAGCCAGCAGGCAAGTTATCGAGGGGAAAGACGGAAGATAACGTGGTCACAACACTAACCACGTTATGTTCAGTTTGAAGCTTAAGAATTTAGAACGGATACCAGAACAGTTGTGTGTCGATAACACGCTTGCTGATCGCCGCAATCACTATCACCGCAATCCCAGCCATGCAGATCATATCGGCTTTGGTCAGTGGTTTTAAGCTGTACCAAGTGCGAGAGGAGTGGCGGCCAAAACCACGTAGCGTCATCGCGTTTGAGATTTGATCGGCTCGGTCTAAACTAGAGAAAATCAGAGGTCCAAGAATCTTCGCGACGTTCTTCAAACGAGTGAACAACGGAGCCTTCTTGCTCAGTTCTACTCCGCGTGCTTGTTGCGCGTGCATGATGTTAACAAAGTCCTTTTTCACTTCCGGCAAGTAGCGCAGCGTTAAGCTTACGGCATAGGCGATTTTGTAAGGCACACCTAAACGGTTCAAGCTGGCTGAAAACTCTGTCGGATGAGTGGTAAATACAAACACCAACGCGATTGGGAACATGCTGAAGTACTTCAACGTCACTGTTACTAGGTAAAACAATGTCTCTTGAGTGAGCGAGTAATTACCGGGTAACGAGAGTAAAACCGTTGATGAGCCCATGAACTCAGTACCTTGTTGCGGCGCTAACGCGAACATAAACAGGGCATTGATCAGTAATACCGTGCCTGTACCGAATAACAGCGGTTTGTAGACATGAAAGGGCACTTTGGTCATTTTCAATAAGCCCAAACCTAGCACGATCAACAGCGCGATGATTCGCAAGTCAAATGTGGTCAATACCACCGTTACCCAAGCAATGAAAAGCAAGAACTTAGTAATGCCATTCAACTTATGAAGTGGTGATTGGGTATCGATGTAGTTGATACCAAACTTCATCTTATTGTCTTTCATGCCACCGCTTTCTCTAGTTGGTTTACGTCGTCGCTTTTTTGTTGGCGGTGCGCTTTTTCTGCATTGATAAAATGCTGCATAAAGCCATTGGTGTCTTCGATGCCAACTTTCGTAGCCAACTCAAACAGACTTGTTGTGGTGAGGTTTGCTTGGTCTAGTAGCTCTGGACTGCTGAATACCTGCGTCATTGGTGCATCCGCGACTAATTTACTGTCTGCAATCACGATAGAGCGCGTGGTGTATTCCAGCACTAAATGCATGTCATGAGAGATGATCATCACGGTTACGCCCAACTCGCGATTGAGCTTTTCGATGAAACTCAGCATAGACGTGTAGTTTCGATAGTCCTGACCTGCCGTCGGTTCATCAAGGATCAGAAGCTCTGGTTCCAATACCAAAATTGACGCAATGGTTACGCGCTTTTTCTGGCCGTAGCTCAATGCTTCGATTGGCCAGTGGCGGTATTTGCTCAAACCGCACAGCTCAAGGACTTCAAGTACTTTAGCTTCGATTTGTTTCTCTTCAACGCCACGATTACGGAGGCCGAAGGCCACTTCGTCGAAAATCATGTGATGGGAAATCATGTGATTCGGGTTTTGCATCACCACGCCCACTTTCTGGCTGCGCTCGAAGATGGTCAGTTCGTTAAGATCTTGACCATTCATACTCATTGAGCCGCTATCCGCTTCAATAACGCCCATAATCAGTTTGGTGATGGTCGATTTACCCGAGCCATTTTTGCCAAGTACAGAGACAAACTCGCCACGCTTGATGTCAAAACTCACGTCTTCTAACGCGTTTTTCTCACCGTCGTAAGAATAGGTGAGGCCACGGACTTCAAGCAAAGTCTCGGCTGGCGTTTTGGGCGGTTGTGCTGTTGAACCATCAAACCATGCTTGTACTGCCGGTTTATATTGCTCCAACGGTAAGGTAGTTAAGCTAGAAGGTTTTGCATCGCCCTCAATCGCGCAGCCTGCTTCTTTCAGTGCTGAAATATAAAGCGGTTCGCGGATGCCGTAATCTTCTAGCAAAGGCGACGCTAAAATTTCATCTGGCGTTGTATCGGCAATGATTTTGCCGCTTTCCATCAAGATAATACGGTCAACTGAGCAATGCAGAACGTCTTCAAGACGATGTTCAATGATTACGATGGTTTTGCCCGTTTCGCGGTGTAGATCATCGATGATCTCGATGGTTTTTTTACCCGTTTTAGGGTCAAGCGCAGCTAGTGGTTCATCAAACAAAAGGATATCGACGTCATCGACGAGAATGCCCGCCAAAGAAACACGCTGTTTCTGGCCGCCTGATAAATCGTGGGGTGAGCGTTCTAGCATCTGTTCCAAGTCGACCATTTTGGCCGTGGCTTTGACCAATGGGTACATGTCGATGTTAGAAGTTAGCTGGTTTTCCAGCGCAAATGCAATGTCTTCGCCAATGCTCAAACCGACAAATTGGCTGTCCGTATCTTGGAGTACGGTGCCTACTTGCTCGGTGTATTGGTGCATGTCGAAAGGGGCGGTGTCTTGACCATTGATGATCAATGTTCCACTGGTTTCCCCTTTGATTGCGTGTGGGATCAGTCCGTTAAGACATTGCCCAAGAGTAGATTTACCACTACCACTTGGACCGATAATGACGATTTTCTCTCCTTTCTCTATCCTTAGATTGATATTTTTTAGCGTCGGTTTGTCCAGCGACTCATATCTAAAAGAGAAGTTAGAAAATTCGATTGTCATTCGACATTAAGCCTCTGTTAAGTTACGGCTTTGCTTGTTACGTTTAGCGACAGACTTAAGAATGAAGAAGCCAACAATAGCAATAAGAATGGTGTTACCGATCGCGATAATAGAAAGCTGGGTAAACACTTTAGTGAACGGTTCTGCGTATAAAATCGTGTCGAGGAATGCAGAGCAACCGTAACCAAATACGTTGCCTAATAGCGCAAGTACCACGAATAACGCGAAGTCTTTCATATTGAAATCGCCTTTCTCTAAACGGTAGCGCGTTAGAGAAGGGAATAGACCGATAATCAAACCAACAATACCTGAACCAAGTACCCAAGTGAGCCATACGCCCCAACCAGCAAATAGGTCAGTAACCCAGTGACCAATAAAACCAACCAAGAAGCCAACAAGTGGTCCAAATAGTACTGAGAACAATGCTAATACTGCCATGGCTGGTTTTAGCGTTGTGTTTGCAAACACAGGGATGCCAAACATAGGTAAGCCGCCGATACCGTAAAGAGCAGCACCGATTGCAATAACCACAACAGTTTTAGCGGAAAGATTCATAGATAACCTCAGTTCAATAGTCGATTTTAAAGAACGTTTAATTGTTTTGTCGGAAAGCGTTAGTTATTTGATTGTGTAACATATATTCAAAACAACCAAGCTGCTTATTGTTTGCTCTATTTTTCTTCAGGAAATGTGTGATTTGATTCACGCATCCCTTTGACTGGCTTTGGTTTTAGCAAGCATTAAAAATAAGGCGCGCATTATACAGAATATTAATAAAAGTGGGAATGCTATCTATCTGGATGGCTAGAATGAATCAGGGGCTGATCGTCAGCCCCTGATTACACGGTTTGATGTTATTTTTACCAATAAATGAATGCGCTATATGTTCATTAATGGTCGAGGTATAAATAGTTCTGCCAGCTCTTCATACGAATAAGCACTTTGCGCATCACTGATACGTGAGTAAAGCTGTCTGAATAAACTGCAACTTCAACCGCAGTCCCCATTGGTAAGTGGTATCCACTCAAGTCGTCGGTAATTTTCAGCTTCGCAAAAACACGTCCGCTCGTGCGCAAGGCATCAGTCCCGAGCAGAGCGCCTCGCGCTTGAATTTGGCTTTCACCAATGGCTGGAATCACGTCAATGACTTCGCCACGGAATACTTTGCCCGGAATTGCGCGGAACATAAATTCTGCTTCAAAGCCTGGCTTCAAGCGTTGTAATGAGTTCTGTCTGAATGCCGCGGTGTACGTAATGTCTTCGGTATGTACGAAGGTCATTGCCGGGGCAAGTGGCAACGGCACAGCCATAACACCAGGACGCAAAGCCAATTGCGTAACGTAACCATCGGTTGGCGCACGAACGACGGTTTGCTCTAAGTTAAACTCTGCTTTACGCAGCTCGGCAAGAAGTTGCGCGACTTGGGTATTTTCGCCTCCGATTTCAGAGTCCAGAGCGATTTGCGCTTGTTCTTGTTGCAAAATCGCAACGTCTAACATGGCTTCTGCCGCTTTATACGCTTGGCGTCGAGTATCCAAATCTTGTTCAGTAAACGCGCCACGATCAAAGCCCCTTTGATATCGGCTAAATTCCCTTTGTGCTTTATCTCTGTCCGCTTGCGCTTTCAATACAGCAGCTTCTGCTTCTCTTAGATCAGACTCTAAACCCAGGGCACCTTGGCTTGCTTCTTTGACTTTCGCTTCAAGGCGAGCAACTTCTGCTTCAAAAGGCACAGGATCGATTTTGAAAAGAATATCGCCCGTTTTGAGCGGTTGGTTGGCCTGGACTGGCACTTCCACCACGCGGCCACGCACGCCAGAGACGATAGGCGTAGTCGGGAACACTTGGTTACCTAATTGAGTAAATGGGTGGTTGTAGTTCATAAGCAGCACGAGTGTGCCCACTAACACTACGCCGCCAAGTACGGCGGTTGGAACGGTCCATTTGTTTAGAGGAATATTGAAAATTTTAAAAATGGCAATACAAAGAGCGGCGTAAGTCAGAATCAGCAATAAGTCCATTATTCGTCCTCTTTACTTTGTTCAGGCAAAGGCTTTTGCTGAATCTTTTGTTGTTTCAACATCGATACTTCGTTTTTGAGTTCGTTGACTTCATCGATGAGTTCTTCAAGGCGGTGATGAATGTCGTGTGTTTCTTGTTCTAGTTGTTTAAAACCCCAGCCGCGTTCCTTGCGCCATAATGTTGCCCAGATCCATAAAAATGGCCACAGCGCATGCAAAGTGAAAAGGCTGACCCAGCCAGCGTAGTGAATTGCGTCTTGGTGCGGGTGCTCTCTCTCTTTGGCGATTTCATATGGAATATCATGAATGACAATGATTCCGTAAAAGATCACTAAAGCAACGAAGATGAGTAACCCAAGTGCAAAATAGTCTAGAAACATCTTACCTACCTGTGCTTATTGCGAAATGGAAAATCTACGTAAATTAACAATTTAAGTATTTGTCTTAACTACAGATGAATCAAGCGGTTTTTATGTAGGAATTATGTTTATGCGATGTAAGTATCCACTGATGTTTATTGGCAGTTAAGGTGTTGCTGAGTACTTATTTAAACAAACAGTGAAGTGATAGAGGAAGGATAAGTAAAAAGTATAACAAAGCCCCAGATGTCAACCGGGGCATGGTTTAAAGTTCGGTACAGACTTGGTTTCTGCCGTTGGCTTTGGCGCGATAAAGAGCTTTGTCTGCACGATAAAAAGTTCGCTGAGTATTCTCGCCTTCTCGATGCAAGGTAATCCCTATGGATACGGTCAGCCCCCGTTCACCAAGAATATCCTCCCAACCATATTGATAAATCCGTTCACGATAATTCTCGGCATGCATTTCTGCGCGTTCCAGTTGGGTATTCTCAAGGATCACGAGGAACTCTTCACCACCAAATCGTACGCACGATGCGCCTTTAAATCTGAAGTAGGACGCCAGTTCCTGTGACACACTTTTGATCGCTTTGTCGCCCACCAAGTGGCTTAGTTCGTCATTGATGGATTTGAAGTGATCGATATCGATGACCATCAATGCAAATGCAGTATCGTGCAGAAGTAGATCTTTTAGTTTAACTTCTAACCAGCGTCGGTTGTGTAAAGACGTAAGTGGATCGGTAAAGACGTCCTGCTGTAGCTGAGCAACAGTATTTTTATGCTGCTTGGTGGTTTCTTTTAGTTCTTTGTTTTCTAGCTCTGACAAAATGAGTTTGAGTTGTAACTCAAAGCGTGAAAGTCGGCGTAGTTGAGCAGACCCTAACTCACCGATCGGAATATGTTTTACAAGATCAGATTCGATTCTATGCGCTTTTTTTTCACAATTTAATGCTTCTCGATACAACCCTTGAGAGGCGTAAACTTGACTCATCGCGTTATAAAAATGCTGAGTAACGATAGGAGATAGCTGCTTTTGAATCCTTTTACTGATGGAGTCCAACGTTAAATTAGCTAAAGAAGTGTGCCCTACACCGTTTAGACAATACGCAGTCTCAATTTTGACCATCGTGGATAACCAGTATGTCGTGGCACTACCCGTTGTATACTGAACATTCGAAATAGCCAGCAACGCATTGGGGTAGTCTTCTTGCAGACGATGTAATTTGGCTCGGTAGAGGTGATTTTGTGCGGCGAGGTTTTTATCACTGACGAGAATGCTCAGTTCTTCACATTCACTCAATAGTTCTTTGGCGTCTGCGGTACGGTTCAAGCTGATATAACAGGCAAGCATGTACAGCTTGTAACGAAGGCGTAGGGATCGACTGCCAATAGCGTGATCGATAGCATCTATTTTTTGATAATAACGTAATGCACGTTGGTGATCCCCATAGGCATCGCACAAATTACCCATTCCAATAATGGCCAATACGTACTCATCAATATAGCCGTACTCGACGGCGATATTGGTTGAAGCAACATACTCGGTTAATGCCGCATTGTAGTCACCTACTTCAACTAAACGCTCACTCAAGCTTGCTTTCACAGAAAGAATATCTTCTACATCTTCTGGTAAAACAAGCAACTCAAGCGCTTGTTTCAATTCACTAATGCTGTCGTTGAGCTGTTTGATCTCTCTTCGATACTCGGCGCTAATGATATAGCAATGCGCTTTCTCTCGGTTTGTTGACGCAATATGTAACCCTATGTGTTCCCATAGCGTAATCGCTTCTTCACCTGAAACGGAAGAAGGATCGATACCTGCGTCAGTCACCTTGCTAAGCAGTTGTTCCATTCTTCATTACCTCAATATAACTTTCTTCGAGCTGTTCTAACGTGAATGGGAAGGTCAGGATATCTTGCAAATACAGTATCGGTTTCGGGCCTTTGATTCCGCGTCGCTTCCATGGATAGATGTCTAACATCGCTTGGACAGTGCGGTAGACCTCTTCTGCTGCTTGACCTTTTTCTGCAATTAACATTGCTAGCCTGTTACTGGAAATTCTCGAGATGAGGTCGCTGGAGGTTGTCAATGCATGAACGAGCTCGGTACAAACATCGAGAACTTCGGGGTTTGAATGCTGAATCATAATGATGGCGTGGTTAGAGCGTTTGAGCTCCGTTTTAAACAAAACTAACTGTTCCCACCAGTAGGTCTCAGAAACGACATTAGAGAACTGTTTTTCAGGGTCGTATTCGTGTTGAGAGCGAATATGATTGATCAGCTTACGTGCTCGCTGCTCTAGTTGGCGTTTAGAGCCTCTTGCTTTATCCATGCTGATTCGATGAGTTTGTTCTTTGAGCATTTTGAGTGCGTGCTTACGGTATTTCTTGAACGCGTTAAACGCAGACTCAAAGTCACCTTGTTCTTCAGCGACTCGTGATTGTTGGAAGCAAATTTGGCTGAGTAGCTCACCGTGGTCGAAACTGAGTGCAGACTCTTCTGCTGCAAGTAGCAACTTGGCAGCGCTGTCTGTATTTTGGCGCAAAAGCTCAAGTCTTGCTCGGCTAATAAAAGAGTGTGCTTTCATCCAAACGAGGTCATGCTCAATGGCGAGCTGGTGGGCTTTTTGGGTGGCTTCTTCGGCCGCATCAAGGCGTTCTAGTCCAAGCAGTGCTAACCCTTTAAAGTCCCAGATCTCGGCTTGCCACGTACTGTCATCATGATCTTTTAATACTTCGGTTGCTCCATCCAGTACCGTAAGCATCTCGACAAACTTATTTAGTAAGTAATAGTCCCAAGCTAATAGGATGCGCGCTTTGCCTTCTAACCAAGCAATACGAACATTGTTTGCCACTTTAACGGCTAACTCATGAGTTGAAGCGGCAAGTTGGTGTTCATTAGTGATGCGCCATACATTACCAAGCCCAATTAGAGATTCGATTTGAATTTCAACATCATCAACAAGAGCAGATTGTTCGAGCGCATTAATCCAATATTGTTGCGCGGAATAATACTTTGCTTGGCCCCAATATTGGAGTGCAAAAAGATGGAGAATTTCCGGGAGATGATCGTCGGTTTCAAGCTGTGTTTGTTTGCTGTAAGCGTCTTTGACGAGTTTTAAGCCTTGTCGGTAATCCATTAGGCACCAACAGCATTGCGCCATGATGAGTAAGGCTTTGATCTCTCCGTCCACAAATAAAATTTGTTCCGCGCGGATACGATATTGCTGCGCAATATTAAAGGTATGTTTAGGGGCCGATTTTATTTGGCCTTTAAGCTTAGTGAGATCATCTTCTAGCTGAATTTGGTTTTTATCCAACGTTCACATCCATGACTATCGAACTGGAAATCACACCTAATATTAAGTGGTTAGATGCATGTTTCTTTACCAAAGCGATGCGGATAACGTTTTGGTAAACGATCAGGGGCCGTAATGTATACCGTTACAACCCCTAATTACTACATCTAAATTACCAATAGAATAGCTACGATAGGAGCTGTTTGATTGTCAAAGGTGCATCAGAGACTTCCAACCTTTGTGCAGCGGTAAGACCTTGTTTATCCTGATAGCACAAATTATGCCAAGCTCTGAATATATCTAAAAGAGGTAAAATACCAGCAGGTCGTAATTTGCGACGTGGCTCGTTAATGAAGCTTTCGAAAAGAATCTGAAAGCGGTTTTGATAAAACTTCACATGACGAGTTGTCGCAACGTTAAACCATTTTTCAGGCTCATTTTGATCGCCAGCGAGGTAGCAAATGCCTTTGTGGTTTTCGTTTTGACTAGAGATTGCCCAACGATCGCGCCACCAACTCATATAGGCGATATCGACTTTGCCAAAGGGAGTGCTCATGTCCCAACTAGCGTCCTCTTCTACATACATCAAGTCGACACTTTTCTCTTTAATACGAGGTAAACAAACGCTCAATGCAGCTGAACGTAGTAGGGGATCTTGAGGCATGTATAGAGATACACGTTTGTTTGGGCAGCACATATCAAGTACGTGCAAATAGTGTGCATACGAGGTGTATGGCGGACGGACTAATGCCCCTTTTGAAGGGTAATGAAATACAGATAGATTACCAAGAGGGTCTTCTACGTTACCGCGAGCCAAAATTGTTTGGTATTTTTGGTCAATTCGCTCTCTGAGGTGATGAGAAGGTTCCGCAAGCGGCTCACTTGCTTCCGCTACGTACTCCTGGGAAACAAAACGAGACACCTCATCGTAAGGATTATGATCGAGAGTTGCGATTGGCTCTTCATCAGCGGAATAATTGACGTGCTGGCAAAGAATATAGCCAGAATGCGCTTCGCCAGAAACAATCCAATACACACCATTATTGCTGTTCGGTTGCAATGCAATATAGTTTGAGGCCAATTCATAATGCGTTGCGTGGTTTACCCAGCGCGCATCAATGGTTGCCAGCTTGCGGCGGCAGCGGCTAGCTATATGGTCAACATGATCGTAAAAGGTTTTTGGGTTAATACTAAGCTTGCGGCAGATTTCTCGTACGGAATATCCCGTAAACAATAAACCCATCAAGTTCTCTTGAAATTGAAGCTTCTTGTTGGCACCAGACCACTTGTCGACAAAGGTACTTTGACACACTTTACAGCGGTAACGTTGGCGATCGCCACTGTAACCGAAAGCGTGATAGAGGTGTTTGTGAGTGTGGACAGAAAGTCCAAAGTTGTCGCAATCATCATTACGGCAAGCAGGCAACCCGTCACTGTGGACGTGCCGCAGGCGATGAAGTTCGTTCACGACATCGCGATTATTAAGTAAGGGGGGGAAAGCTCCACATTCACGGCATACCATCGCCGGACGCTTAGGGTTCGCATGTTGCAGAACGTAACGCTTTGCATCACTCAATCCAAAGTTGTCACACGCCAATGTTTTACAAAAGTTGAGTTGTAACCCATCTGCGTCTTTTGGCAGTTCGCCGTTAGACACAATCGCCCCCTCGGGATAATTCGGGCAGCCAGCATAACTCTGGCTGCAAATTATTACTTACTATTTGCTCTTAGATGTTGATTGCAGTTTCTAGTGCAACTTTCATCATGTCGTTGAACGACTTCTGACGCTCTTCTGAGCTTAGTTTTTCACCACGGATGATGTGGTCAGAAACTGTCAGGATAGTCAGTGCTTTCGCGCCTAGGTCAGCTGCTACGCCGTAGATACCAGCCGCTTCCATGTCTACACCTAGGATGCCTAGTTTTTCCATCTTCTCGAAGATGTCTGCTTCTGGTGTGTAGAACAGGTCAGCAGAGAATACGTTACCTACTTTTACAGGCACTTCCTGAGCGCGCGCTTGGTTAACTGCTTCTTCTAGAAGACCGTAATCAGCGATTGCTGCGAAATCGTGGTTGTTGAAACGGATACGGTTAACTTTAGAGTCTGTAGAAGCACCCATACCGATAACAACGTCCATTAGTTTCACGTCGTCACGTACTGCACCACAGCTACCCACACGGATAACGTTTTTCACGCCGTATTCAGCGATTAGCTCGTGTACGTAGATACAGCAAGACGGGATACCCATGCCGTGGCCCATTACAGAAACTTTTTTGCCTTTGTAAGTGCCAGTAAAGCCGAACATGTTGCGAACGTCACAAACTTGTTTCACATCTTCTAGGAACGTTTCAGCGATGTATTTAGCGCGCAACGGGTCGCCTGGCATTAGAACGGTTTCAGCGAAATCACCTGGTTGTGCGTTAATGTGTGGGGTTGCCATAAGTGCTCTCCAAAGTTTTGTTTTGATAAAACGCCTCTATTATAGAACGCTATTACCAATTCTGTTGAACTTGTTCGTTTTCGTTGAGGCAATAATATCGGGACGTACAGTGGCCCCTTGAGAGCTTAGTCACAAAAACCACGCATTTAGAAACTGTAACTACTATTGATAACCAAATCTGTTGAAATCAAAAGAGCAATCGATTTGCTTTTGAGCAGTTTGTCGATTGCGCGCACAAATTCTTTGTTTTTGGGCCAAACTTTTTTCTGACAGCTGGTTGATCGAAATACTTTCGAGTGAAGTAAAACGATTAAATTGTACAACTTATTTTCTTGTACAATCTTGAAAGGCTTGCTATAAGTTATACAACAAAACTTTTTGTATAGGGATGCGTCATCATGGAATCTTCGATCAAAGTAGGTATCAGTTCGTGTGTTTTGGGTGAACGAGTGCGTTTTGACTCTGGTCATAAGGTGAGCAACTTTGTGACTAAAGAGCTTAGCCCGTATTTTGACTTTATTTCGGTATGCCCTGAAGTCGGCGTAGGTATGCCAGTACCCCGTCCAACCATTCGTCTTGTTTCTAATGAAGAGCGTGTTGCATTGGTTGAAACCAAAAATCCAGAAAATGATCATACCGACAATATGCTCACTTACTCGGCCAATAAAGTAGATGAACTTCAAAGCGAGCAGCTTTGTGGTTACATCGTTTGTGCCAAGTCACCAACTTGTGGCATGGAGCGAGTCAAGGTTTACAGCAAGAACAGTGCTGCGAAAGAAGGTGTTGGCTTGTATACGCAAACATTGATGCAAAAAATGCCTTGGTTGCCTGTTGAAGAGGATGGCAGACTTAACGACCCTGTATTGAAAGAAAATTTTATTACTCGAGTATTTTGTCTAAATGACTTTTACGACTCGATGGATGGTGAGCCTACTCGTGGCAAAATCATCGACTTTCATTCGCGCTACAAACTGACGTTAATGGCACACCACCCAGAGTCATACCGCTCCCTTGGCCGCTTAGTTGCCGATGTCGCTAATTATGAAATTGAAGACTTTTACCAAGAGTATCGTTTAGGACTTATGAAGGCGTTAACGAATCGGGCTAGCCGCAAAAACAACACAAATGTGTTGATGCATTTACAAGGGTACTTCAAACGCTCACTAACTAAAGAAGAAAAAGAAGAGTTAGCGACAGTGATTCACGACTACCGTATCGGAATGCTGCCTCTGCTAGCACCACTTACATTGATTAAGCATTACTTAAATACTTACCCAGACGAATATTTAGCAAAACAGAAGTTTTTAGAACCGTATCCGCAGGAGATGAGATTACGCTATGGTTTGTAGTTCAGAAGAAAAACTATACGCGATCCGAGATGTCGCAGAAATCACGGGTGTAAAACCAGTTACGCTGAGAGCTTGGCAACGAAGATACAACTTGATCCAGCCTCAGCGAACTGAAAAAGGACACAGACTCTATCGCCAGCAAGATCTCGATACGATTCGCGAAGTTCAGAGTTGGCTCGCGAAGGGGATTTCGATTGGTAAAGTGAAGGGGCTGCTAGGAAAAAGCGCCGATGTCGAAGTCAAAAACGAGGTTCGCACACTCGAAGAAGTTGAAAACATGCTGCTTGCGTTGTCTACCCTGAATCGAGGAAAAGCAGAGAGTTTACTTGCCTCTGTTCTTAAAGAGTATCCACTAAAACTCGTTATTGATCAGTTTATTAGCCCAGTATTTGATGCGCTAGACATGGTGAAAGGATCGCTGCGATCTTTACAGGTAGGGTTATTTCAGACTTGTTTAATCACTCGACTTGCCCTTGTTATCGATTCTGAAAACAAAGCCGCTTCCAAAGGAAAGTGTCTGCTCATTAGCTTTGAACAAAACAGAGAATCTGAGAGTTGGATTCAAGCAGCGAAGCTTTGTGAACAAGGGTATCACACGACTTTGATCGATAAGGTTGATGATGTTTCTGGTCTACTAGATCACGAGGTCGTTGAAAATGGTTCGTTTATCTACCTTTTCTCCAACAAAGCGCTAGCTGCTAAACAAGTAGCGTCCATCAAAATGCTTCACGCACAGTTAGGTGATCGGATGGGGTGCTCTGAAGTGATAGAGAAATTACACCTAACTTAGTAGACAAAAGATAGGAGCTACCATGATTTTAGTATGGTTTCGACGTGACTTACGTACGTTAGACCACACGGCACTCAAAGCTGCATTGGATTCAGGTCAGCCTGTCGTCGCTTGCTTTATCGCGACGCCAGAGCAGTGGCGGGAGCATCACATGGCGCCGATGCAGGCAGACCTCATTGCTCGTCGCTTAGCTTGTCTTAACGAGGAGCTTGAAAGCCTTAATATTCCCTTTTTGTACAAAGAGGTGCCGTCGTTTTCCGATTGTACAGATGTGATTAGTGGATGGGCGGAAACACTTGAAGCCACGTCTGTCATGGCAAACATTCACTATGAGGTGAACGAACGAGAGCTCGATACACAAGTAAGTGAAGCGTTAGCTTCTCACGATATCGAATTTGAACTGTTTCATGACAAATGTGTGCACGCGCCAACGACGGTTCTTAATAAGCAAGGCGAATATTTTAAGGTGTTTACGCCATTCAAGCGTGCTTGGTTAACGCAGTTCCATATGCCGACGGTAGTAAAACCTCACGAGCAAGCGCCACTCAATAAAAAGGTACTCGAACAATTAGAGTCGGCTCGATTTAATTCAAGCTTCACATTTAGCTATCCTCGAGAATCCAGTGAAGACTGGCTGGCTTCGACTAATGATATTTTGAAGCAGCTTAGGGAATTTGCACGGGAGCGCAGTGACGCGTATCAAAGCGAGCGAGACTTTCCAGCTATTGATGGCACTAGCCAACTGTCTCCATACCTTGCGATTGGCGCGCTATCACCAAGGCAGTGTATTGCTCGTTTGTATGCTGAAAATCAACAAAATGACCTTACAGAAGGGAAAGCAACTTGGTTAAGTGAGATCATTTGGCGTGAGTTTTATCAGCACCTATTGGTTTTCGAACCAAAACTCGTCAAAGGCAAAGGATTTATCGATTGGGAGGATAAAATCCAGTGGTCCTATGATGAGAAGGCCTTTGAGCGATGGAAGACAGGAACAACAGGATACCCAGTCGTTGATGCAGCAATGCGTCAGCTCAATCAAACAGGTTGGATGCACAATCGATTACGTATGGTTGTCGCGAGCTTTCTTACCAAGGACTTACATATTGATTGGCGATGGGGAGAAGCGTACTTCATGAGTAAGCTGGTGGACGGCGATTTTGCAGCGAACAATGGTGGCTGGCAATGGTCTGCTTCTACGGGCTGTGACGGGCAGCCATACTTTCGTATTTTCAACCCGATAAGCCAAGGCGAAAAGTTCGATGCTAATGGTGAATTTGTGCGCCACTGGGTACCAGAAATCAAAAGTGTACCGAACAAATACATCCATAAACCTTGGACTTGGGAGGGCTTTTCTTTACTGGAATATCACAAGCCGATGGTTGATCACAAGACAGAAAGAGAGATAACCTTACAGCTCTTTAAAAGTGCCAAGGAATAGAGTGAAATGCTTAGCAAAAAGCGATCAATGAGTTTCGCAAAACGTACCCTGCTATCTGTGTCGTTATCTTTAGTGAGTGGTCTATCATTCGCTAAGATGTACGAATTACCAGAGGATGGAAGCCGTTTAATTGGTCGCCTTGAAAACCACGTCGTGCAAGAAGGCGAAACCATGGCAAATATCGCTAAGCTCTACGATGTGGGTATGCTAGGTTTAATGGCCGCAAACAAAGGCGTGGATCCCTTCTTACCAGAAGAGGGGCATGTTCTTACTATTCCGACACAACTAATCCTCCCAGACGTACCTTATAAAGGTATCGTTATTAATCTAGCCGAGCTGCGCTTATATTACTTTCCGAAAGGAGAGGATATTGTCCATGTATTTCCTGTCGGAATTGGCCGAATAGGGCGCGATACCCCAGTAATGACAACGCGTATCAGCCAAAAACGACCGAACCCTACATGGACTCCTCCAGCCTCTATTCGTGCCGAGTACAAAGCAAAGGGCATTGACCTACCAGCCGTTGTTCCTGCGGGGCCTGATAATCCACTTGGTATGTTTGCATTGCGTTTAGCTTACGGGAATGGCGAATACCTAATTCATGGTACCAACAAGGACTTTGGGATTGGTATGCGAGTCAGCGCGGGTTGTATTCGTATGGACCCAAGTGACATTGAGTGGTTATTTGACAAGGTTCGTAACGGCGAAGACGTTAACATCATTAACCAGCCTATCAAAATGACACTTGAGCCTGACAGAAGTGTGTTCTTAGAAGCACATGAGCCTTTGACTCGTAGTAATGGCGAGAAAGATGAACTCAAAGTGCCGAAAGAGTTAAAGTGGTGGCTGGATGAATTCGGTATGAAAAACGTGAAGGCTAAAGCAGCAATCGCTGCACAGAATGGGGTTCCTATCGAAATAACCGCGCCTTAACGGGCGTTAAGACGCGGTATTAAATCTTACTTAGTGTAATGCATAGCTATCGCTATAACCCAGAAAAATCAATGGTTTCTTAGTTATTTCAATGCCTTAAAAACAACCCGTCTTATCAATACTATTCAATAATAATCAGTATTAAGAAAATTTGCCGCCATTATGTCGCCATTTATCAATTCAAATTGAGACTACAATCCCAACCTAGAAATTGGGTTTAACTCAGCCGCTTGTATCAGGTGATCGGGTGAAAAATGGGCATATCGCATGGTCATTTTGATATCACTGTGACCAAGAATTTTCTGCAAGACGAGAATATTTCCTCCGGCCTCCATAAATCGACTTGCGAAGGTATGACGAAACACGTGGGTATTCTGACCATCCGGTAAGTCTGGAAATGTCCGATTTACGATATAGGCAATGCCATGAAGGCAACTTTTAAACAACCTATCCTTTTCTCCCGTTCGTTCAAACTCCATCAGCTCGTTATAAAGCCTCTCTGTGATTGGTACAGTACGGTTCTTTTTGCTTTTGGTGTCAATAAATGTGATTTTGTACTTTGTAACCTGCGGAAGACGAAGGTTAATAGCTTCTGAAATGCGTGCCCCTGTCGATAAGCAAATTTTGCAGACGAGCTCGTACTCTTTTGCTCGTTTGCTTTTACTGATCCTATCGAAGAGCATGGTAATGTCCTCATTAGAGAAGAAGCCCATTTCGGATTCAGTAACAGGGATCGACTTAACATTTGCAAGTGGGTTTGGTTGATTCCACTCTCCAAGAGAAATGAGTTCATTAAACACAGCGCGCAGATATCTCAAATCGAGATTGTTGGTGGGCGCAGACATCAATTTGCCAGTATCAGCCGCAATATGCCTATGCTTTACTTTTCTGCTAGATCGCCAGTGCACAAAGTCTTTTGCGGTGAACTTAATTGCAAAAGGGTTCCCTAGCTCTTCGGCTATTGTGCATAAGCGGGGGTAAACTTTTTGAGCAGATTTGAGGTGTTGGCCATGAAGTTTGTACCAGAGTTCGACTAAGTCTTGAAGTGTGCGCAAGTCCTTTTTCTCACCAAGCCAAGGTTTATCGTCCACTTCTTTCATTGTGAACTTTTCGAAAGCGATTGCCTCACCTTTAGTCGCAAAGCGCTTACGAATACGTTTACCATTTCGACCTTGCGGATAACACTCACAAAGCCAAGGTTTCTTACTTCTGTCTTCTAACTTACGAGTACTCATATAAACCTCTCAGGAATAAAAAGAGAGCGCATCATGGCGCTCTCTAATTTATCACTGTGGTAATTAGTCTAGTGATTCATAGTGTGTGCAAGGTATTCTTCCGAAACCAACGGGCTAAACCCTTCAGGCCACCTTGTTACGAATTCACACAATACTCTAAACTGATCGGGAGCATCTTTATTTAGCTTGACCACATTAAGAGAGTGAGAGTTTAGCTCCGGATCTTCTAATAGTGCTCGAACGTCGCAATTGAAGTATTTAGGACAGTACCCGATAGGGATCTCATCCTGAGTTGATACTAGCACTGCTTTGCAATCATAAGGATTGGTATCTTCGTAAACTAGCTTAAGTTGTTCGCCAATTTGCAGCATGCCAACACGCTCGGTGCTTTTAGAGTCTAAATGGCGAACCCCGCTAATAAAAAATCGAATTTTATACTTTCCATCTGGCGTAACTTCAGGCTCAGAGATAATCCTGAACTCGTCAGTTTTTCTTGCCCCACCTGATACACCGAGTAAGTCGAGTTCATCATATCCAATAGGGTTAATATCAGACCATTCCAACATCTTCTTGAACTCAGGGCGATTTGTTGGAATTAAGCGGTTTGTAAAAAACGAGAACAGCGATGCTGATGTATAGACCTTGGTTAGGTCATCCATTCGAGGAAAAGCTATAAAGTTTTCATGATTTGCGCCTTTTGTGTAATTGAAACGGTACCCACCCTCCAAGCGAGTTAACTTTGCTACCGGGTGCCACATACCATCATCACTATCTTTCCAAATGACGAATACACTTTTCATGAATTAGTTTCCTTGTCCTCTTGTTGCAGATGTTCTAAAAACATTGGTTTATACGCAAGTATACGAGCTTTATTAGCAATTAGAATCGCTTTACAAAAAGTTTTCTCAGTAAGTCCCATTATTTCATCAGGTACCTTATCAACGATAGAAAAAATTTGTTCGGTTTCTAGTTTTTCAAGTTGTTTGAGCCACTCAAGCGTCGCTTTTTTTCTATAGAATCCAAATATGCAAAAAGCATCTAAAGTTTTTAATCTGTCGCTACCGTTGTAGAAATAAGATTTACTTCTAGCTACGTAGTTGGGGATTTGTCTGCCTTCGTCTTTGCTTATCAACCTCTCATGCATCTTTTCAATAGATTCGTTTCTACCTAAGCTAGCAGCATGATCAAAAGAGGGAGCTAAGTAACTCTCATTACCATTAATGATCATAGCCCAGTTTTCATTGTGACGATCTTGATTAGAAATCAAGGTGTCAAGAAGCAAGTATCCTATAAATACATCGAAGGCTGAGTTAATGTTTTCTGTTGGCTTCCAACCTCTTGGTGGATGCTTGATTAGACGAGCAAGAATTACGGCTACACGATCAACTTTTTGAGAGCGTTGCCCTCGTTCTAGAGTAACATTGATTCTATTGGCAACATGCTCTATCAGTTGATTACCAAAGAACATATTGTCACCGTCCGTCGTGAATTTTTCACTTCTTATCCCGCGCTGTCCTTGATAATTAGCTAAGTCGTAATGGGCGTGGGGTATACCAAGTGACTCTGCTAGTTCACAGGCTATTTTCTCGGCCCAGTCTTCGCCCTTTCGCTCTATAGGGTTACCCTCGCGATCTTCAGTATGAATGGATTTAAATAGGTAGTCTTTGCCACTTTTTGAATCTTTATACCAAAACTTGGACTTGGTACCCATCTGTTCAAAATCGTCGATGTTTTGACTAGAAATGTCGAATATTGGGTACTTAGGAAGTTTGGGCTCTTTCCCCTCTGGATTTGTCGGTTTTTCAGTAACTAAATGAGCTTTTCCACTATTTTTGTGTCGTTTATTTCGCAACTGTTTTTTCAAAACCTTTAATCGCAAGTGGACATCACGAGCTTTGTTCTTAGCGGTTATTCTTTTCATTGTCTAAAACTTACGCCTCGAGGTGTTTAGGGAAATCACATGGCCATGGTTTTTATTGCTTTTTCTAGTTTACAAACGCTCTCTTACTGACATCTAACGTTGCTAATTATGCTTGAGCCAGAAACTGCTTCAAGGTTATTTTTTGATGAGCACGGTCACTATCGTTAAACAAAAGTGTAGTTGCAGTGATTTCGTTGTATGGGCGTTCATTACCTAGTACATCTGTAATTGGGTCTAAACTAAGAGCGCTGGTCGTTCTTTTCCGTGCTCTGCCACTTGGTCGATTACGGTTTCGCTCACTAGATTTTGATATCTTTCTGCTGCTAATTACTTTCCGGACAAAAGTGAGGTTGTTTAACTCTTGCTCTCCATCATATTTGAGAAGATTTTTTATATACTCTAAGAAGGCTTGTGTGCCTTTAGTTTGTCGATCAACTTCATCCTTACAAACTCGTTTCATTTTAAGTTCACCAATGTAAGCACACCATCTATCCGCAGTTTTCTTCAGCATTATGTAATCGCATGCCTTTGCGTAAAATTTATCCTCTTTTCCTAGGATGTAGCGTGAGTAATATTGATGATCGTCCAAATCGAAACTGAAAAATATTTCATCACCTTCAAGACCAGTAATAGTTAGCTTCTGAGTCCATGACTTACGAGTCTCACCATCAGCAGCTTGCTTGTGCAGCTGAGTTAGAGTTATCGAATTGTCCTCAGGTGTTGGTCTAAAACAATCGGCATGAAGTAGAGCTTTCAGTTTTGTTTCCAATGTCTGAGTCACAATTAATCCTCAAACAACGATGGTTCAATTTTTTCAAGAATGTCGTCTTGAAAATCATTTGCGTTATTAATTAGCTCATCAAAAAGTGCGGTTTCAATACCAAACTTGCTAATTGCCATAGGTGCAACTATACCTATTTTGTCAACTGCGTAAGCAGATACACGATTACCATCTAAAGTATCAGCCTCAATAAGGCCGTGTTCGTTTAAGAAGCCTTCCTTATCTTCAAAGTCGTTACTTAATGCAATCGCGTTGTTGATTTCTCTAATAAGGTAATCACTATGTGTTGTTATCAGAACTTTGACCCCGGTGTTTACAAGGCGGGCAATAACACGAGCCATTAACCGCTGGTTATCAGGATGTAGGTTTAGTTCTGGTTCATCTATCAGCAACAAATCATTAGGTGAAGCCATCGATTTGATATATAAGTCCAACAGGAATAGAGATTTAACAGAAGACGAAGAAATAGTAACAGGTAGCGTAGTCGAGCTATCCTCAGTAGTAAAAACAAGCTGAGAATTAGCAAAGCTAAATGTGCCACCGTTAACCTTGTCCATAGCCTGAATAACTTCTGGATGATGCTCTTTGATAAAACTATCTTCAAGTATGGTAAGGTTTGCATCTCTGATAACATTGACATTGTGCTTCACCGGTGATGCATAGGTGTAATGTTCACCCGTACTCAGTTCTTCCAATGTAACAAGTATATCTTCAGGTAAAGAGTCTAAATCTGAAATACGCCCTAACTCAGAAAGAGCCTCTTTTACTTTTATTGTTGTTCTGTCTATTTCCGGTTGGAAAACCATACAACCTGTACGCTCAGAAGTAATAACAAAAGGTGTTGGTATTGAATTATCTACATATACTTTTGTAATTAGTGTATATATCTCTCTCTTAACGACGTGGTTAAAAAAAGAGCTACCAAAGAACTTGCCATTCATGATTTTTTTATCTAGAGGGTCTGACTGAACTTCTACTTCAGCTAAGTTAGAGTAGTGTTCTTTTTTAATTCTAACCCGACGGCCTTCAATGATGATTTGTTTTTCCGTATTTAAGCCAAAGCTGTTGTCTAGAGTAAACTCGGTGTTGGAAAACGTTTCACTTTTTAAATTGAAATAACTTGGCAGCTTATCTACTGCTAAATACGAGCATAGATCAAAAGCATTTTTAAATGTTAATAAGTGGCGCTCTAAGTCAATGAAACCTGAGCCATTTTTAATGATGTCGTTAATGCACTCATTTAACTCTTCATTTAAACCTATTGCTGTACCAGCTAATCTAGTGTTTACCGTGTTTAAACAATGATTGATAAAATAGGATAACCAAGTTTTATTGGAACTATTTGGCCCACAAATAATTGTGAGATCGTTAACTTCTATATCAGCTTGCTTAATCTTACCCAAGTTTTTAATGTGAAATTTCATTATTACTCTCTCTGTTCACTTTGTGGGTTTGTTGATCCAAACTCTTAATACTATAACTAAGCGATGTCATTCTTATCTTTTCTTCATTTCCATAGACACGCGCCCAATTACTTTTATATCGTCTTCAGATATTTCGATAGTTGATGTGTCGAATGCGATTGCTAACTTTTTGCCAGGTAATCGTTGCAGATAGTTAACTGATAGAACGCCATCAATATCTAGCAAGTAGTCACCGGACGCAGGTTGAGACTCAGCTTTGTTTATATATAAGTGACATCCACTCTGCTCAATAATGATTAAGTTTTCTTTCACAAGACCAAATTCATTTAGCGTGGATAAGCCGAGTTCTACTGACCCTGCTTTTTCAAGCTTGCCGTTAACAATTGCAAACTTTTCAATGCTGCTAGTAGTAACTGCTGCTTCTTTTTCAGGAAAGGGCTCTCCTTCTCCCAAAGCAAGATATTTCACAGATGCTCCTGATGCTAAGTGTTCTCTAACTATCAGCTCAAATGCAGTCCGGTCATGTTGATGCCAAGTGAAAACCGTAGATTTAGGGATTCCGTAATAGTCGGCGAGTAAGTCATACGAAGTACACCCTGTTACTTCTTTAAGCTTATCTGTGAAATTACGTCCGCCTAAATAGTCAAAGGCGGGTACTTTTGCAGGGATTCTAGTCATTCCCAAAAGTCCTTATCTTAAAAAAGCACCAATTGCTGTATTTGATCCCAAAAAAGACCTAAGTTCTGTTTGAGAGCAATCATAATCTTAAAAAAGACCTTGAAATGGTCGCTATTAAGATCAACAATGAGTTAAACACGAGTTGATGCTGTCATGTACCACCAATAGGCATCAACAAATCTCAAACTCATAGGATACCACTTATGGCAAGTATTCAAATAGCGGTTGACGCACCTTTTTGTACCAAAAAAGAGTTTCTTCGTCGCACGGGTTGGTCTGGTTCATCATTAGACCGAGCTATTGCGGCCGGCGAAATCCCAATTCTAGAGAAGAAGGGAGAGCGCGGCAGTGTTCTTATTAACCTCGTAAAGGTTTATCAGCGTGCAGCGGAGCAACAAGTATGAGTTTCGCTCACCTATCTAAAACCAAACTCACTCTGAAAGTAGCAATGAGTGAGTCTTGGGAGGACAAGTATCCAAACAAATGTCCGTTATTGCTCAATATCGTTGGCTGGGCATTCGTTTTCGCATCGTTCTTCTTCATTTGAGTATTAGTTATGGACGCAAATAACTCAATGTATGTATTGCGTGAACGCAAACAACAAGCTTTTGATGCTGCTTGCTGCGATTTTGTTGTTAATCACGACTGTGAAGCGATTGGGCGCAGTATCGGCGTTGATGGGCAAGCCATTCGAAACATGCTGAACCCTGCGCAGTCAAGAGTGCTACACCCTGTAGTTCTTACACTTATCAGCCGTGTTTCTGGTGACTACTCAATCGTAAATACGTTATTTGCCGATGATGGAGTGGTGACTGTCCCATTACCAAAAGCAGAAGATAATCTGAACCTGCTCGAACGATTTCTAAAACTAAACACCCATTCTGGTGAGCTTTCTAGCGATGCGTTGGCAATGTGCACCGCAGAGCGTTTACCGCGATCTACCAAACGCAAAACACTCGCCAAAGCACAGTCGGCTTTAGGCAATTTGGTTTTGCTTATCAATGAACTCGAAAACCGCACCACAGGCTTTCAGCCACTCATGCAAATGGGCACAGATTTTCTCGCCAATGGTGCGCCACTTCCAGGCTTAGCCTAAGGAGAACCAATGAGTCAGCTAGCTACTCAACAAGAACAACAAAAGCAAATACCCAACGCCAGCGAGAGCATTGCCGCTTGTAAAGCTTTGTTCAATGGTTCAGCTACACGCGGCAAGTTGAAAAAGTTGTGGGACGCTATGCCACCACGTTTTCGCGGTATGGTTTTAGTCGCCGGTGATCTGAAAGCCTCGGAGCATGTGCGAGAGTTTGAAAGCTTTAATGATTTGGAGCTTCAAAAAATCCGTAGCGGTATGCAACAGATTAAAGAAATCGCGACGTTGTTCGATCGCAATCTTGGTGACGTTCGACGCCTCAAGCATTACCAATTCAGTAGTACCCATTAGTTCTCCAAGCCTTTGCCCCTTTAGCAGGGGGCTTTTTTTCGTCTTAGCGTAGGAGCATAAAAGATGAATCTAAATGAAGTTGCAAACAAACTCGCTATCCAAACGACCATCAATAGTCTGTTCGCTTTGGCACTGGATAGTGCAGACATTATCAGTATTCGTATCGAGTACTCTTCAAAAATGAGCCTTCTCAACGTGATTGTGTTTGATGAAAACACAACGAATCACGCTCACAACGTTGTGTTGATTGATAAAGAGCGTGCGCTTGAAGAGCTACTGAACATTGAAGATTACCTGATTGAACGCATTGCCGTTCGCCGTGACCAAATGGAATCGGAGGATGCAGCATGAGTATTAGTTCGAGCGAAGCCAACCAGTTAATTGAAATGTTGAAAGATCGATTGGAAGAGTGTTGTGACTGCATTGAAGCTGGCTATGAGATTACGCGTTCTGTTGGATACACGACTATCGATGCAGAGTTAACGGTGGAAGGCGGGCGCTCTTTCATTGATGAGGCGAGTCGCTACTTAGAAGAACAGGAGCGCGAGTCATGCAATACGCCGCAATAATGCTTTGTCCAGCTGGCGGTGTTATCCGCCATCAAGATACGCAAGAAGTTGCCAACGTAGTAGTGGGTGATTTCGACTCGTTAGGTCTAGCAATCGAACAAGCATGCGTATCCCTCAGTTGCACTCATTTAATCAAAGGCGTTTTGAGCAAAGGCAATGGGAAAGGCGGCTTTATGCTGGTAACGACCCAAGAACTGGAGGCGGTATGAAAAATAAAAGGATCACTTCAGTTAGTGTCGGTGATGATGTCATTCAAATTTTGGATGGACGAACAAAGACATATGAAAAGTGTGCTATTGCATATTTTGCTGGGCCGGAAGGATGGGGCATAACCATGACTATTCGACTCGAAGAGGTCGAAGGTTTTCTGAAGTCTCCTGATACACAGAGACTATTCGTTAAGTTTTCGAAAGAAAAATTAGGGATAGAGTATGAACCAGTCTGATCTTCTATATATAGGCGGGGCAGTGATGCCCCTCGACCGAATCAAAAATAATGACGCCAGCTATAATGCTGGTTTTTTAGGTTCCAAAATTTACTCAGACCAAGAACAAGCACTTCTAGATAGTGGAATGGTCAAAAAAATAGCGATATATGACCGCGTTCCCAACCGAAAGTCCAAGCGCGAACGAGATCTTCAAGAGAGAACTGACTTTTATAAATCTGTAAATTATCTCTCGGAACACGACCGCGAAGCGGCGGCGAGAATCGCCGAAGAGTATAGGCTAGTCAAAGGGCGCAAAAGTCCGACAGAGAAATTCCGTCACAGAAAGGACAAGCAAATTAGGCAGTTGATGAGCCTGAGTAAGTCTCTGCGTCCTAAAAATATCGTCAGCAATACCGACGCCAACTTCAGCCACGACGCGTTGTATGAGGCTAACGAGCGCTCAAAACCTAGCATTCTTAATCAGAATGGTAAGCGAGCAAAGGGTGAGCCGAATAAGATTCCAATTTCGATGCAGTTAATGCACAGGTCTTGGAACGAGACTTACAAGTTTCAGGCGGTAACTGAAACACCGTCTAGTGCTGCACCTGCGGAAAACTGCGGTGAAAGGTTCTCGGAAAAACTCACCTCTCGCTCTGTGTCTAAAATTTTTGAGGCAGGTGCTTACACTGCAGCTTGTCACGGTGGGTTCTCAACTTTCCTGACTCTTACCTTCACCAAAGCACAGCGTATGGCCATATTCGGGGGAATGTTGGATGGAAGTGACTGTGTCAGCATGGGTTCACATCACCCGATAATCTATAAACGCAACATGGTGGCGGTACATCCAAAGCGCGATGAAAAGAAAGTAGACCAGCCAATCACTGATATTGGCGGTGAATACTGGCTGTTTCCGACCAGAGATAGCAAGCGAGTGAAGGTTATGAACCAGAGCGGTGTCATTGTTGGGCCGTATTGCGATCTCAAACAAAAACCAAAGCAAGAATTCTCGATGGAAAAGACTTTGGAAACGACTATAGGCAAAGAGGTTTCTCGTTTTCTCGATGGTGCGAAGAAGATGTACCAGCGTGGCTGGGTTGCAGACCACACAATCCAAATTGATACAGACAGCGGACAAAAGTACTGCGATTTAACTCACGAGAAAGTGGCTAAGTACGTTCAACCAAGCGATGTTGGCCCAACCAATCAGCCCGCAGATTTCCATTACATATGGGTTGCTGAATGTCCGGCGAATGAAGATGGTGAACCAAATCCTCATGTTCATATTTTGCTGCGATGGACAGTACCGGAACATCTGTTTAGTTCCTGGGCGAAACGACTCGAAAAAATATGGGGACACGGTTTTGCGAAATTAGAGCGAATCAAAAAGCCAAAAGCCGCTGGTTCTTACATTATCAAAGCGGTGGGCTATGCAGCGAAAGGTGAAAATGCTGACCAAGGGCTTATTAAGGGAAATCGGTACAACATCGCGAAGTGCTCAAGAGCACCTGCCTGGGAAACGCTTGCTTCGTTTGAAGCTGGCAATATGACTGCGATTATTAAGGAACTGGGCTACAAGCTTGAGCAATGGAAGAAGCCAATTAAGCGGCAAATCCGCAAGCTACGAAATGCCAAAGAGCAAACCATTAAGGCCAAAGCGATCGCCAAAAAGCAGGACAAGCCAGATGAATACCAGAACAAGCTTTATCAGCGAATTATCCGATTGGAAAAGCAGGCCGAAAAGCTGAGCCAAAACATCCGTGATAGGGGAGTGCACGTGAATACGAGTAATCGCTTCTGTATTACTTTCGAAGGCGAGCAGGCCAAGGATAAAGTCGATAATTTTATGCTTTGGGCTGCAGGCGCTAGGGGTTGGACATTGAATTGTAGAGATGTGGATTTGAGTGACATAAAACAGAGCGCTGATTACTCTTATCAAAGTGCATATCATCGATTTAAAGACAGCCAGGCGTACTGGCGTTCATTGCTGAATGAGCCCGTTCCCCACTTTGAAATCGATGAAAGTGAACAATGCTATTGGAATGGTGTTACCGCAGATTATCTAGAAGGGCGTCTTTTGCCCATGTTGAGTTAGGAGGGATTATGCCGAAATCTAAAAATGAAAGGTTAGATGACTACTACCAAAACAGTAATCATTTTGTTGGCTCTGAAGCGCGGCTAACAGATGAAGAGCTTGCAACTAAAAGACGAATTGAAGAATTGGAAGACCCAAATCACCCGCATAACAGCGAAGCTAACAAAGCTGCCCGACAGCGTAAACTGGATGAGTTAATGGGTAAGCCTGTCCGTACTTATGGGAATATTCGTGGGTGACGTCAGGATGATTTTCGGCCGTTGAAACTCGCTGAATTGTGATGGGTATCATAATTTTTGAAATCCGGACCATACTCAGGAAAAATGACCAAAGTCGGTGTTATAGGACCATTTATGGTCTAATTTGGCAAGGTCGCTTATGTTTTTTAACTTTATGATAAATAATGTAAAAAACAAAACTTATCAATTTTAAACCTCAAGTCAGGGGAAGGATATGTCTCTTTCTGAGATATTTAGGACAAAATTCTTGAAGCACTGAGATTTTTGCCAACTTGACAGAAAAATTTTGGATTGCACTATAAATACACCCTCCTTCTCCAATTCTCTCATTTCGATTTTTTACTAAGCACGATTTTGCCTAATTTTCGAAGCAGATGGTGTTTGTTTCACGACTTCTTTACGGACGACTTTGGAAATTAAAAAGGCGTGATTGCGTGATTTCTATTAACTCGAAGTAACAAAGGATAATTCTTAATGAGTGAATCAAGTCTAAAAACCACTGTGGAAAACTGTATGGATATACAGTATATTTCACTTGTAATTGGTAAGGGTGTTGATATGTCTAAAGAAAAGCAGTTGTTTCAATCCGCTCTGGATATAATCATTGATGGGGTGGCCGTCAGTGCTGTAGGTGAGGGAAGAGAGGAAGCGGGGCGAGTTTTACTAGAGGGAATATTACCGCGGTTTTCTCACTTATTGGATGACGAAAAAATAAAAGCCATCCAGTCGATAATTGGGATGGCTGATGAGGCAGAGAGCCCTACTTTTAAGTTATAGAATCGAAAGCTGCTGCTTTAACTCTTCTCTATGTTCTGGTGCTAGGGCTTTAACTATATTAAAAGCTAATTGCGAGGTGGTTTTGGCACTGGGGCTTAGAGTGTGGCTATAAGATAAATTCATCACAAAGGTATGCCCACATTCCGGGTCACTGCACGAACAATATAAATCAGCATATTTTGTGCTCATTCTATTTGATTTCTGGATGCGACTTTTTTCGCCGCACTCTGGGCACAACACTCTCATATAAAACACCTAGCTTATTGACTGACTTAATAATCATACGTCAAAAGGCTGTGTTTTTATACAGTTTTGGAGGCTTGTTTAGGCCGTATCTCCATGTATTAAATTGAAATTAAGGCGCAAGTGCTTAGGTACCTCGGGGTCTGAGTTCACCTCATCCATAATCAGCTCACACACAGGAATGATCTCATCCTTGGCGTATTCACTGCCTATCTTCGTTGGATCGCCTAAACTGGTCGTGCCCTGCGGAATAATGCCTGCTTTACCTACTGGGAAGCGGTGGCCGACGAGAATGTCCTGCGCGGTAATATTTTTGATGCGCTCAAATTCATCTTTAGTGGCGATATCACCAACCGGAATCAGTTGAATCCCTTTCTCTTTGCCGTTCGGAATATTCACAAACATACTGCGGAAGTTACCCACGCCTTTAGAACTGGCGATCTTCTGCTTCAACATTTCTTCATCTTCTTCACTAAGGTTTGGGTCAGTGGCGTAGAAGATAAAGCCCATGTGTGCGCCGTTCTTATAGTAGCGACGGCGGAACAAAGTCGCGTCTTTATTCAACAAGCTGCTTTGAATGCTACCAAGATAATCCGCCAAACCGTAGATTTGCTGCTGCGGATCGTACTGAGGCAAGAAAATAACATCTTCCTTTTTATATTCGCGTTGCTGGTTGTCGCGTTCCAGAATGACGAAATTGCCGTTTTTGCGTCTGCGAAGGTACATGCCAGGTAATGGATGCAAACGAACCACACGTTTGAAACCATCGCGGATTTTAAGAAATGCAGCATCGCCAAAGGTGAAGTAATCACGGCAAAAGGCTTGGATGTGTCGGCGGCGGGTCGCACCTCCATTTAGGAAGCGTCCGGCTACGTAGTTTGCCCGAGCAATCAACAATGAACCATGATAGGCGTTGGCCCGAGCGATATCGGCTAAGCCACTGCGTGAAATAGGAGGCTCCCAATAGTCGTCACCATCGTTGTAAAACAAATCTAAATAGGTGGTCATCCAACTGTTTGAGTCGATGGACTCTGGTGAGGAGTCGATGTGATAGACCGACTCTGGCGCGTGTTCTTCTTGTTTGACTAAAGTGTTCATTTGCTCGGTCATGCTGCAGTGGCCCAGGTTGATTTAGTTGGTGTTAAGTGATCTAACGGCTCGTTGATGATGGCGTGAGAGATTGCCCAGAATGCATCGGCGTGTCCGGTCGTTTCACTGCGTTCTGCTTTAAAGGTCATGGCGTTACCGCTGGCCGTTGGCACGCGCTTTATCGCCATAAACGCCATGGCAATGTCTTTGTGCTGCGCATCGAACTGCAGGCGTTTGGCTTCTACGACGTCAATCATCTTCATTACTAAGCGGTTCTTATTTTCGTTGCTGTAGTGGATGGCGTGAGCTTCACGTGGGTATTTCTTCGAAATTAAGTCCCAAACACCGCCGCCAATACCCGTGGTGTCGACGCCGATGTACGTTACTTTGTAGCGCTGAAAGACTTTGTCTATTTCCGCAACGTGATATTGGAAGTTCAGGCCTTTCCAATAGTGCTTTTCTAATACACGGAAACGTTCACCCGCTACGACAGGCGGAGCGATAACCACCAAACAGGCATTGTCTCGGGTGCGGCTTGGGTCATAACCCAACCAAACTTCTCGAGTGGCAAAAGGGCGTTTGTTATTTGGTTTGAAGTCTTGCCAGTGAGCGGCATCCACCATGCCTTTTTCAAGATCAGAGAATTTAAAGACAGACAATGAACCATCGACAAATACGCACATGAATAGGTTTTTGAAGTCATCATCGCTGTATTCTTCGCGCAGTTCGTCAATGTCGAATAGGTCACAACCACCCTTCGCGGCATCTTCAATGGTAACAACATAACGCCACTGTTTGTCGGGGCAGAGTCGCCCGCCATCTCGAAATTCATCAAGGGTCGGGAATTCGATATGGGCGCGTGAGTCTTTACCTTTCCGCCACTGGTCACCAGTCCAGAACGGGTAAGCCTGGTGCATTTTAGAAGATGGTGTTGAGAAGTAAGTTTTTCGCCACTTCTTATGTGTTGCCATTGCCGAAGCCAGTTTGTTCAGCTCGTCGAACTTAGGTATCCAGAAGTATTCATCGACATAAACGTGGCCGTGATAACTCTGCGCGGTTTTGCTGTTCGTGGACAAAAAGCGCAGTTCGGCACCATTGGAAAGAATAATAGGGTTGCCGGTTAACTCAATGTCTAAGAACTCTTTACCAATCGCAATGATGTAGCTGCGGAAAACTTCAGCCTGTGCGCGTGATGCAGAGAGAAAGATTTGGTTATGACCAGTCAGAATCGCATCTTCTAAGGCTTCACCACTGAAATAGTAAGTAGCACCAATTTGGCGAGACTTGAGAATATTACGAATACGCTGTTTGATGTTGTTACGCATCGTGTGCTGGTATTCGAACAGGGATTCGTGCCAGCCTTTAAAGTCATCTTCTGTTAGGTGCTCAATGCTGTTCTTCTTACGGCTCCTTTTACGGTTGCCGTTACTGCTGCTTTGCTTTGATGAGTCACTATCACTCTTTGGTGAGCTGCCTTGCGAAAGGTGTCGCTCTGCTTTGGCTTTTGCATCAGCGTGAGCTTTTAACAGCTTAACGTGGTGATCGATTAGCTTGTCCATTTCCTTGAGCTGCTGATCGGTTTTCTCATCCTTATCTATCAGCACCGCCAAACGGCGATTAATCATTTCCTCAACAGAAAGTTCATTAAGCAACAAAGCCCAACCGAATTTCTCCGCCCAGGTATAAATGATGCGCTCACTATTAAGGTTAAGTTGCGCTGCAATTTCTTTCGGAGGAACACCGCGTAAATAAAGCTTTTTCGCGGCTTCTCTTATTTCATCTGAATATGCCATAGCTGCATCATACGCGCCGAAAACTTGCAGATGACCTAGATAGATTCCTGAAAATTCTAGTTTTGGCAAAATCCGAATTGGTAGGAATTGAAGTGGCTGAAAGCCGTTATTCAAAGGCGTATTGTTTGCTCACACCGATATGTGAATGACAAGTTTGAGTACCAAAATGCCAAAGATTAGTGACTGGAAAATCATTGCTACTGAGGGGCCAACCGTAGACGGGCGCAAAATTACCCGTGATTGGATTGAGCAAATGGCGGCAAGCTATGACCCAAAAGAGTACACCGCGCTAATCTGGCCAGAGCACCGTCGATTTTATGGTTACGGTGATAACTGGGGCAAAGTTATTGAGCTCAAAGCGGAGGAAGAAAGCGGCAAAATGCGTCTGTTCGCGAAGTTAGAGCCGAACGACTTCATGCTCGAAGCCAACCGAAAAAAGCAAAAGCTATTCACATCCATCGAACCAAATCCTGATTACAAGGGCGAAGGACGTTGCTATTTAATGGGCCTAGCTGCGACTGACTCCCCAGCCTCCACGGGTACTTCGCTCCTTCAATTTTCTCGTCAATCTGGCGAAACCACCGAGATGAAAGCAAGCCATTTAGAAGAGGTGGACTTCTCCGATTGCTTTACACGCAAAGACCGATTTTTTGCGGCATTCAATGAATTTTTCTCTTCTGGCGATGAAGGGCCAGAAACTCCATCAAAAGTAGAGGACACCGACGTGACCGAAGAGCAACTTAAAGCAGCACTGCAAGAGCAGTTTTCTGCATTCAAAGGCGAGTTCAAGCAAGAACTGAAAGAAGAGTTCAACTTGCAAGACGAACCAGAAACGCCAGAGCCAGAAGAGAAGGAAACAAGCGTTGAGCTGTTCTCTGCCACTCTGGACGAAAAACTAAAACCGTTAATCGAGAAAGTGAACGGTCTCGAAAACCAATTCGCTGAACTTTCAAAAGAAGTTCCGGGTCAAGAACCAGATGGTTCTGGTGCTGACGATAAATTCTCAGCTAAGGAGATGTTTTAATGCTGAACGCAATTTCAACTCAATACCTGCAAGAGTTCTCTTCAACAATGTTGACAAGTGCAGGCGCGTCAGCAGGTCAAACCATGTTTAACCTTACGCCGCCAATGGAAACTAAGCTGCGTCAGGCAATTATGCAGTCAGATGCCTTCTTGGGCATGATCGCGATGCTGCCTGTACAGCAAATCAAAGGTCAGGTTGTTGATGTTGGTAACGATGGTCTATCAACAGGCCGCGGCAACAATGAGCGCTTTAGCGTAGAAGTAGGCCAAAGTGGTAACACCTACGAGTTGGTTAAAACTGATTCTGGTGCGCACATTCTTTGGGAAACCATGACGCAATGGGCGAACTCAGGCTCTAAAAATGAGTGGTTGAAGATGATGCAAAATGCCATCTCGCGCCGTTTTGCTCTCGATATTCTACGTGTTGGTTTCAACGGTACATCGGCTGCAACGGTAACAGACCCAGTCGCAAATCCACTTGGTCAGGATGTCAACAAAGGTTGGCTGACTATCGCGAAAGAGAAGAAAGCGAGCCAAGTCCTTGCTTCTGCCCAACTCGACTCATCAGGTGCAACCGCGGATTCTTACAAAAACCTAGATTCGTTGGTTCAAGACCTGATCAATACCACGATTGCGCCAGAGCATCGTCAAGACCCTGATCTTGTGGTTCTCGTCGGTTCAAACCTGGTCGCAGCAGAGCAGCACCGTTTACTGGAAGCGGCAAACACGCCTACCGAGCACAAAGCTGCTCAACAACTGGCAAAAACCATTGCAGGTAAGAAAGCCTATCAAGCGCCGTTCTTCCCAGCCGATCAGGTTTGGGTAACCAATACCAAAAACCTGCAAGTACTCACGCAGGAAGGCACGCAGTGGCGCAAGCAAAAGAACGATGAAGACACGCTTCGCTTCAAGCAAAACCACATCCGTATGGAAGGTTATGCAATCGGCAACCTGAACAAGTTCGCTGCTATCGAGTCTGTCACCGTTGTTGAGCCTGTAGCTTAAGGAGTAATGCATGGTTAGCCCATTAGCAAAACAGCGCCGAAAGCTCATTGAACAGCAAGCTAACCAGTTTGTACCGGAAGTCATTTCCGGTGCAGATACCGACAGCCTGCACATCAAGCTGATTGAGTTTGAAGAAGACCGCAAGTATTTGCGCTCATTTAACGCCATCGCTGATCGAATTAAGCACAAGCGTGAAGCGCTGGTACCAAAATACAAGCCGTATGTTCAGGCTTATTTAGAAAGTGGCGAAGCGTTCGAAAACCCAATTTTTACCAACATGGTGGTTTGGCTATTCGACATTAAAGAGCTGGATGCCGCGATTGAGTGGTGCATGAAAGCCATTGAGCTAGATTTGCCTACGCCAGAAAACTTCCGCCGTGACTGGCCGACGTTCTGTGCTGACGAAGTGTTGGCATGGGCGGAGAAAGAATCTGAACGTGGTCATTCCATTGAGCCTTATTTCTCCCAGGTGTTCGATAAGGTCGAGAAAGAGTGGCGCTTGCACGAGAAGGTTCACGCTAAGTGGTACAAGTTCGCGGGTTTATACCTGATCCGAAATGAAGAAGGCCAGCCGCAAGCCACAGCGGTTGGCAACGTAGAAACGTTGGAAAAAGCCTTGGCTCTGCTTCAACACGCGCACGATAAGAACAGCAAAGTGGGGGTGGGTACCCAAATCAAGAAGATTGAAGCCCGTATTCGCGCCATTAACGAAGGCAAGAACCTGTAAAGACTCCTACGCCACCGCGCCTCGACTGGTGAGGTAAGAGAAGCCAACCGGCTAACTCGATACCTTCGACCCAGTGGCTAGAGGCGCCCTAATTTAAATAAGCAAGGAACCGTTATGAGCTTTGGCGGAAATGTTAACAGCGCAGTCGATATCGCCATACCAGGTGAAGGATGGCCAGATTTATCCACGGCTGAATTTCGCAGTTTACGCCGTGTTCCCCATACGTTTGATAACGACTCTTTGAACTACGCGGTGGCCATCGCCGCGCTGAATATTCAAGAACGATTAGAAAGCCTGATCGTAGACGGCGAAAAACCAGTGCTGAGCAACCCGAAAATCATGCTCTACAAGCGTGCGGTTTATGGTCGGGCTCACGCCGAACTGATGAAAGAGTTTGCGACTCAAGACCGCCGCAAAGAAGGTGAAAGCGTGGCAACGGATGAACCGGAACAAGAGGCACGTTTTCTCGCCCAGAGTAACAAAGATGTGCGTGCGCTCCTTGGCCGCAGTGCAAATGGGATTGACTCGATATGAGCGAAACCACTTACAACAAAACCAAGCTGGAGCACCTGACGGATTACATCGTCAGTCACCTGAATTCCAATGTGCTCGATAACAAAATCGACGCTTGGCAGGAAAACGGCTCCATCGTGCCAAACGGTGAAGACCGAGGGAGCGGCGGTTATATCGCCTGTCACTGGAAGTACAACGCAGTGATCAGTATTGAAGAGTTTCCACACCGACTTTTGGACCCTCGCTGCTTACTTGCTCTGGTTGCCTGTTGGCTCAGCGATTACGACACCACGCGTAATGAAGATGAGTTAGGCGACCCAGACCTTTCGGTTGATGTGATCAGCAGTGAGGTAGCCGACGTTGCTATTGAATTGGAAATGATGGAGCCGATTGAGCTGATCCCTGACGCTGCGGGAATGATCACTTGGCGAGAGGAAACCTACCGAGTGCAGGCCGTTGAAATCTACACCGCAGAAGAAGCGGAGTTGGTGAATGAAGCCGCAAATTAAGGTCAATGAGCGCGATGTGCTCAACATGCAGGAAAAGCTGGCCATGCTGGCTCTGCCACCTAAAAAGCGAGTCTGGATACTGAAAACCCTTGGCCGTTGGGAAACGACCAATACCAGAAAGCGCATTCGCTCCCAAAAAGACGTTAACGGACGCGCTCTGCAACCAAAGAAAGGAAAGAGGAAAGGCAAGGTTTTAAAGCGGATGGCAAAGGGCTTAACGCCTTATGTGAGAAACGCCAACCAGCTTGATTTGACTTGGAGTAACAAGTTAACCGCAAAAATCGCAGCAAGGCACCACCTTGGTCAAAAGCAAAAAATGACCAAGCGCCAAATGCAAAAGCGATGGGGCAAACCGGATTACTCAGCACCTTGTACCAAGGGGCAAGCGAGAAAGCTAAGAGAACTGGGTTACACGGTACCGAGAAAAAGCGGCAAAGGACGAAAGAAAGCCAGCTTACGTGAGTTGATGGCAACTATCACTCATGGACAAGCAGGACAGCTTATTCGAGAACTCTCTAATCAGCCAAATATCACCAGTTGGGATATTCCATTAGCAGAGCGTCAGATTCTCGGTAGTAAAGAACGTGAAGTGAACCGCCAGCTCATCAAGATATTTGAGCAGGCAAAACAGAGGAAATAACCAATGGCAACCGGAAAGGTAGAGGTTAACAATCTCAATTTGGCACAAGGCGGTATCCCTGAGATAGAGCGTCACGTGCTTTTCATCGGGCGTACTGACAAGGCAGAACTGCAAGGCAAAGTGACCCGCATTAATAACATGACCAACCTTGACGAAGTTGTTGCCGATGATGCGCTTGGTCTAAACGTGAAAGCCGCCCAACTTAACGGCAAACAAAACTGGACGGGTGCGATTGTCGGCTTAGGTGCAGATGATACGTGGCAAGACGCTGTTGATCTGGCGAACCGGACTGACTCATTCGAAGGCATTGCCATTTGTGACCCAGTCACGGTCAAAACTCAGTTTGATGACATGCAGTCGAAAGCAACCGAACTGACCAGCAAACTTGGCCGTTGGGTGTTCTTCCTCGCCGCTTGTGCGGGCATTGACTCAGCCCCTGATACAGGCCAAACGTGGGCAGAGTACGAAACCGCGATGCTTGACTTGGTGAAAGATGTTTCTGCAAACCTCGTGACGCCCGTTCCTCTGCTTAACGGCAATAACGTGGGTGTACTGGCTGGTCGTTTATGTGATCGAAACGTCACGGTAGCAGACAGCCCAATGCGTGTCGCAACAGGCTCAGTATTGAGTTTGGGTGACATGCCAACGGACAGCGCAGGCAAAGCATTAGAGATGAGCACCATCGCAACGCTAGCCGACGCACGTTACTCACTGCCGCAATGGTACGCCGATTTAGAAGGGGTGTACTGGTCGGACGCAACCACATTGGAAGCCAAAGGCGGCGATTATCAGTACCTCGAATACGTTCGCCCGGTGCACAAGCTTAACCGCCGTGTCCGTATCAAAGCGATTCGACGTATTGCCGATCGCATTCTTAACTCAACGCCTGCAAGCATTGAGCTGAACCGCACTTACTTCCGCAAAGATATGCGTGATATGTCGAAAACGACAGAAGTTGGTGGCATTACCTTCCCTGGTGAAATCATGCCGCCAGAAGATGGTGACGTCACCATTCAGTGGGTAACCAAAACCAAAGTGTCGATCGGTTTGATGGTTCGCCCTCATAACTGCCCGAAACATATCGTGGTCAACATCGCGCTTGATCTTACTAACCCTGCAGATTTGGAGGCGTAATCCATGAGAATTTCTGGCAAGAACATGCATTTCTCTTTGGGTGACTACAAGCTCAAAGCACAAAAAGTCTCGTTATCGATTACTGATAATTCCGCCGTCAATAAAACCTCTGGTGTGCCAGATGGTTACGTCGACGGAGATGTTGAGGCTAGTGGTGAAATGGAGCTGACCACGCAGCAATTTAACCTGCTAAGCAAAGCAGCGAAACAAGCCGGCTCTTGGCGTGGAATGCCTGATTTTGACGCGCTGTTCTACGGCAAGATTGATAAAGATGAGCTCAAAATTGAAGCCTTCGGATGTCGTATCAAAATCTCTGACCTACTTGATGCCGATTCGAATGGCGGTAGTGCATTAGTTCACAAGCTGCCGTTCGAGGTGACAAGCCCAGACTTTGTCAGCATCAACGGTGTGCCGTACCTACGTCCGGATGAAACCGAAGATTTAGTTCAATAACAAGGAGGCATGATGGCAGATGTTATCGACCATGCCTGCGGTATTGAAACCCAATTCACAGAAGTGGCGCTTGCCAACCAACTGGCAAGGGCTAAGCGAATTGAAGAACGGGAAAGCGCACATGAATGCGGCGAATGTGGCGACCCAATCCCAGAAAAACGCCGCCAAAAAGTACCAGGTTGCATCTACTGCACCCAGTGTCAAAGCGAATTGGAGCGAATGACCCGATGAATTTAGCGAAGCTCTTTGTTGAGAAAATCATGAAGCCAGTCCTTGACCACTTAGATATGGCATCCGGTGGTAAAGGCACGATGAACACTCAAGCGGCCATTAATCTGATCCTGATGATTATTGCCCATGAGTCTGGAAAGTTTACTTACTCAAAACAGGTGCGTGGTCCTGCATTGGGCTTTACCCAAATGGAACCCTCCACCTTCAACTGGCTTGTCGAGTGGTTAGGGAGCAGCCGCCCTCACTTGTTGGATGCATTGTCGATGTTTTGCCCAGTTGAGCACTTAGACCCTCGTTACATGGTGATTTCACCCGAGTTCGCAGTGGCAACCGCACGACTCAATTTAATTCGGTTCCCAGAAGCCTTGCCAGAAGCCGATGACCTAGAAGGCTTGGCTCGGTACGCGAAGAAGTACTGGAACACAAGCGCAGGTAAAGCAACAGCAGAAGATTACCTACAGGCATATCAATCGTTAATCGGAGAAGCAGCATGAGTTTCATAACTGGAATCGTTGGCAAGACATTGTTGGAAGTATTGAAAGGCCTGTTCTTTCAAATCAGTTGGTCAATCATCCTTGAACGCTTCGCCACACGTCTTGTGGTATGGGGTTTGGAAACCTTGAAAGGCCTGAGCACAAACGATGTTCTGCAAGAAACCGTGGACGACATCATCAATGCATTACAAGGCAAACGCTTGAAAGAAGTGCCACTGAAGGAATAGCGATGGATTCATCATGGATATCGGCGATTGTGGCAACGATAGCGCTGCTTATCGCCATCATCAATGTGGTTTTCGGCAGAACGGATAAAGGGCAGAGCACCGCCCGAGATCATGATCGTCGTATCCATGCCAATGAGCTAGCCACTGAGCGACTGCGTGGTGATGTCGCTGAGAAGTACGCCACCAAGCACGAACTACGGGAAGCCGTAGATGATTTGAAAGATTCAATTAACGGACGGTTTGACCGTTTGGAAACCAAGCTAGATAAAGAGAGAGATGTAGCATGAGCAAACAAATTGCACTAACGGTTGGTGATGCAGATATCACGTTTGTCCCGACAGAAACAGATTACAACGACTACATGAACGCGTTGGCACAGGGGGAAATCGTGAACTCTGCGCATAACTTTCTGATGAACACCGTTACAGAAGAAAGCAAAGAAGTATTCCGTGAACTGACGAATGAGAATCCAGGAGCTGCGATTCAGGTTGTGGGTGAAGTTCTCAAGGAATACACGCCGAAGCTGCAAATCAAAGTAAAAAAATAGATGCCCTTGTTCGGGCTATGGACTCCAACGAGCTCGAACAAATGCTCACCTGGCGCCGTAAGTGGTTGCCGGGTGAGACAGACAGCGAAGAGAACCTTGCAAGGGCCATTTGGTTAGAGCGTCAGTATTGGGAAAACATGCAAGCTGCCACCGCTAACGGGGTTGCCAAGGCGTTTAGCTGATAAGGAACACGATGTTACCAGAAGCACTCAGATTTCAAGTTGGATTGATTGACCAGATTTCTAAACCTCTGGGCAATATTAAACGCAATTTGAATGATGTCACCAATACCTACCGTCAGGGTACTCATACCATGATGGCAGGAGCGGCAGGCATGGTGGGTGCTGGTTTTGCATTGCAACAAGCCTTGATGCCAGCGATTGAGATGGACAGGGCATTAGGTGAAGTGAAATCACTTGGTGTTGCCGATGACCAGCTAAAAACCCTTACCCAAACAGCAATGAAGTTTTCGGTTGAATACGGTAAGTCGGCCACTGAATTTGTGGCGGCTTCGTATGATATCAAATCTGCTATGGGGGATATGACAGGCGATGAACTGGCGGGTGTCACAAGAAGCTCGGCTATTTTAGCCGCTGCGACTAAAGCAGATACGGCCACCATTACCAACTACATGGGTACCATGTACTCGGTTTTTAAAGACCAAGCCGATCGGATTGGTAAAGACAACTGGGCTGAACAAGTTGCAGGTATGACCGCAAAATCTGTCGAGATGTTCAAAACCACGGGTCAAGGAATGTCGGATGCGTTTAAAGGTGTTGGCGCATTAGGTAAAACTCACGGCGTAGCCATTCAGGAGCAAATGGCAGTGCTTGGCCTGCTGCAAGGTTCTATGACTGGTAGTGAAGCGGGAACTCGTTATAAAGCCTTTATGAGCGGTGTGGTAAAAGCGCAAGACAAGCTAGGCATGGCGTTTACCGACAGCAACGGGAAGATGCTGCCAATGTTCGACATTATGTCGAAACTGCGCAACCAATTCGGTGATTTAGATTCACTGGAAATTGATCAGATTAAGCAAGCTTTCGGCTCGGATGAAGCCGTGCTGCTTATCACCGACTTGATAGGCAAAACGAATGAGCTGCAATCCAGCGTCAAAGACCTAAATGATGCTAGTAACTTAAATACGGCAATTAACATGGCCGGAGCGATGACCGACCAATGGGAACGACTCGAACAAGGCGTGTTTGCAGTTCGCACTGCTTTTGGTGCCGCGTTGTTGCCTTCTCTCTTACCTGTGATTTCAAGCTTGGCTGATGGTGCGATAGAAATCATCGAATGGACAGAGATGTTCCCGAACCTGACCAAGTACATTGGTTTTGCTGCCATGGCGATTTTAGGTGCAGCAGCAGCAGGTGGTGTTTTTACCTTAATGATGGGTGTCGGTAAACAAGTCATGGCGACTTATATGCTCACCATGAAGATGTTTACAGGGGTGAACTTTTTACTAACCAAAGGAATGGCAGCGCTTCGCGTTGCAATGCTAGCGGTAAACATCGCAATGATGGCGAACCCAATAGGATTCATTACTGGTGCTGTCGTTGCCGCAATCGCCGCAGTGGGTGCGCTGATCTTCTACTGGGATGATCTGAAAGCCTCGTTGGGTGACACAACCTGGTTCCAAGTACTAGAAGGGGCAATCACTTTAATCACACTTCCATTCAGAGCCATGTTTGAGTTCATCAAGGCAGGTTGGCAATGGGTCATGAGCGGCTTTACCGACACTAGTGGATTTGCCTTTATCGGTGATATGGCCAACTCAATTAAGGAAGTTTTTTCCGGAGTGTTCAATTGGATTACCCAGAGCCTAGCGGGAATTTGGGATTCCGTGAAAGGACTCATTGATTGGATACCTGGCTTCGGTAGTGATGATGAAGCTACTCAAGTGAAATCTAAGTCCGTTCAAAGTGCTACGCCTCGAGCACAAATTCAACCTGGGGGCGCAGCCAAGAACATTGCCAGCTATCAAACCAGTTCGACGAACTACGGTGGTGTGGCGATTTATCCAACCTACATGAACAGCCCGCAAGACATGGCGAGTGAAATAGAAATGGCGGCAGGCTAATGGCGGATTACAAATACCAGGACATTTTGATTGAGAACGGGGATGTGGTGCTCGATGCAGGCCGCAACCCAATCTTGATTCAAGACCGTGCGGTTATTGCCCAAGACATCAAACACGCCATCATCGAGAGCAATTTAGCGGTGGATTTAATCGCTGAGCGAAGCCCATCAAAGAAAGCCGATATCCGCACCAGGCTGGAACTGCTTGTTGAAGAAGACGTTCGATTGGTACCAGGTACCGTGCGTTTGGATGAACCGACCGAGGGCTCGATTTACGTATTTGCCGACACCATGGACTTTGGCGAGTTGCAATTAGAGATAGTGAATAACGGAGAGCGTTAATGACTGATATTCCAAAACCAGACTATTCCGAACTGGTGAAGCAATCGGGTATCCCAACCGATGAAGCAGGGTGGAAGAAAGTACTCAAAGAGGAGATGGACAAAGAAGGTTCCATCATCTCAAACGACTCGCCGTTTTCTCCATTTTGGCGTCTTATTGAAGCCACGGTAGTGAAAGTCACGATGTGGCTCATCAATACCTTATTGGTTGGCTATGTCTTGCCGAATATGTTTGTTGCGACCGCTGTAGACCAATGGCTCGACTTGTTGGCGTGGCAATGCAAACTCACCCGAAAAGGGGCAACCAAAGCCAAAGGAATGATCGCTTTTCAACGTTCTGCGGTTAAAGGCCCTGCGTTGGTGATCCCCAAAGATACGTGGGTACAGACCGAACCGATTAACGGCACGATTTACCGGGTGAAGGTGCTTGCTGATACCACGATGCCAGAAAATGACACCATGGTGATGACAGAAGTGGAGGCGGAGAACGAGGGCGCGGCTTACAACCTAGGTGAAGGGTATTACCACATTTTACCAACAGCCATTCCGGGCATTGGCGCAGTGACCAACCCTGCCGAATGGTTGAATGAAGCTGGGGCAGACAAAGAGAGTAATGACGAACTCCGCCTACGTATTCGTAACCAATGGAGCGCAGTAGCAAGATGGCACATTGACGCAGCTTACCGTTCACTGCTCACCAGTCGCGCAGGTATCAATGACGACAATGTCTATTTTGAGCACAACGCTCCCCGTGGACCAGGTACCGCCAACGCGTTCATCCTTTTAGACACTGGTGAACCATCGGCAGAAATGTTGGCGGATTTGAATGAGTACATCCGTGTCGAAGGTCAGCACGGACATGGTGATGATCTGCAAGTCCTCGCCATGCCAGAAACAACCCACGATATTGTCTGCCGGGTTTGGCCATTGCGTTCATTAACAATGGAAGAGCGAGACGCGCTACGCGTAAAAGTGGAGCAGTTCATCGGTGCGGCTTTCCGAGAGAACACCGATTACTCACCAACAGTGGCCAGTCCTGTTCTTCGATTCAGTTTCTCAAGGTTAGGGCAGGAGCTGCACGTGCAGTTCTCAGAGATTGAATCCCTCGAATTTGATAACGCCGACATCATCAACAACCTGACGGTACCGCGAATTAATTCTCTGGGGGTGACGATTGAAAATTCCTGAGATTGACCTGCGTTACTGGATGGGAAGAAGCGAGCTGGCTAAGTTCGCCCGAGCCATGCGCAACTACTGGGAACATGTGAGAGCAGCATTTGAAATGCCACTGCAGCAGCATGCCCCGTTAACCGCCCCAATGGCTCTGGTGAATATTCTTGCCTGGCAACGTGAAATAGAACGATTAGGGCAAGAGCCAGAAGTGGTGTTTCGAATCCGTGTCGCGCATGCCTATGGATTTGCCCGTGAAGCAGGTTCTATCGCGGGTTGGGAAGATATGTTCGCCAAGTTGGGGTACCCCCATATTGTTCAAGATGAGCGTTTGGCAAAAGTTGATTGGGATGTAATCAGCCTAAAAATCCGCGATGGTGACCTAACCAATGTCCCCAAGTTGCTAGATACCGTCATCAGACAATACGGCAGAACCTGCCGCCGTTATCAATATACCAGTTATGTCGAAATGCCGTTGGCCGCGCGAAGTAAGAGCGTCGAAGCGCAATACACCACGTCGCACGTTAATACCAGGCTCAATGTTGGCATGCTGCCAAGCGTGCTGAACGTCGACTGCGAATATTACCAAGCCACAGTGAAGGGTTAAGGAATTACTAAACATGGCAAATACCACTGACAAGTCAATTTTAACCGCCGCAGGTAAAGCACTGTTGGCACAGCTCAACGCTGAAGAAAAACCACTTATCATCGACAAGATGATGTTTGCGAATGTACCCAATCGTCCAGAGTTTCCGCAGCCGGGTGGTGTGGTACCGACGGACAATATTGTTTACCAAGAGCAGATTGATCAACGCGGGCGCCTTTCTGCAGACTCGGTGATTTACAGCACCACATTGACCAGCGATGTGGGTCCATTCGAGTTCAACTGGACGGGGGCCTACTGCTCTGAATATGGCGTATTAGTCACGATTGACCATCACGCGCTTACACCTAAAACAGCAGATGAGCCGGGTGTAGCGGGTAATACCTTGGTGCGTTCGGTAGTACTTGAATACAAAGACATTGCCGAAATCACCAACATCACGGTGGATGCATCGAGCTGGCAATACAACGCCACTGACCGAATGAAGAAGATGGACAGCGATGTGGCGCAGTCCATCATCGACCAGAACGGCAAAGACTGGTTTATCGAAGATGGTTTCTTGGTTACGCCTTCCGGCAGTGCATACAACATCAAAGCGGGAGCCGGTTATGTCTCAGGCAACCGCGTGAGCATGGAATTCGACCGCAGCGTTCAGGTACCCAACCAACCCTCGTTCATCTACATCGATGCGCACCGCGAAGGCACACCAACAGGTGAGCAGGTTACTCTGTTCGATTTTATCATCACGGCCGAAGAGAAAGACGATTACATCGATTCTTCAACAGGCAAAGATATCCCGCATTTCGTGTGCAAAATTGCCAAAGTGCTGGCCGATGGAAGCGTGAGTGATTTGAGGCCGGAGGGTGAAAGTGCGAGTAGAGATTGGACTCTACAAAATACCGTTGTTTCCGTTGATACTTTTTCTGAAGCCTATAACGATAGTGTAAAAGCTAAACGGCTGCGAACAAATTACCACACCAATTTTGGGCGTGGTGGTTCTGAATATATTTACATTGATACGGATACAACGAAAAAATCGCAGGGTGATGAGTACGAATTTTGGAACGCTGCAGGCCATCATTATCGCTTGAATCATAACCGAACTATTTCCATTGAGCAGTTCGGGGCTGTTGATGACAATGACATCATGCCTGTTTTGGCTAACGTATTGCCATTATTTAAATCAGGGGTTTTACGCATTAAATCAGAAGGTGGTGATTATCGCCTCGCTCCTGGAACTATCACTATTGATGACTGCTCAGCGTCAGAGCTGGATTTGAGAAAAGCGAACCTTCGCATTGATGAAAGCCTGGATAAATCAACCAGAATTACATTCAACAATCCGACGTCATTAGAAATAAAAATGAATGAGGTCGATTATGAAGGAACCTTCTCTCACCGATTATTTGATATCAATAATCCCAAACGGCTCCGAGTTCGAGTTTATGACGAAATAAAAAATGCGTGTTATCCATCTCCAGATTATGTTGTGGATAACCTATCCGCTTTCATGATTGTGAGCGGTGGTAGTGACATTAGGATCAAGTTCACTGAGTTCTTCAACATGTACCATAAAAATTATGACGGTACTTTAGTTGATCGTTGGGGGGCTGGCGGTGAACACTTAGGGCGATGTATTAGTGCTCACAAACTGCAAGGTGTGGCATCTAAACGTTTAAGGTTGTCAGGGGGGGCGGTCACAGAATGTCGAACACCGTTTGTTTTCGATGGTTGTGATAATCTCACAGCCAAATCAATCGATTTCACTCAGTTAAGTGATAACGCTATCTATGATCTGAGCTGCAATAATACGGTCTACGATGATATGACATTCGTAGAGTGTCAGGATGAAGGTATTGTTTTCTCTGGTGTGAATAAGAAGTTCCGAGCGTTGCGTTTTTATAACGTGTCTAACAAGTGTGCTGCAATTAATGGCTACATTAAAGCGGTCTCATTTGATACCTGTTCTTTTCGAGCCAATTCCGGAGACATGCCACTTAATGCCATTAAAACCCGTACTGAGGTAGCGGTTCAATCTAAAGACTTAACAGTATCGAATTGCTACTTTGAAGGACGCGTGGATTATGCCGTTAACTACTTGCAAAAAATCGACAAAGTCTCATTTAACAACAAATGCCGATTTGTAATTGAAGACAATAAGAATGGCCGAGCTATTGCCACGTTTGGTGATGTTGGATTGCTAGAGGTAGGGAATAGTGACTTTGTCATAACTGGCACTGCCGATCACAATAAAATTGTTTCGGTTGGCGGTGACACCAAGCTTAGAACCTATGACAACGAAGGGTTGTTGGAGCATTATCTCTCATACCCAGAGGGGGCAAAGCTTCCTGTTGAATTTCGAGATAAAAACAACATTGATCCGTCTACTTTCACCACAGTTGAAGAGCATAAAGGCAATGCGCATTTCGTAGCTCCAATAACAGAAGGTATGGAAGGGCGAGGTTATACAATGTCTTTTGCTTTTGATGCAAATGTGAATAGTACAGATGATATTAAAACGGGTGGTTTTATCCGAGTGGTTAAGTCTGACTCGAATAATGTTGAGGCTGATTGTCGCTTTGAGTTTTGGTCAGCGAAAAGCGATAAGACTGGTTACGAGTTAATCGGTGTTATCGACAACGCGAACCCATTATTGTCACAACCATAATTGGATGAATGATGCTCACACTTAACGGCACTCAAATCTTACTCAAGAACCAGCGCATTAGCGTGCGCCAACAGCTTGCCGGACAAGATATGTCCGGCCAGTCCTCATCGACTGATCAAGCCGAAACGGGCAACAAAGGTAAAGTGTTGTCCGTCAGTGGCGTGATCCCATTCAACAAGAGTGAAACCCTAAGTAACCTTTTCACCATGGCAGGCGGGCAAGAGAACAGCGCCCGCCAGATTTACCGCATCAGCAACAACACGGCCGCTGCACTCAAGATACGCCAGGTGAAGTTTCAAGGCACTATTCGAGCCGATGAGCAAGAGAGCAACCGACAATGGAACGTCGCTTTCGAGTTGGTTGAGCACTTGTCTGTTCCTGAGCGTGTTGAACAACGTCAGGAAGACAAACCTGCAACACAGCAGCAGGTGCAAGGGGTAACCACTCCGGTAGAAGCAGGACAAAGTGAAGACGTTCCTCCGGATACAAGTGTTGAGCTCACGGGCATTATGAAGTTTCTCAAATCACTAGACGAAATATTGTCATAGGGGGAGGTAATGGAACCAAACCATAAGTTTGTTTGCCGCGCCTATCTTGGTAGCCAGAAGGTTAAAGCAAAGAAACATCGCATTCTCTTTGATGCGAATACACCTGCTCGCTGCTCGATTTCCGTTGAAGGTTCTCCGAAGGTAAATACCATCATTGCCGTAGATATTGGATGGGGTGACAGCATATCGAGGGTATTCCTTGGTTACATCGAACGGGTGCAAGCATCGGAAAAAGGATGGTCAGAACTTTTTTGTCGCGAGTTGGCGGCATTGTTGTTTAAGCCGCTTGATATCACACTACGCCACCCGACATTGATGCAACTGCTAAGCGACGTGACCAACAAAACCGGGCTGCAGTTCGTGGTACCAGAAGCAGCCTACAGCAAAACTTCTATCCCTTGCTTTTACAGTGATGGCAATGGCTATCGAGTAATGGACGAGCTGTCTCAAGCTTTCGGTATAGAAGACCTGTTTTGGCAACAACAGGGTAACGGCCAAATCTATGTGGGCACTTGGAAAGACTCTTATTGGGCAGATAAGCCGGTGGCTATTCCTGATAGCTTAATGACGGGGCACACGACGGCCAAGTCAGTGAAAATACCTGCGAGCCCTAAGCTAAGACCAGGCGCCATAATCAATGGCTTGCGTTTGGTGGGCGTTGATTTCCAAGGAACAGAGGTGAAGCTGATATGGACGTAAATGCAATTAAGCGAATCATATTTCGTTTGTTCCCAGAGCTGACCGGACGTTGGCATTTACCGCGATGGGGTAAGGTGGTTGCGTTACCTGAGTTGCCAGAAGAGGGCGACATGTCTGATCGCTTTTATCCGCATTATGCGGTGGACGTTCAGCTGCTCGATGAAAAGGGCGTGGAGTTCAAAGACAAATCACCACTTCAGGCGGTACCACTTCCAATACCAGGGGTGGGTGAATACGCCGGCAGACTTGAACCACCGGCAATCGGAAGCATTGTAGAAATCGGCTTTATGTTCGGCCAGCCAGATAAGCCTTTTATTCGTTGTGTGCTGCCATTGGGGTTCAAGTTACCAGCGATTAAGCAAGGCGAAAGCCGATACCAAAAACGGCAAGGCGTGTACCAGTTGGTAGACGAAGTGGGGAACTTCGAAAGCACCACAGACAAAAATGCCACGCTGAACTGTACAGACAGGTCGATAAACGTAATTAACTATACCGCTATCGTTGAAGAGATGCGTAAAATTACAGTAAAGCAGAGTGAAGAAATATCAATACTAAAAGACCAGATACAAGACATACAGGGGCAGGTCAAACTCACTATAGGTAAAGAGCTTAGCATCAAAGCTAAAAGTATCACTGAAGATGCAAATACAATTAAGCTAAACGGTGGGGTTGGTGTCATTACCTGTGCGTCAGCTTGTCCATTCACAGGCTCACCTCATGTTGATGGGTCAACCACTGTAGCTGCAGGGAAGTAAAATGGCACTAAATAGCAGTAAAACAACAAATAATGTGGTCGCAAAGCTACAAGCCGCTGGTTTCATCGTAGATGGCCAGTACTCAAAGCAAAGAGAGTTCGTGCAAGCTATTGTGGAAGCTGTGATAGAAGACATCAAAGCGGACGCAGAAGTTGCGGTAACCAGCGGCAGCTCAGCGGGCACTTACAAAGTCAGCTAAACCTTCCCGGTATCCATAACAAGCGCCTATAACGGGCGCTTTTCTTTTTCCTGTGATTCTGTAACTAACTTTCATTCCTGTATCACAGGCTCACGAAATGCATACGCGAGTGACGGAATCCGCACTCCTCCTCCCCACCTGCACGCTTTTCGATCTGGTTTTTTCGCTATTTTGATTTAGTGAAAATCTAAGGGACTAGGAGGGGCTTAGAACACGCGATAAAGCCTTTTGCTATAAGGACTTTGAGTGATATGAAAAGCCGCTAGAAAGGGCTTATATTGCGCCTATTACAATTTCAATAATTGCGATTTTATTCGATAAATTGCAGTAATAACGATCTATAAAGATCTGATGAAATGTTGTAAGCTATTGATTATTAATGCTGCTATGTGTTTTTTGTCAGTTTGTTAAAGATCTCGTGTGCAAAATTAAAGATCTATTTAGTTGCAGTTAAGGCAGATACCGCAAGGCTCTAGAACCAATCTTACAGCAAGGCTGCTTTTTCAAATTTTTTCATGAGATGAAGGTGGAAAAGTGGTTAATGTAGTTGGTAAAGAAAAATAAACGGAGTGTCATACTGTTAGTTGGTCTGGTTGCATATATCACCCTATTGGTTTACAGGTTATTTTAAAGTTTATGAATAAGTTTATTATCCTAGTGTTCAGCCTCTTAATTGTAGGTTGCCAAGAATCAGAAGAAGACACTTTACAAGTGCAGTCTGTTGGTCGATTGGCTTTGTCTTTTGATGATACTTATATCGAAAATTGGCATAAGTCCATGGATATCTTCGATCAATACGATGCTAAAGCCACTTTCTTTGTTACACGCTATACGATGAAGGTTAGTGGCACAAGGTTGCAAGATTTGTTGATGGAAATTCAAAACAGAGGTCATGAGATTGGGTTTCATACAACATATCATCATAACGGCCCCGATTTTGTTGCCGAAAATGGTATGAGCGAATACTTACGTGTAGAAATTGATTTAGGATTAAACCGTATGCTTGAAGATGGCTTCAATACAACTAGCATAGCATTTCCTTACGGTAGCACGAGTGACGAGATCAACGAAAATCTGAGAGGTCGGTTCAATAAACTAAGAGATTTCAGAAGTGCAAACTTTGTAGATGCTTTAAGTGATGGGAATAGTCATTATTTGATGGCTGCTGGGATTGATGGGCACGTATTTAACTTTGAAAAAATAATGGATGCCATTGACGAGGCAAACGAAAAAGGACAGTTACTTATTTTAGCTAGTCATGACATAGATTATGCTTGTGAAGACAATATCTGGTGCATTACTGAAAGCAACTTAGAGAGAGTTCTGGACTACGCACAATCCACAGGTATGAAGTTCGTTAAGTTTAATGAACTATAAGTTCATTAAACTAATATATGTAGTGATGTGTGGACACTTCTGAGACGTGAGTTAATTTATGATACTTTAATCTTTTGATTGTTAATGTTTTCTTTTTACTGTTTATGAAGACCATATCATCAAGCACTCTAATCACAGTCATATGGGGTGAGACTGAATTTTTACTTAATGCATTTATACCTTAGCCGGTTACCCAGATACAAAAAGTGGCGACATAGATAATGTCGCCACTTTATCGCCATTTGATAATTTTCAATCGTGTAACTGGTTGATAAATGACGGTTATTTTCGATTCTCTTACTTACTTAGTGTAAGACTGAGCGATGTTATCGATACGCTCGTTAGCACGCTCAGCTTCTTCTTGAGCAGCCATTGCTGCTGCGCCTGATTTTTGAACGTCAGATTGAAGAGCTTGTACGTCTTGGCTTAGTTGGCTAACTTGGTTGCTTAGTTCGTCTAATTTTGCTGCATTTGCTGTAGCTGCGTCATCAGAAGAAGCACAACCGGCTAGTAGAAGTACTGAAGTTGCTGCAGCTGCGATCAACGTTTTGTTCATATAAGAACTCCTTGCTTATAGTGAAAGTCTCGCCACTAACTATTATTTTATACAGTAGCGAGGTTAAATGTGGTTACATTTTATCAGTACATGATGTAGCAAAAGTCAAAAAAACCCAAGAATTTCATGGAGTACCTGACGTCAACTTTTACCTGAGCTTAACAAAGGTGAATAGTCTATCTTCTCCCTCGCTCTCACAACAGTTTTCATAGCAGGTGTATTTGCCACGTTCCTGATATCAATAATTTAGACGATATTGACACAAATGAAAGTTTATTGGCCCAAATAACTGCTATTTACGTCGTTTTGTTGAAGAATAGAAGACATATCTGAAAGGCCTTTCACTGAACTTCACGTTCAGATGCACATCAAAAAGGCTAGGGTTTACTCTGAACTGAGCCACAAATGATGTTTTACCGTCACCACAGGGAATTAGTTTGTGTGATCTCTATCTATACTCCTATGATTTGCGGTATTATACCGAGCTTTATTTTTTTGCTGCGTTAGAGCGGAAACGACACTACAGAGCGCTCAGACGCTGACTGATTTATTGGAGAATACTTTGCAATTTAAAGATCTAGGCCTAGACAACCGATTGTTGAAGAACCTAAAACACTACGATTTTAAAAAAGCGACTGACATTCAGCAGCAGGCGATTCCTGTTGCGATTGCAGGCAAGGATCTATTGGCATCTTCGAAAACGGGTTCGGGCAAGACTTTGGCGTTTGTATTGCCAATGCTTCATAAGTCTTTAAAGACAAAATCGTTTTCTGCGAAAGACCCTCGCGCGGTTATCCTTGCTCCTACTCGTGAGTTAGCGAAACAAGTATATGGTGAGCTTCGTTCTATGCTAGCTGGCCTATCTTATGAAGCAGCACTGATTTTGGGTGGTGAGAACTTTAACGATCAGGTAAAAGCTCTGCGTCGTTACCCGAAATTTATCGTGGCGACACCAGGACGTTTGGCTGATCACTTAGAGCACCGTTCGCTTTATCTGGATGGTTTGGAAACGCTAATTCTGGACGAAGCAGACCGTATGTTGGATTTGGGCTTTGCACCAGAGCTTCGTCGCATTCATAAAGCAGCCAAGCATCGTCGTCGTCAAACGTTGATGTTCTCTGCGACATTAGATCATGCAGACGTCAATGAAATCGCGGCTGAAATGCTCAATGCGCCAAAGCGAATTGCTATCGGCGTTTCTAACGAAGAACATAAAGATATCACGCAAAAATTTTACTTGTGTGATCACCTAGATCATAAAGAGGCAATTTTAGATCGTGTTCTTTCTGAGGCTGAATACCGTCAAGTTATTATCTTTACGGCAACGCGTGATGATACTGAGCGACTAACAGAAAAGCTGAACGAAAAGAAACTGAAGGCTGTAGCACTAAGTGGTAACTTGAACCAGACTCAACGTAACACCATTATGAGTCAGTTTGAGCGCGCAGTATTTAAGATCCTTGTAACGACTGATGTTGCTTCCCGCGGTTTGGATATTGCAACTGTGACACACGTCATCAACTTCGATATGCCAAAGCATACCGAAGAATACGTACACCGAGTTGGTCGTACTGGTCGTGCTGGAAATAAAGGGGATGCAATCTCTCTTGTTGGTCCAAAAGACTGGGATAGCTTTAAACGTGTAGAAGCATACCTACAACAAGATCTTGAGTTTTCATTGTTCGAAGATTTGAAAGGTAAGTTTAAAGGCCTTAAGCCACCTAAACCAGATTTCCGCAATAAGAAAGCGACCGCAAAGAAAGCTCGCCCTCAAGCGAAAAAATCGGCGAAAAAACCAGCTAAGCGTGACAAGAGCTTCTACAAAAACGTATCTGTGGGTGATGATGTCTTCATCCCTAAGAAAAAACCAGCGGCACCGAGCTCTGAAGAGTAAAAGCTGCTGTAGTTTCCCATTGATTTTAGTTCTTAAAAATCCGAGTGTTCGCACTCGGATTTTTTATGTCTGTCGCTAGGTGAAATAGCGTCTTTCCATACTCACTCGTTTGTCAGCTTTTATATTTGTCTGGTTGTATATAAACAGCATAGAACGCTAATTTAGGAAGTTATTAAGTTTTATTACCTCGGTCAAAGCAAACGTTTTTCCTCACACACTAGATAAAAATCTTACATGATTATGAAAATGATAATTGATCTCATTTTTATTTAAGGGCAGAATACGCGCCATTGTATTAATCCTATAAATGAATTCGCTCTCTATATGAAATTTACTCATGTTTTTTTAGGGCTCATAATTACCTCTAGTTCTGGCTTTGCTGCTGATGATTTCAACTGGCTTCGAGATGATGCTCGTAAAGATGAGCGAGTTCTTACCTACCTAACAGAACAAAACCACAAAACTGAACAGCACCAAAAAAGTTATCAGACGTTGACAAAAAACCTACTCACGCAGTGGGATACCATGGTGGCAGACAAAGGTGATAAGCCATGGTCGATCATGAGTGGAAGAGAGTGGACGCTAACGCGTCGCGATGGTCGTTACTTACTATTATCCCGTGCGAGTCAACATGCACCAGAAAACGTGGTGTTCGATTTCGATGAACGACAATCTGCGCATCAGTACTACCAACTTGGTCAATGGCAAGTGAATGGTGACACGCTCCTTTTCACGGAAGATATCGACGGTAGCGAACAATATCGTGCTGTGGTTGTTGATTTACTCTCCGGCCAATCTACGGAACTGGCGACGCACGTCGATAGTGGCGTATTGTTGTCACCTAACGGGAAAGTGGCATTCCTCGTTGCAAAAGAAAAGCGCACTCAGCGACCTCATCAGATCTTACGTATCTCCACTGAATCTTTGGCAAAAACAGTCCTATGGAATGAACCCAAGTCAGATTGGTTACTTTCTTTCTATCGTGCGGCAGATAGCCGTTATGCTGTGCTGCAAAGCAACAACGAGTCAACAACAGAGCAGAAGCTTGTCGATCTAGAAACGGGCACTGTCTCAGATTCATTGCGAAAGCCTGAAGTGGGTGTGGAATATTACGCGGATGTGGCGAAAGGTTACATTTATCTGAAAAGCAACTTTGAAGGAAAGTTCGCCCTTTACCAAGCCGAACTCGCACCGCTTGGCGCAACATGGCAACGCTTCACCAATCCTCGTGAGCCGCTTGAACAGTTCTACCTTTATGATGCAGGAGTTGTGGCACTTAGCAAGCCAAACAATGTGTCGACTTTGACGGTGTATTCTTACCAAGGTCAGGAAAAAGTGATACTGCCATTGGAACACGATGGTAATGTCGCTTGGCTAAGCACGTTGGGCGATTTTGAATCAAACAAGATTCGTATCCGAAGCATGTCGATGACTACGCCTCCTCAGTGGGAAGAGTTCGATGTAAAAACGCTGAATAAATCCTTGTACTCTCAAGATGCTTACCAAGACTTTGATAGTCAGCGTTATGTATCCCAACGTATTTTTATTAAGCACGACGGCGTTTCTGTCCCTGTCTCTTTGGCGTATCGCAAAGACAAATTGCACCCACAATCTCCTGTGATGATTTACGGTTACGGCGCGTATGGTTTTACGATGAAACCGTACTTTATGCCTCAGGTTATCAGTTTACTCGACCAAGGTGTGATTTACGCTATCGCCCATGTCCGTGGCGGTGGGTACTTTGGCGATGAATGGCACGAGCAAGGCCGTGGTGTGCGAAAAGCCAATTCTATTGGTGATTTTGTCGCGGCCGCGAAGGCGCTGCAAACATTCGAACGTGGCAATAGAGAGGTTTTCGCCATCGGTTCTAGTGCTGGTGGCACGTTGGTGGCCGGAGCGGTTAATCAAGATCCTAAATTGTTTTCAGGTGTCGTACTTAAAGTGCCTTTTGTTGATGTGGTTGCAAGTATGTCGGATACCTCACTTCCGCTTACCACACAGCAGTATGGCGAATGGGGTAACCCAACCAAACCTGGACAATTGGCGTTAATGAAGGCGTACGATCCGATTCTCAATATCCATAAAGACGCTTACCCACCCATGTTTGTTCAAGTCGGTTTAATCGATCAGCGCGTGCCATATTGGGAAGGCGCTAAGTATCTCGCTAAAGTTTCAGCGTTAAGTGAGCGCAACGGGCCGTACTTGTTGCAAACTGATTTTAATTCGGGCCACCAAATGGACCCACGACAAGCGCAAGAACAACAAGCAAAAGAATACGCATTTCTACTATCACTCATTAAAACATCTAAAGCGGAGCAGTAAATGAAGCTTACCCCAGTGTCAGCGGCAGTACTTTCGGTACTTGCTGCCAGTCAAGTGCACGCCGAATCTAAGGTTTTCTCAATGGAAGAGGTGGTGGTAACCGCCAATAAAATCGATCAGCCATTGTCAAAAGTGGCAGGTAGTGTCGCGGTTATCACAAACGAGCAAATCGAAGAAAGAGGCGAGACCGAGCTATATGACGTGCTGCGTAACGAACCTGGTGTAAGCGTGACGGGCGGTGCAGGACGTCCGCAAAACATTACCATCCGTGGTATGACGGGTAACCGCATTATGATCGTTCGTGATGGCATTCGTTCTGCGGATGGCTTCGGTGCGAATGACATTAATGATGCAGTTGGGCGAGATACTTTTGATTTATCCAATTTTGAATCGCTGCAAATCATTAAAGGTGCAAGCTCTTCGGTGCATGGCTCTGGCGCGATCGGCGGTGTGGTGATTTTAGAATCCAGCAAGCCGGGTGATTTCTTAAAAGACAAAGACTTCTACACCGATGTATCCGGTACTTACACCGATATCAGCAACAAGTACAAAGGCACGAGTAATCTAGCTTTCCGCTCCGGTGATACTGAGAGTTTGTTTAACGTTTCATACTGGCAGGGGCAAGAGACACGTAACTTTGATGAAGATTTGTATAACCGCGACCTCGATGGTTACAGCGGTGCTTATACGATCAACCACTTTTTCAATGAAGAGGTGATGTTGAAAGCGAAAGCTGAACTCTACACCCAGAACCAAGAGCGTTTGGAGGGTTCACCGTCCATTCAACCTGATGGAATTTGGCATATTGAAGACTTTGCTGAGGATGAAACCACAGAAGAGTACAGCGCTTATATTGGTGCAGAGGTGACTCCGATTAATCCAACTTGGTTCGAAGAGTTGGATACCAAAGTTTACTGGCGTCACACCGAAGTGGTGGAAGACACCAACCGTTTAATGCGCCAAGTGGATCACAATGGTTTGATCACCAAGCGTCGCGAGCTGGAACACAAAACCTTCATTGACGAAACAATTGGCTTCCGTGGCGATTTCACTAATACGATTTATGCAGCAAATGCTGAGCACCAATTGGCTTACGGTGTCGAGCTTTCTACTGACTATTACGAACGCACAGATAGCGACTCCAAGATTGATTGGAACGGAGTAACACCTTCGACCAAACAACCTTTCGCTCCTGCTCGTGCTTATAACATTGGTTTGTACGTTCGAGACATGGTGGAACTGGATAAATGGACCATCACAGGTGGCCTACGCTTTGATGCGCACCGTCTCACGCCAGACGGTGCGGGTGAAGTGGGCGGCTTCCCATTAAAAGACATGGATAGCTCAGAGGTATCTCCAAGTCTTTCGGTTTCTCGTGAAGTATTTGCCAACAACATTGCTTATGTATCTTATAACCATGGTTACCGTGCTCCGGAATACGATAAAGCGTATGGCTTTGTAAGCCACGACTTTGTGCCGCTCACGCCGTTTGTCATTGCACCAAACATGGATCTAGAAGCTGAAACTTCCGACTCATTTGAAATCGGTAACAAGTTCGATAACGGTCGTGCGTATGTCTATGCGTCTTTGTTCTACAACAAGTTTGAAAACTTCATCGACGTTGTGACCACGGGCTTTGACTCAAGCAATGGTAATTACATTAAACAATACCAAAACCTCGATGGTGTCGAGACGTATGGTGCAGAGCTTTCTGCGGGTTACGCGATCACTAAGCGATGGAACATCAGCACCAAGTTTGGCTACGTAGATGGCAAAGACGCGGAAGGTGAATACGTTCGAAGCATTACGCCATTCGAAGGTAACGCTCAACTGAAATACGCCGACCAAGACTTCAATGCTTACGTGGCTTGGAACTGGGCCGCGGCCATGGATCGCGTTCCTAAATGCCAGACCACGCTTGGTCTAGCGACAGAGTGCGCGCAGACAAGTGCGTGGAATACGTTTGATATTGGCGCAACTTACCACGTTTCCAAAGACCTTCGTGTTAGCGCAAACATCATCAACCTGTTCGACAAAGAATACATCCGATACCAAGACGTAGCGGGTATCGCTGAGGAAAGTAAGCGTTACTCAACTGAGCCAGGGCGCTACTTCACGCTGACTGCAAAATACGAATTCTAGGACGAAATCATGAAGCTAAAACCATTGGCGTTTTCACTGCTTATTGCATGTACCCCTGCGGCGCTGTCTGCAGAGTGGGATTATCCCACAACGGATTCTGTGGTGACCAATGAAGCGCAAGCGAAAACTTATTTAGACAGCCACTACTCAGAAGCGGGCGAGTTTAAGTTCCGTTACAAAACCCAGTCTCAGCTTGGTGAGCATTACAATTTTGATGTTTGGGTTAACGGTGAATATCAATCTCAGCGTGCCCTTGTAGTAACAACTGATAAAAATCATCACGTTGTGCGAGTGTTTAAGAGCCTTGAAGATACGATAATTCGCAACGGTAAACCAACGGTTGCAATGGAATTGGAATCGCCTCGCCAACTGCAAGCACAAGAGCCACCGGCTTTGAGATCTGGAAGTCTGGTTGATGTTGAGGTTTCTTTATTCAACCCAGATCTGCGCACCATGCAACAGCAAGCGGCACCAGAATCGACATGGTCAGCACTGTCCGATTACCCTCAGCCGATCGAGTACGTCACCAAGTCGATTGAGGTTTTAAAGTCGGGAGGTAAGTTCTATCTCTCTAACCCAAGATTAAAGCAAGTGGATGCGACGGGTTTATTTTCAGCCCCAGCACCTGGTGAAGCGCCTGTACTCGATACGTTGGACTTCCTCAGCGCAGAAGGGGTTCAAGCATTTGACAGTGTTGATGAGATGCAAAGCACCGAGTTTGGTGACAATGCGTTCCCACAGTTGATGGCTTTTTATCATCTTGATAGCTCGATCCAATATCTGACAAGCCTGACTTACGACTTGTTTGATGAACCGCTTCGTTTTGATGCTCGCGGTTTATCAAAAGATAACTCTACTTACTATTACGGTCCGAAAGCACTCATGCTGGGTGTCGGTGGTGTTTCTCCGGATGCAGTCGAGGCTGATGTCGTGATACACGAGCTTGGGCATGGCATTCATTACCAAATCGTACCGGATTGGGCGTACGGTCACACTGGTGCTATCGCAGAGGGTTTTGCTGATTACTGGGCGGGCAGCGCGAGCTACCGCATTCAATATTTGGATGCTTCGCGTCGTGGTCAAGAATTCGAGTTAGATACGGTGTTCAACTGGGACGGTGTGTTCGGAACACGCAAAACAACTCGTAGCTTATGGAACCAAAGAGCACGTTACTTCGAGAGCTCAGAGTACCCAGCGCACGTCAGTGTGGGCGGTGAACTAGGTGACGAGCTATGGTCAACGCCGCTGTTTCAAGCGCTTAAAGCATCGGTTGAACGATACGGTGATGATACCGATAGGGTGTTCCGCGAGTTTGACGCCATTGTTCTTGAAGGCATGTACGGCATTGGTCGTGGCGTGAAAATGCATGATCTGGCGGAGTCGACCGTGTTTGCCGCAAACACCTTGTTCCCAAATAAAGACTACTCCCAATTCCTGACGGACAGCTTCAACAGACACAACTTACTTAAAGCGCCTCTTCGTGTTCGCTATGACGCTCGATACATCGCACAAGGTCAAGACGTTGGTTTGAGCCTGAGCCAAACTGGCCGTGAAGCGAGCATCAAAGGGCAATGGCAGCTAAACAACGCATCTGTTTTCGACTTTGATGAAACGCTTTCTGACTCGACCTCAATGAAGGTGGCGTTACCAAGCGGTCTAACATGTGGCACGCAATTCGATTCCTCTATTTCATTGGATTATCAATTTTCTGAAGGCCTAAAGACTCACCAGTGGAGTGAAAAGGTGATGCTGGTTAATGGTACGCCAGAGCTCGATATCCAGCCTCAACCAGTGAACTCCGCTTTGCCGGAACAGGGCGACAGACTGTTCTCTCAGACGCTATCGGACAAGTCACGCACGATTGATGATTCGTTTGCGGTTTACCTGAACATCGAACATGACTCACTGCAAGATCTGCAAGTGACGCTAGTGTCTCCACAAGGCAAATCGGTCGTGCTACTTAGCCATCAATCAAGCAATACCAAAGGATTTAAAGGTTACTTCACCGCTCAGTATGACGAGGAGTTACAAGCACTTGTCGGTCAACCGAGTTGGGGGACTTGGCGTCTCGAAGTGTCTGACCGCGTGTCAGGGAACTCTGGGGTGTTGAAAGAGTGGGGTGTGAGTCACTTTGCTCAGTATCAGTGTAGTGCTGATACCACTAAAGAAAGCAGTGGCGGTGGTTCAGGTGGCAGTGGTTCGCCTTGGACCTTGTTAGGACTTTTCCTGCTTTCAATGGTGAGAGTGATTCGCTCTCGTTAATTAAAATCAAAAGAAGATAAAATCTATGAAGTTTCAATATTCTTTCGTTGCTATGTCACTAGCCCTTGCTGGCTGTGGCGGAGGTTCTGGTGGTGACACGTCGGCACCGACCTATGATGTAGCTGGCACCATCGTTTCTGCAGGTACACTTCTTGATACGCCAGTCTGCATCGATTTAAACCAAAACTACGTTTGTGATACGACCGAGCCGAGTGCTAAAACGGATAATGCCGGTAAATTTAGCCTGACTTCAAGCGACAAAAACGTACTAACCAGCACCATTCTTGCTCAAGTTGATCAAGGTTCGAACCAAACGTTGCGTCTTGCGGCTCCGGGCCAAAACTTAGCAACGGGTAACACGGTCAATGGTGTAACAACGTTGCTCGCAGGTCTTGTGGTTGACGGTAAAACCGTTGCTCAAGCTGAAGAGATTGTGAAAGCACAACTCACCGATGCCGGTGTTTCTCTGTCTGGAACGGTAATGTCTAACGCAGAAGCCAGCGAGCTAGATAAGCTAGAGCAAAACACGGTTGCACTATTAGCTGCAATGCAGCCACAACAAATGACCCAAGGCGTAGCGCTGCTTGCTCAAAGCCTTAGCTTCCAGGGTAAATCATTGGCCTCTGATCTTCTGTCTGAAGTGGAAGTGAGTGCATTTGCTGAAGAAATTGTAGCGGTTGCTGAACAAACGGTTGGTAGTAACGATACGGGCGCCGTTCTTTATTTTGCTGAAGGAGCAGCAGACGTAGCAGAGGTTCAAGCGTCTTACCCTGGTCAAGATGCGGAGTACGGCTTCGACAAAGAGGACAAGCAAACGTCGACAGGCGCAGGCTTTAAGTTCGTTAAGTTAGATTCACAAGGTGCTGCTTTAGCTGCAGATGCGACTGAGTGGGCTTGTACTATGGACGAGCGTACTGGTCTTGTTTGGGAAAACAAAAGTGCGGATGCGAGCTCAGTTCAATTTAAAGATCGCCTATTTGCGTTTGAGTCTGAAACATTTAAGCCATTTAGCAAAGATGTAGAGCTTGCAGGTTGTAAAGACGCTGGTGATGAAGTTTGTACCACTAGCCAATATGTTCAGTACATAAACAAACAATCGTTATGTGGAATCACTGGTTGGCGCTTGCCTACTTACCGTGAGACTTATGACTTACTAGACTTTGGTGAACAAACACTGTTTGCTCCGAACGATGAATATGCAAAATACAACGTCTATGGTTTTAATGTTAAATACTTTCCACAGCAAACCATAGGTAGCCCTTATTTAGGATATGGTGCGTTTTGGCATAGCGACTTTAAGTTTACGAATGCATCATCACAACTTATTGATGGCGAGATTTATTTCCCTGCGATTGTCTCCCGGGGCAAAGATAGAGGCACTATTTCATACGTCGAGATTCGATCAAGCAACACAAGTGCGGGTGCCGATGATTCTTACCAATTCCCAATCCGTCTAGTCGCAGTTAAGGGGCAATAAGATGAAGAAATTAATAACTGTACTATCTCTTACTTTGGCTTCTCAAACTGCAATAGCTGCACAAGAGTGTTCTACTGACTTTGCTAAAACGGCACCTAACACGCGTTATACATATTCTGAGAGCGGTACCGTAACTGACCTGAAAACAGGTCTAACATGGATGCGCTGTCCAGTTGGTATGACATGGAATGTAGGAAACCAAGAATGCCAGGGGACGCGATCTACAATGTCATGGCAACTCGCTCTCTCCACAGCCAAACAAATTCGTAATAAGGACGGCAACCATCCTCTTCACAATTTTGCTGACAAAAAAAATTGGCGACTAGCAAATATCAAAGAGCTAGTATCTCTAACTGAGCGAGCTTGCCACAGCCCAGCCATAAATAGTACAGGGTTTGCTAGCGGCTATAGTCTGAAAGATGGAGATGATGTTCTAGGGCGTTATGTCTGGAGCAACACACCTAATGGCGACGGTAAGCATGTTGCAACTTTTGATACGACTAATGGTGAGGTTTTCAATAGAGATCCGTTAAACTCAAGTTTCAAAAGCTCTCTCTTGTTAGTGACAGATGAATAATAATTATTACGTTAATAAGGGTTGATAGCTTTGCCCTGAGGGATCCCCTCATAATTTCCCCAAAGCGCAACCATGTTTGAATAGATTTTGAGCAAGCAGGATTGCAGCTACG